>JANWHQ010000001.1 GCA_025450315.1 Caulobacteraceae bacterium
AGATCGAGGACACCACCTCCGACTACGACAAGGAAAAGCTGCAGGAACGGCTGGCCAAGCTGGCCGGCGGCGTTGCGATCATCAAGGTCGGCGGGTCGACCGAAGTCGAAGTGAAGGAGAAGAAGGACCGCGTCGACGACGCCCTCAACGCCACCCGCGCGGCGGTCGAGGAAGGCATCGTGGCCGGCGGCGGCGTCGCCCTCTTGAAGGCCTCCAAGGCGCTCGACAGCCTGAAGGGCGACAACGCCGATCAGGACGCGGGCATCGCCATCGTGCGGCGCGCGCTGCAGGCCCCGATCCGCCAGATCGCCGAGAACGCCGGCGTGGAAGGCTCCATCGTGGTCGGCAAGGTGATGGAGAACAGCTCCAACACCTTCGGCTTCAACGCCCAGACCGAGGAGTATGTGGACATGGTCCAGGCCGGCGTCATCGACCCGGCCAAGGTGGTCCGCACGGCCCTGCAGGACGCCGCCTCGGTGGCCGGCCTGCTGATCACCACCGAAGCGGCGGTGGCCGAAGCACCGAAGAAGAGCTCGCCCCCCCCGGCCATGCCGGGCGGCGGCATGGGTGACATGGACTTCTAGTCCAGACGGCCCAGTTGCGTTGCTGGAGGGCGGGGTCCGCAAGGGTCCCGCCCTTCTTCTTTGGCGCGCAAGCTCTCGCGTCGCGTGCAGTGAGGTGCGCAAGACCGAACCAGGGCGCTATAGTGTGCTGTTCAGGGACGCCGGATAGCGTCCAGGGAGAGAACCATGAAGCGTATGCTGATCGCCGCCGCGGCCATCTGCGCCATCGCCGGCGCCGCCTCGGCCCAGCCGGCCTGGCATCCCCGCGAAGGCGGGCCGCCGCCGGCCTATCCGCCATGCTCGCATCCGGGCCAGGACCGCTGCGTCCAGCACGGCCCGGGCGGCTGGCACGGCGGCTGGCGCCACCACCACGAGGGCGGCTGGGAGCACCACTGGCGCCACCACCACCACAGCTCCACCGACGGCGAGCGCGGCTGAGCCTGGCGGCCGGCCCTGCGCGGGCCGGCTTGCCCTGCTGCGGTTTCCGGCGTTGTTGAGCGCGCGTCCGACCTGATCGGGCGCGCCTCGGCGTGTCTGGATGTGCAACCTCTACAGCGAAAAGGTTTCCTACCGCCAGCTGGTTGACGAGTTCAGCCAGCTGAAGCTGCCGGTGGTGCTGCCCGGCCCTGAGGCCGCGCCCAACCTGGAGCCGCTCGAGCAGGTGCGCCCCACCGACGTGGCGCCCGTCATCCGCGCGGCCGAGGGCGGGGTCGAACTGGCCCGGCTGAAGTGGGGGTTCGCCCCGGCGCGCCGAAATCCGCCCTCGGGCGCGTCCCGGGGGGCCCCGCCGGTGATCAATTTCCGTTCGGAGGGCCGCCGGTTCGGCCGGGGACGATGCCTGGTCCCGGCCGACGGCTTCTTCGAGTTCACCGGGAGCATATACCCCAAGACCCGCTGGCGCTTCACCGAGGCCGGGCAGGACTGGCTCTGCATGGCCGGGCTCTGGCGTCCGGCCGAAGGCGATTGGCCCGAGAGCTTCACCCTCCTGACCGCGGCGCCGGGGCCGGACGTGAAGCCCTACCACGACCGCCAGGTGATCGTGCTGCCGCGCGAACGATGGACGGCGTGGCTCGACCCCGAGGTCGAGGCGGCGCCCTTGCTGGTCCCGGGGCCGGCCGGATCGCTCCAGGTCGAGCAGGTTGCGGCCTCGCAGAGGACCCTGCTCTGAGGCTCAGCTCTGCGCCGCCCTGAGCAGCTCCAGGATCTGGGGGTGCAGCTCCGCGTTCGAGGCCAGCACCGTGCCTTCGCGCGGGTCGAACTGGCCGCCGTCGGCCGAGGTGATCTTGCCGCCCGCCTCGGTGATCAGCAGCCCGCCCGCGGCGATGTCCCAGGCCGAGAGGTTGCGCTCCCAGTAGCCGTCGAAGCGGCCGGCCGCGGTCCAGGCCAGGTCCAGCGCCGCCGAGCCGAACCGCCGCACCCCCGAGATGCGCTGGGTGAGCTGGTGCAGCTCCTTCAGGAACTGGGCGTGGCCGGTGCGCCCCGCGAAGGGGATGCCGGTGGCCAGCACGGCCTCCATCAGCTTGGTCCGCGCCGCCACGCGCAGGCGCCGGTCGTTCAGATAGGCGCCCTTGCCCTTCTCGGCCCAGAACAGCTCGTTGGAGACGGGATTGTAGGTCACCGCGGCCACCACCTGGCCGTCGCGCTCGAGCGCGATGTTGATGGCGAACTGCGGGATCGAATGCAGGAAGTTTGTGGTGCCGTCGAGCGGGTCGACGATGAAGGTGTGGGTCTTGTCGGTGCCCTCGACCATGCCGCGCTCCTCGGCCAGGAAGCCGTAGCCGGGCCGGGCCTTGCTGAGCAGTTCGTAGAGGGTCTGCTCGGCCTTGAGATCCGCGGCCGAGACATAGTCGGCCGCGCCTTTCTTGGAGACCTGCAGCTCGGCCACCTCGCCGAAGTCGCGGATCAATCCGCGCGCGGTCTTGCGCGCGGCGTCGATCATCACCTGGACCGTGGCTGAACCTGTGGGCATGGCCGGAGGCTCTAGCCGCTGGCGGCGGCCGCGTCACCCCTTCGTGGCGCGCTCGCCGGATGGCGCCGGACTTGCGCCGGCGCACGGCTATTTGACCCAGAGCACCTTCTGGGCCGGCGGCGCCGCTACGGCGTCGGTTCCCGAGGTTCCGATGATTCCGTCGATGGAGGCGGCGAGGCGGCGTCCATTCAGCTTCGGCGAGGTGTCCAGATACTCCTTGAGCGTCTTGGCGGCGCCGGCCAGGGCGTAGTCCGCCATGGCCGCGGCCGCGCTCTGGAGCTCGTCCGCCTGGGCCCGGAGGGCGCGAAGCGCCTGACGCGGCTCGGTCTCGATGGCGTCCACCGCCGCCTTCATGATCCTCAAGGCCTGGCCGACGCGGGCGTTTTCGGGCGACAGCACCTCCTTGTCGAGGCGCCGTTTGCGGGCGCCGGAGAAGCCGGCCGAATTGAACCGCCGCCGGTCGGGGCCGACGTAGGCGATGCCTTCGATCCAGCTGCGGTCCTGTCCGAGCAAATGGTCGACGTGGCGCAGCAGGTCGCGCGTGTTGTAGGGCTTGCGCAGCACCTCGTGCACGCCGGCGTCCCGGGCGTCGAGGGTCGTGCTCCGGGTGGGCTCGTGGGCCAGCATCACCACCGGCGTCTTTCGTGCGGCCAGCTCGCCCCGCCGAAGCTCCCGGGTGAATTTCGGCGCATCCAGGTCCGGCGGCGCGTGGGCGACGAAGATCAGATCGGGGACCAGGTGCTCCAGGATGGCCCAGGCGTTAGCGCAGTTCGTCGCCTCAAAGATCTCGCGCTTCCAGGCGTTGCGCAGCAGCGAAACCAGCACCGCCGTCGACGCGCGATCGCTGTCGACGATAAGAGCTTTTGCTTGGGGATTGGTCTCGCCCATGGCCCATCCGCAAACTTATGCGAAGTCCTTTTTACAATGTTTGGTATGAAGAACAGTTAAATGCGAAGGCTAGTGTCGGATCGTCGACAGATCAACCTGGAGGCCAGCTCGATGCGGCGGCAAATAGTTGCGAACGTCTCGCCCGTTGGCCGTAATCGCGGCGGCGAGGACGGGCGTCAGGCCGCCGTCGGCAGGCCTGTCACGGGCACATGTGGCCGGCGGCGGCGGTATCTGGCGATGCGGGCCTCGACTTCGGGCCGGAACCAGCGGAACAGGCCCTGGATCGGAGCGGCGGCCGCGTCGGCGAAGGTGCAGATGGTGTGGCCCTCCATCTGGGCCGCCACGTCCAGGAGCTGGTCGATCTCGGCGGCCTCGGCGTCGCCCGCGGCCATCCGCTCGATCACCCGCCACATCCAGCCCGTTCCTTCGCGGCACGGGGTGCACTGGCCGCAGCTCTCGTGCCGGAAGAACCGCGCGATGCGGGCGACCACGGCCACCAGATCGGCGGACTTGTCGATCACGATGGCGCCGGCCGTGCCCAGCCCCGATCGGCGCGCCTTCAGATCGTCGAAGTCCATCAGCGCCCCCTCGGCCTCGTGAGGCGGCAGCATGGCCATGGAGACCCCGCCCGGCATCACCGCCTTCAGGTTCGACCAGCCGCCCCTGACCCCGCCGCCATGCTCCTCGATGAGCTGGCGCAGCGGAATGGACATGGCCTCCTCCACCACGCAGGGCTGGGCCACGTGGCCCGAGACGCTCATCAGCTTGACGCCGGAGTTGTTCGGCCGCCCGAACGACGAGAACCAGCCAGCCCCGCGGCGCAGGATCGCGCCGAGCACCGCGACGCCCTCGGCGTTGTTCACCGTGGTGGGGCAGCCGTAGAGTCCCGCGGCGGCCGGATAGGGCGGTTTCAGCCGCGGCTGGCCCTTCTTGCCCTCCAGGCTCTCCAACAGCGCGGTCTCGTCGCCGCAGATGTAGGCGCCGGCCGAGTGGTGGACCTTCAGCTCCAGGTCCCAGCCGTTGAGGTTGTCCCGGCCGATCAGCCGCGCCGCCCGGGCCTCGGCGATCGCCGCCTCGAGCACCTCGCGCTCGCGGACGTATTCGCCGCGGATGTAGACGATGGCGTCGTGGGCCTGGATCGCGCGGGCCGCGATCAGGCAGCCCTCGATCAGCAGGTGGGGATCGTGGCGCAGGACCTCGCGCACCGTGCAGGTCCCGGGCTCAGACTCGTCGGCGTTGACCACCAGATAGTGCGGCCGGCCCGGCCGGGCCTGCCTGGGCATCATCGACCATTTGGTCCCGGTGCTGAACCCGGCTCCGCCGCGGCCTCTCAGGCCCGAGGCCTTGACCTGCTGGGTGATCCAGTCCGGGCCGCAGGCGATGATGTCGGCAGTGGCGTTCCAGGCGCCGCGCCGGCGCGCCTCGGACAGGCGCCAGTCATGCCGGCCGTAGAGGTTGGTGAAGACCCGGTCGGAGTCGCGCAGCAGCCCGGCCATGGACCTCTCCGTCCCCTGTGACGGACAAGGATTGAGACCCGGATCGGGTCGCCGCACAAGTTGAAATCGAGTTCGGATTGTCCCCGGAGGGAACCGCCTATCGCGGCTTGGCCAGGGTCTGCAGATAGGCGCCGTAGAGCGCCTCCGACTCCGCCGCCAGCACGCCGTCCTCCACCTCGACGCCCGCCGCGCACAGCCGGTCCAGCCCCCGCCGCGAGGCCTTGGGCGAAGGATCGGCGCAGGCGGTGACCACCCGCGCCACGCCCGCCGCGATCAGCCGCTCCGAGCAGGAGGCCTTGCCCGAGCTGCGTTCGCCGCAGGGCTCCAGGGTGACGTAGGCGACCGCGCCGCGGGCCGCGTCGCCGGCGCTCGCCAAGGCCAGTTCCTCCGCATGCGGCCGGCCGCCCTCGGCGGTGGCGGCCTCGGCGAGGATCGCGCCGTCCCTGGCGATGACGCAGCCGACCGCCGGGTTGGCGCCGGTCAGACCGACGCGGGGGCGGGCCAGGGCGATGGCGCGCCGCATGAGCCGGATGTCCCGGGCGTCCGCCATCAGGCGGGGTTCAGCTCCGGCAGCGGGCTGGCGCGCGCCTCGTCGAGGTAGCGGCCGCGCACGGGCCTCAACTGGGCGTCGAGCTCGATGGAGAGCGGGTTGCCGGTGGGGATCTCCACGCCGGGGATTTCGGCGTCGGGAACGCCGTAGAGATGCTTGACGATGGCTCTGAGCGAATTGCCGTGGGCGACGATCAGCACGCACTGGCCGGCGGCCAGGCGCGGCGCGATGGCCGAGGTCCAGTAGGGCAGCACCCGCTCCAGCGTGGTCTTCAGGCTCTCGGTCGCCGGCGGGACCACGCCGCGATAGCGGCGGTCGGCGGCGAAGTCGTACTCTCCGCCCGGCTGCAGCGGCGGCGGCGGAACGTCGTAGGAGCGGCGCCAGATGCGGACCTGCTGTTCGCCGTGGCGCTCGGCCGTCTCGGCCTTGTTGAGCCCGGTCAGGGCCCCGTAGTGGCGCTCGTTCAGCCGCCAGGCCTTCTCCGTGGGGATCCAGGCCTGGCCGGAGGCGGGCAGCGCCAGCCACAGGGTGCGGATGGCGCGGGTCAGGACCGAGGTATGGGCCTGGTCGAACTGGAGCCCCGCCGCTTTCAGCAGCTCGCCGCTCCGGCGGGCCTCCTCTTCGCCTTTCGCCGACAGGTCCACGTCGACCCAGCCGGTGAAGCGGTTCTCGAGGTTCCACTGGCTCTGGCCGTGGCGGAGAAGGACGAGCTCGGGCATGGCGCTGCGGCTAAGGGCTGGCCGCGCCGCCGTCAAGGCGATGGCTCACTCCCCGCGCCGCCGCCTGCCGCGGGCGACCTCCAGCGCCAGGGCGTCCAGCCTCGGCGTCCAGAAGTCGCGGAAGCGGTCCAGCCAGGCGTCGACCTCCTGCAAGGGCGCGCTCTGCACCGCATAGATGCGCCGGGCGCCCTGGGTCCGCGCCGAGGCGAAGCCGGCCTCGCGCAGCACCTTCAGATGCTGGGAGACGGCCGACTGGCTGATGCCGAACTCGGCCTGTACCACCTGGGTCACCTCGCCGGACGCGCGCTCGCCCTCGGCCAGCAGCTCCAGGATGCGGCGCCGGACCGGATCGCCCAGGACGTCGAAGGCGTGCATCAGTCGGGAACCGGCGCGCCGGTATAGAAGGCGGCGGTGCGCTCGGCGCTGGCGCGGGCCTTGGCCGGATCGTCGCCAGAGGCGATGGCCGCCTGGCCCCAGGCCTCGGCGCAGGCGCGGGAGAAGGCCTTGCCCTCGTCCGACATCGACCAGGCCATCGCCTTGGCGGGATCGACCGCGGCGCCGGTCGAGAGGTGCAGCCCCAGCCCCCGCATCGCCCCATCCCAGCCGACGCCGACCGCGCCCGGCCCGAACCGGTCCCAGAAGGCGCCGTCGCCCAGGTGGGCCATGTGCTCCAGCGTCAGCCGCGTGCGCGCATCGGACTCCGGCTCCAGAGTGAGGGTGACCCAGCTGGTCGGTCCGCCCGGGCCCTCCCAGGTGACGGCGAGCCGCGCGGGCGGCTCGCAGGCGGTGATCTCGCCGCCCGCATTGCCCTGGAACTGGTAGCGGCCGCCCAGGCGCAGCTCGCCCGAGATCGGCAGGAACCAGCGCGGAATCCGCTCGGCGTTGGTCAGGGCGTCCCAGAGGTCTTCGATGGAGGTGTCGTAGGCCCGGCTGGCGACCACCACCCGGGCCGGCCGGCCCTGGTGGTCACGGCGCTGGACCTCGCGGACCACGACGCCGATCTGGCGCAGGATGTCGTCCATGGGGGCTCCTGGAGCGTTCGCTGCATGGATAGCAGTTGAAGCTTATATTAGCAATGACTTATATGATTCCGCTCGCCCGGCGTGGGCGCCGGTTGGCCCTGTCCCGGCTCGGCTGGTATAGGCCTCGCCGATGTCTGACCGCCTGCTGTTCTCGCTGATGGGCCTGGCCTCGGTGACGATGATCGCCCTGGCGCTGGTCTGGCCCCAGGGCCTGGGCGCCCGCTCGCCGGGTCCCTTCGGTCATCTGCCTGTGCAGCAGACCGCCGCGGCCAAGGCGGCGCGGGCGCGCGCGTCGAGCCCGCCGCCGGTGCTGAGCCTGGCGCCTTCCGCCGCCGCGGCCCATCCAGGAACCTGATCATGAACGACGTCACCGTGATCGATTTCGACGCCGTCGCCGTCGGCAGACGCGTGCTGTCCATCGAGGCCCAGGCGCTGGATCGGCTGGCCGAGAGCCTCGGCCAGACCTTCAGCCAGGCCGTCGAGGTCCTCTACAAGGCCGAGGGCCGGATCGTCTGCATGGGCGTGGGCAAGTCCGGCCACGTGGCGCGCAAGATCGCCGCCACCCTGTCGTCCACCGGCACCAAGGCGATGTTCGTGCACCTGTCGGAGGCCAGCCACGGCGACCTCGGCATGATCGACCAGGGCGACGTCATGGTGGTGCTGTCCAAGTCCGGAGAGGTGCGCGAGCTGGCCGACACCCTGGCCTACGCCAAGCGCTTCACCATCCCGCTCTTGGGGATCACCTGCTCGGCCAGGAGCATCCTCGGCCGCGCCGCCGACGTGTGCCTGCTGTTGCCCAGCGCGCCGGAAGCGACCGCAGAGGTCAGCGCGCCCACCACCTCGACCACCCTGCAGATGGCGCTGGGCGACGCCCTGGCCGTGGCGCTGCTCGAGCGCAAGGGCTTCACCGCCCAGGCCTTCCGGGTGCTGCATCCGGGCGGCCGGATCGGGGCGATGCTGGTCACCGTCGCCGACCTGATGCACGGGGAAAGCGAACTGCCGGCCGTGTCGCCCCAGACGCCCATGCAGGAGACGCTGTTCGTGATGACCGAGAAGCGCTTCGGCTGCGTGGCGGTCTGCGACGAGCACCGCCGGCTGCAGGGGGTGATCACCGACGGCGACCTGCGCCGCCACGCCGAAGGGCTGTTGACCCACAACGCCGGCGAGGTGATGACCCGCAATCCCAAGACCGTGCCGCCCGATCTGCTCGCCGCCGAGGCGCTGAAGCGGATGAACGAGGCCCAGCCGCCGGTCACGGTGCTGTTCGTGGTCGACGAGGACCGCCCGATCGGCATCCTGCACGTGCACGACCTGCTGCGCGCCGGCGTGATGTAGCGGCGGCGGGGTGCGGAACCCCAGCGTTGCCGCGAGAGTTCGCCGGGCCTAACACAGCCCCGCCTCCCGGAGAGTCTCATGCTTGCCGCCCCGCGCGCCGACCTGGTCGCCAACACCCTCGAGTTCGAGAACGAGCCGCTGGTCAAGCCGACCGGCTTTCGCGAGTACGACGCGCGCTGGCTGTTCGGCAGCGAGCTGAACCTGCTGGGCGTGGAGGCCCTGGGCCTGGGGCTCGGGACCCTGTTCCACCAGTTCGGCCAGCGCCGGGTGGTGGCGGCGCACGACTACCGGTCCTATTCGCTGTCCATCAAGCAGGCCCTGACGCTGGGGTTGATGCAGGCCGGCTGCGAGGTGCTGGATATCGGCCTGGCGGTCACCCCGATCGCCTATTTCGCCCAGTTCGACCTGGATGCGCCCTGCGTGGCCATGGTCACCGCCAGCCACAACGAGAACGGCTGGACCGGCGTCAAGATGGGCTGCCAGCCGCCGCTCACCTTCGGGCCGGACGAGATGGGCCGGCTGAAGGAGATCGTGCTGAGGGGCAAGGGCGAAGTGCGCCCGGGCGGCAGCCTGACCCACGTCCAGGGCGTGCAGGAGCGCTACATGGCCGACGCCGCCAGCCGCGCGGACATCCGGCGGCCCCTGAAGGTGGTGGTGGCCTGCGGCAATGGCGCGGCCGGCGCCTTTGCGCCGGAAACCATCCGCCGCATGGGCGTGGCGGTGGTGATCGAGACCGACTGTCAGCTGGACTACACATTCCCCCGCTACAACCCCAATCCCGAAGACCACAAGATGCTCAGGGCCATGGCCGAGGCGGTGCAGGTGCACCAGGCCGACCTGGCCCTGGGCTTCGACGGCGACGGCGACCGCTGCGGGGTGGTCGACAACCAGGGACGCGAGATCTTTGCGGACAAGATCGGCCTGATGCTGGCGCGCGACCTCTCCGGCCTGCACCCGGACTCCACCTTCGTGGTGGACGTGAAGTCCACGGGGCTGTTCCTCACCGATCCGGTGCTGAAGGCCAACGGCGCCAAGACCGTCTACTGGAAGACCGGCCACAGCTACATCAAGCGCAAGACCGCCGAGATCGGGGCCCTGGCGGGCTTCGAGAAGTCGGGCCACTTCTTCTTCAGCGCCCCGCACGGGCGCGGCTACGACGATGGCCTGGTGGCGGCCGCCGCCATCCTGTCGATGCTGGACCGCAATCCGGGCAAGTCCCTGGCCGAGCTGCAGGAGGCCCTGCCCAAGGCCTACACGTCGCTCACCATGTCGCCCCATTGCGCCGACGAGACCAAGTACGGCGTGGTCGAGGAGATCGTGCGCGAATACCAGGCCCTGGCCGACGCCGGCCAGCCGATCCTGGGCCGCAAGATCGCCAGCGTGCTGACCGTCAACGGCGTGCGCGTGACGCTGGAGGACGGCTCGTGGCTCTTGGTGCGGGCCTCGTCCAACAAGCCCGAGCTGGTGGTGGTGGTGGAAAGCATCCGTTCGGAGGACGACATGCGCGCCCTGTTCCGGGACGAGGTGAAGCCGCGGCTGGGCCGGCATCCCGAAGTCGGCGCCTACAACCAGGAGATCTGACGGGTGCGGGTGGTGATGATCGGGGCGGGCTACGTCGGGCTGGTGTCCGGCGCCTGCTTCGCCGACTTCGGCCACGTGGTCTGCTGCATCGACAAGGACGAAGCCAAGATCGCGGCCCTGGAGCAGGGCTCGCCGCCGATCTTCGAGCCGGGCCTGGAGGATCTGGTGGCCCGCAACGTGCGCGAGGGCCGGCTCAGCTTCCGCTGCGACGCGGCCGAGGCCGTGGCCGAGGCCGATGCGGTGTTCATCGCCGTAGGCACCCCTTCGCGACGGGGCGACGGCCACGCGGACCTCAGCTACGTCTACGCCGCCGCCGAGGAGATCGCCCAGCAGATCGACGGCGTCACGGTGATCGTCACCAAATCCACCGTGCCGGTGGGCACCGGCGACGAGATCGAGAAGATCATCCGCGCCGCCCGGCCGGGCGCCGATTTCGCGGTGGTCTCCAATCCGGAGTTCCTGCGCGAGGGCGCGGCGATCAACGACTTCAAGCGGCCCGACCGGGTGGTGGTCGGGACCGAGGACGAGCGGGCGCAGTGGGTGATGCGCGAGCTCTACCGGCCGCTGTTCCTGAACGAAACCCCGATGCTGTTCGTCAGCCGGCGCACCTCGGAATTGACCAAATACGCGGCCAACGCCTTCCTGGCCATGAAGATCACCTTCATCAACGAGATCGCCGACCTCTGCGAGAGCCTGGGGGCCGACGTCCAGCAGGTGGCCAGGGGCATCGGCCTGGACAACCGCATCGGCTCCAAGTTCCTGCACCCAGGGCCGGGCTATGGCGGCTCGTGCTTCCCCAAGGACACCTTGGCCCTGGCCCGCACCGCCACCGAGGCGGGCGCGCCGCTGCGGCTGGTGGAGACCACCATCGAGGTCAACGACGCGCGCAAGCGCTCCATGGCCGGGCGCATCGCGCGCGCCGCCGGCGGGGACCTCAAGGGCAAGACCGTCGCGGTGCTTGGGCTGACCTTCAAGCCCAATACCGACGACATGCGCGACGCCCCCTCGCTGGAGGTCGCGCCTCAGCTGCTCGCCATGGGCGCCCAGGTGCAGGCCTTCGATCCGGAGGGCATGGACGAGGCGCGCCCGCTGCTGCCGGGCGTCCAGTTCCGCGCTGGGCCCTACGAGGCGGTCGAGGACGCCGACGTCCTGGTGATCCTGACCGAATGGGACCAGTTCCGGGCGCTGGACCTGGGGCGGGTCAAGGGCCTGATGCGCCGGCCCGTGGTGGTCGATCTGCGCAACATCTACCGGCCCGAGGAGATGCGGGCCCGCGGATTCCAATACGCCAGCGTCGGCCGCGGCTGACCCGAGCGCAGCCGGAACGGGCCGCCCTGGCGGACGTTGCAGCCTTCAGGGCCGCACGCCCTAGGGAGAACTGGTCATGCTCAGATGGGCGTTGATTTTCCTGGTGATCGCCCTGATCGCCGCGGCGCTGGGATTCACCGGCGTCTATGTCGCGGCCGCCGCGATCGCCAAGCTGCTGTTCTACGTCTTCATCGTGCTGTTCGTGATCTCGCTGGTCATGCACATGGTCGGCGGCAGCCGCCGAGGACCATTGGTCTAGGTCGAAGGCCTCCCCTCCCTCGCGGCGAGGGGAGGCGCCTAGGCGCGGATGGAGCGGGCGGCGAAGCAGCCGCGCGCGGCGTAGTGCAGGTGGATCTCGTCCACCGACGGGTCGTCGAACCAGGCCTCCAGCAGGCCCGCGATGGCGTCGCCGGGCGCGATCTGCCCCTTCACCATCATTCCGGAACCGTCGTAGGCCCGCGCCGAAAGGGTGCGCCCCGGGAACACCTCGGGGGTGCGTCCGACCGCGTCGAAGGCCGTGCCGGCCGCCTCGCGCACGAAGATCGGGCCCGTGGCGCGGAAGGGCGTGGGGGCCGGCTGGTGCTGGTAGTTCAACAGCAGCAGGCGCTCGCCGGGCCGGGCGTCCTGCAAGGTGACGCGGCAGGGCGCGGACCGGGGCTCGTCGGCGACGAAGCGGCGGATCTGGCGCGCCTCCAGCGCCGCGTCGTCCAGCTCGAACAGGGACGCGAAGGGCTGGGGCGGCAGGCCCAGGATACGGAAGGTCATGGCGGGCTCCTTTCAGAGCCCCAGGGTCGCCGCGGCCACGATCCGAGGCCACCCGATCCTTGCGGTCGGCTCAAGCCGCCGAGGCGGCCGGCCGGGACGTCTCGCCCGGCGTGCGCGGGCGCCGATCGAAGCCCCAGCTGCGCTGCGGCTCGAAGTGGGTCTTGATCCAGCCCTGGGCGGTGACGCGGATGCACGCCTCGTCCGCCTCGATCACGTTGAAGCCCGCCGGCACGCCGCGCTCGCGCAGGGAAAGGGTCGAGGCGCCCACCGCATAGGTCCGTTGGTCGGCGAAGGGCAACGGATGGCCGAAGGGTGAATGGACGTGGCCGGTCAGGACCAGGTCGACGCCGCCCTCCGCCAGGATGCGCGAGGCCGCCACCCCGCCCCAGACCCGTCCGGTCATCGGCCCGCCGGTCACCTCCATCAGGGGATGGTGGCAGATCACCACCTTCAGGCCCTCGCCCGCCGCCAGCCGCCGGCACGCCAGGGCCGCGTCCTCGAGGCGCACCTGGCCCTTGGACCAGTTCAGCCGCGGCTGCAGCCCGCGGGCGGTGTTGATGGCGATCGCCTGCACTCCCGGCAGGGAGGCGGACTCGAAGGCGTCCGGGCCGATGTAGCGGCCATAGTCGCGGAAGGCCCAGCACAGGCGTCCGACCACGCTCCAATAGGGCGTGTCGTGGTTGCCGGGGGTGTGGATCGAAGGGCAGGGCAGCTGGTCCAGCCAGTCGCGGGCGGCGGCGAATTCGCGCGGATAGCCGGCCTGGGTGATGTCGCCGGTCACCGCCACCAGGTCGGGGGCCTGCTCGAGGATGAAGCGGCGCGCGCCCTCGAGGGCGTCGGCGTTCTCGCACCCGAAATGGATGTCGGACAGATGGACGATGCGGATGGTCATGCCGCGGGTCTCGTCGCCGGCGCCAGGGCGCGGAAGGCCACGGGCAGGAAGCGGATCTGCGACTGCCGGTGCAGGCGCATCGGTTCGCCGTCGAGGATGGCCGTCAGCTGCGGGCCGCCGCTCCACACCACGCCCTCGCGGCAGGAGGTCACCTCCACCGACGGATCGTCGCGCCAATCGCCGACCAGCCGGCTGAGCGCCGTGCGGGCGCCGAGCCTGAGGGCGTCGGCGACGCCTCGCGGATCCAGCCTGGCCGCCTCCAGGGCGCGCTCGTCGCCGTGCATGGCCTTGGACACCAACGGGCACATCAGGGTCAGGGCCAGGGTCTTCACCAGGGGGCCGTTGTCGAGGCGATAACGGATGCGATGGGAGAAAGCGCGCCGCCAGGCGCGGCGGGCCTTGCGCCAGGCCAGCTGGGGGTGGTGCATGCGCGCGGCTTCGCGGGCCTCGGCCCATAGCGCCGGCTCGCCCAGGATGGCGGCCACGTGGAAATGCCGGCCATCGACCTCGCCGCCCGACACGGGCGTCTCGACCCCGTTCTCCAAGGCGTCCACCAAGGCCAGACGCCAGTCCCTGGGGCCATAGAGGGCATGGGGCAGCATGTTCATGGTGCCGCCCGCCAGCGGCGCCAGCAGGGGGCCTCCAGGCCCGCAGAGGCTGGCGGCGGCGCGGGCGGTGCCGTCGCCGGCCAGCACGACCAGCAGGTCGGGGCCCGTATCGACCGCCTGGCGCAGCTCGCGCCACAGATCATCGGGCTCGGCGGCGCGGACGTGGCATTCCAGGCTAAGGTCCGAAACGATCTGCTCGATCACCTGCGGAGCATCGGGCCCGGCGTGGCCGGCGCGCGGGTTCACCACCACCTCGAGCCGCCGCAGGGGCGGCCGCGCGGGCAGGGGCGTCGAAACACCGATGAGGCCCTCCCCCGCGCGCATCACCTAGTGCTGCTGCGAGGTTTGATCGTTCCGGCGCAGGGTCTGGCCGGCCTGCTGGGCGGCGGCGCCGGCGTTGGCGACCGTCGCGGCCGCGGCCTGGCTGGCGCCCTGGCTGCGGTCGGCGGCCACGGCGAGGTTCTCGTCCACCACCTGGCCGGCCCGGGAGAACGAGCCCTCGTGCATTCCGAGGTAAAGGGCCCCGCAGCCGATCACGGCGGCGATGGCGATGATCAGGCCCAGGATCGGGTGACTGTGATGGCGCTTGCGCTCGTCGGCGCGGCCGAGGTCGTAGGCGTGCTTGACGTCCGCGCGGGTGGGGCCCGCGGGGGCCGGTTCGGCATGGCGTGCGAACAGACGCATCGCCGGTCTCCTTCTTGTTGACGATGGTGCAGGAGCTACGCGGGCTTAACGGCGCGCGGCGCAGCCCGTTCCAGGCCCACGGCGTGCAGTATGCCCCAGAAGGAAGCGGGCGGACCAGAGGTCCGCCCGGAAGTCTGCATCATCGAGATTGAGGTGCGGAGGCGGCTGGCCGGCAAAGCCGGCCTCAAGTCGGGGGGGGCGTCGCCGCCTCCGCAGACAGCAAAACCAACTGTCTGGGGTAAAGTTCCCGGGCTCCGAAAAAAGAATCGGCCCACTGTTCCCGGCGGTCCGGCCGGGAACAGCCAAGTCGGCCGGGCGTTCCTTTGGCGACAACTGGGGAGACGGTTCGATGGCTTCCTACGTTCAGCTTGGTCGGGGTTTTCGTCCCCACTACGAGATCGCGTCGTTGGCCCACCATCACCGCCGGCGCCCCGGCGGCCGGGGCCTGGCGACCACTCTGGGCCTTGTGGCGGCGGTGTTCGCCGCGGGTCTGCTGCTCGGGCGAGTGGACACGGGACCTTCGCATGCGCGGCCAGCCGCGCCCCAGCCGATGCAGTACTATCCCAGGTAGGCCGCCGAGGAGTTGACCATGAGCGAGGCGCCACGCCACGTCGAAGAGACACCGGTGCGCCAAGGCCGCACCGGCACCGGCCTGCGCTGGGTGCTGAGGATTTCCCTGGCCCTGATCGTCGTCGCGTTCGCGGCGATCTGGCTGGCCTACGCCACCCGCACCCATCCGACGCCGCCGGAGGTGATCACCTCCACGACGCCCAACAGAGTCAAGGAAGCCGCCGCCACCGCGCCCCCCGGGTCGGTTCCCGCCCAGGCCGTGGGCCGCCGCGAGCAGACCACGGGCGGCTGATCCGGCCTCAGGCCTCTGAAAACGCGAGGGCCCGGCGGCTTGCGCCGCCGGGCCCTCTGGCGTTCCGGATCGGGCGTCAGACCACCGATTGTCCGCGGAAGGCGCGGATGATGAAGCTGACCACCAACAGGACCAGGAAGACGATGAACAGGATCTTGGCGATGGCCGCAGCCAGGCTCGCCAGGACGAAGAAGCCCAGCCAGCCGGCGATGGCGGCCAGGATGATGAAGACGATGGCCCAGCCCAGCATGGCCGATTTCCTCCACTTCGATGGGACGCAAGGCAGAACGCGGCCCCGAAGGACCGCGTTCCGGCAAAGTCTGAATTGAAGCTTCGGCTCAGGCCGCGCGGCGGTTGCGGGTCGGATGGAAGAACAGCGCCTGGCCGATGGCGGCCTTCACCGTCTCCGGCTGGAACGGCTTGGTGATCAGGAAGGTCGGCTCGGGCCGTTCGCCGGTCAGCAACCGCTCGGGGAAGGCGGTGATGAAGATCACCGGCACGTCGAAACGGCCCAGGATGTCCTTCACCGCGTCGATGCCCGAGGAGCCGTCCGCCAGCTGGATGTCGGCCAGCACCAGGCCCGGACGCTTGCGCGCGGCCGCGTCGGTGGCTTCCTTGCGGGTGGCGGCGATGTCGACGACCTCGTGGCCGAGTTCGCGCACCAGCATCTCGATGTCGGCGGCGATCACCGGCTCGTCCTCGATGATCAGCACATCGGTGGCCAGCTCCGCGTCGATCTCGGCCTGGGCTTCGCTGATCAGCTGCTCGACCTCGTCGAAGGAGGTGTCGAGGATCTGCGCCGCCTCGCTGGGCGTGAAGCCTTCGAGCGCGGTCAGCAGGAACGCCTGGCGCGAGCGGGGGGCGATGCGCATCAGCCGGTGCGCCGCGTCGTCGGTCTTGCCGGGACCGTCGTCGTCGTTGGTCTCCAGCTGCGCGCCCGTCGCGCACCAGATGGTGTGGAAGACGTGATAGAGCGAAACCCGCGGCGAGAGGCGGTTGTCGAGGGCCTTCTCACCGGCCGCGAGCGCTTCGAGCGCCACGCGAACATAGTTGTCGCCGGTCCGCTGGTCCCCGGTGAGGGCGCGAGCGTAACGGCGGATATACGGTAGATGCGGCGCAAGCCGCTCGAGAAGGCTCATCTCCCCTCCGAAATTGAAAAATCGCCGCCGGATTAACGTCCTCGCCAAGGCCCAGGTTCCGGGAGGCTGAGAAAAAGGACGAAAAAGTTGCGCTGTTCAGGGAACCCGCGTGTACACTCGGTGTTGTAGCAGCCTAAGCGCCGAGTTGCTACGACGGGGGGCGCACGCCAGATCGAGCGTGACCAGTAGAAAGATGATCGAACAATCGCCGCCTCGCCGCCGTGCAGACGCCGCCCTGGATGAGGCGCGTCTGCGACAGCAAGCCATCGGCATCAAGCTGCGGCAGATGTTCGACGAAGTGGTCAACGAGCCGGTTCCTGACGAATTCATCGATATCCTGCGCCGGGCCGACCAGAAGAAGTCGGACAAGGCTTGATGGTCGAACGGGATCCGGACGCACCTCACGGCAAAGACGACGAAGTGGCCTTCCGGCGTGAGCTGGTGGGCCTCATTCCGCACCTCAGGGCCTTCGCGCGCACGCTGGCCGGCGATCCGGCCGCGGCCGACGACCTGGCGCAGGACGCCATGATGAAGGCCTGGGACGCCCGGGCCAGCTTCCAGATGGGCACCAACATGAAGGCGTGGACCTTCATGATCCTGCGCAACCAGTTCTATTCCGAGAAGCGCCGGGCGTGGCGCCAGACCCAGCTCGATCAGGAAGCCGCCGAGCGGACCCTGATCGCGGTCGACGATCCGGAGGCGCCTGTGGCGCTGGACGAGCTGAGGCTGGGCCTGGCCAAGCTGCCCTCCGAGCAACGGGAAGCCCTGGTGCTGGTCGGCGCCGGCGGCTTCGCCTACGAGGAGGCGGCCGAGATCTGCGGCTGCGCGGTGGGAACGGTGAAGAGTCGGGTCAGCCGCGCGCGCCGGGCGCTGCAGGCGATCCTCGAAGTCGGGGCCTACGATCGCGACGGCGGCTCGGCCGCCGACGCCATGCGCTCCATCCTGGCGGACGCGGAGCGGCTCTCCTCGGGCCGGTAAACGCATGAAATTCCGCGCACCTGGACCTCTCAGCATTCGGGTGCGCCTCGGGGTGGCGATGGCCATCGCCCTGTTGCCCGTGCTGCTGCTGGGCGTCGCCCAATCCACCATCTCGTTCCACAAGGAAGGCCTGGAACGCCGGGCTAGCCTGATGGCGGCGGCCGACCGCAGCGTGGCGGCCGCCCGCGGCCGCCTGGACGGCGCGATCGTGGTGCTGGAGACGGTGACTCCCGAGACGGCGGGGCCCGAGTGCGCGCCCCGGCTGCGCGAGCTCATGGCCCGCTCGCCGGGGATGCTCAACATGGTCCGCCTGGACCGCACCGGCCGGGTGACCTGCGCCGGCGGCGGGGTCTTGGACGGCGAGAACGGCGCCCAGACGTCCTGGTTCCGCAGGCTGGCCTCGGGCGAGCGCTCGGTGATGGAGGCCGCGCCGCCCTCCGGCTACGTCGGCCAGCCGGCGCTGTTGGTGGCGACCCAGGCGACCGGGCCCAGGGGCGAGTTCGAGGGGGCCCTGGCCGCCTTCATCGCCCTGTCGAGCCTCAGGCCCGAAATGGACCAGACCGCGCCTCTGGACACCCAGGTGGCCCTGATCGACCGCGACGGCCACTTCCTCAGCCGCACCAAGACCGACGCCTTCACCGCCCTTCCCAAGGACTGGGCCCCCAACGCCCAGGGCAGGGGCGCCTATCTCTACTTCGGCCACGACGCGGAGGGCTCGCCGCGCGTCTTCACCATCACGCCGCTGCTGGGCCGCGACCTCTATGCGGTGTTGTCGGCCCCCTCGCCGGGTCCCTTCTCCTGGGCGCGGCTGAACCTGCTCTCCAGCGTGCTGTTCCCGCTGATCGCCTTCCTGGCCACCCTGGCGGCGGTCTGGGTCGCGGCCGACCGGGTGATCGTGCGCTGGCTGCACTACGTCGAGCGGGTCGCGGCCATCTACGCCAAGGGCCGCTTCACCGTGCGCCTGCTGCAGGCCGAGAAGGCTCCGCCGGAGATCCGCGAACTGGCCGAGACGCTGGACGCCATGGCCGAGATGATCGTCGCCCGCGACGCCTCGCTGCACGAGACCCTGGCCCAGAAGGACGCCCTGCTGCGCGAGATCCACCACCGGGTGAAGAACAACCTGCAGGTCATCACCTCGCTGCTCAGCCTGCAGCAGCGCTCGCTGTCCGATCCGTCGGCGCGCGAGGCGATGTCGGACACCCGCCAGCGGATCACCGCCATGGCCCTGATCTACCGCGCCCTCTACCAGGGCCCGGACCTCAGGCGGGTGGAACTGAAGGGCTTCCTGGAAGAGCTGATCGCCCAGCTGATCGTCTCCGACCAGGATTCCACCGGCGCGATCCGCACCGACCTGCAGGCCGACGATCTGGTCATCCACCCCGACAAGCTGGCGCCCCTGGCGCTGTTCGCGGTGGAGGCCATCTCCAACGCCCAGAAGCACGCCTTCGCCGGGCGGGGCGGCACGCTGCGGGTCAAGTTCAGCGTCAGCGGCGAGGACGCCGGGCTGGAGATCGCCGACGACGGCGTGGGCGCGGGCCCCGAGCGTCAGGCCTCGGGGGTGGGGCGCACCCTGATGGCCGCCTTCGCCCGCCAGCTGCACGGCCGCTGCGAGATCGTCACCAACGAATGGGGCGGCACCACCGCCCGGCTCAACTTCCCGACTCCGGACATCGACGCCGAACAGAACGGCTCAGCCAAAGCCAAGCGGAACCGGGCGGCAGCCTGAGCGTTACGGCAGCGCTGAATACCAAGGGTTCGACCAAAAGGAGCCGAACATGCGTCAAATGATTCTTCTCATGATTACCGCCGCCACCCTGACCCTGGGGGCGTGCAACACCGTCAAGGGCGCCGGCCAGGATGTATCTTCGGCCGGTCGCGCCGTGTCCGATACGGCCGAGGACGCCAAGCACTAGGCCTGGCTTCCAACCTGCGAAATCCGAGAGAGCCCCGCCTTCACCGGCGGGGCTTTTTCATGCCGCCACGCGCGCGGCGGGATCCAGCCGATGCAGGCCGCCGCCCTGGGCGGCCAGTCCGCTCGGCATGTCGCCGGCCTGTTCGTCGGCCCCCAGCACCAGATAGCCGCCCGGCGCCAGGGCCTCGGTCAGCTGCCCGAGCGCGCGGACGCGGGCTTCGGGCGTCATGCAGCGCAGCACGTTGCGGCAGAGGATCAGGTCGAAGTCGGCCAGCCCCTTCAGCTCCACGTTCAGGTTCACCCGCCGCCAACGCACCATCGCCCTCAGCCGTGGCGACAGGGCCCAGAGCTCGTCGCGCTTCTCGAAGTGCCGCGCCAGCAGCTGGATCGGCAGGCCGCGCTGCACCTCGAACTGGGTGAACAGCCCCGCCTGGGCCTTCTCCAGCGACCGCTCGGACAGGTCCGTGCCCAGGATGTCGACGCCGCAGGCCAGGACCCCGGCGCCGGAGTCCTCGACCGTCATGGCCACTGAATAGGCCTCCTGGCCCGAGGCGCAGCCGGCGCTCCAGACCCGGATGGGGCTCCCCGCCGGGCGCCGCACCGCCAGCTGCGGCAGCACCTCTTCGCGCAGCCGCTCGAACGTCTTGGGGTCGCGCAGGAAGCAGGTCTCGCCCTGGGCCATGGCCTCGACCACCGACCAGAGCAGGCTCTCTTCCTTGCGCTGCCGCGCCGAGATCAGCATCTCGCGGATCGAGCCGAATCCCTCGCGGCGCGCCACCGGCGCGAGCCGGCTCTCCACCAGATAGACCTTCTCGGGGTCCACCTTGAGGCCGGCGGCGGCGCGGCACACCTCCGCGACGAAATCGATCTCGTCTGGCTTCATACCAGCTTCGCCTGGGCGAACTTCGACTGCACGATGTCGCTGTCGAAGGGTTTCATGATGTATTCCGCCGCGCCGCAGCTCAGCGCCTCGCGGATGTGATCCAGGTCGTTCTCGACGGTGCAGAACACCACGGTGGGCTGCTCGCCGTTCCGTTCGCGGCGGAGCTGGCGCAGGAAGTCGATGCCATTCATCGCCGGCATGTTCCAGTCCAGCAGGATGGCTTCAGGCATGCTCGCGCGGCACCAGGCGAGAGCTTCCAGCCCGTCGCCGGCTTCGGCCACTTCGAAGCCCATTTCCTCGATGATCCGCCGGGCCACCTTGCGGATCACTCGACTGTCGTCGACGACCAGGCAGGTTCTCACCGCCGACCCCTTGCGCTGTATCTCGGCAGCATCGGGGGTGTTGGTTAAAGAGCCGTATGGGGCGCCGCCCCCGGGGCGGATTATTGTGTGGGCAGTTTGACGCGGACGCGAACGGCGTCCTCGCCGGTCTCCAGCTCCAGCGTGCCGCCCGCCTGATCGACGATGGAGCGAAGGAAGTAGGTCTGCACCCACTGTCCGCCCAGGCCTTCGGAGAAGGGCCGGCCCTCGAGGCCGTCGACGGCCTCGGGCCTGAGGCGCGCGCGGGCGCCTCGGGCGTCCAGGTCCAGATGCATCTGGCCGGCCTCATCGCGGGCCGTAAGACGGGCCTTGCCGCCGACCGGCAGGGCCACGGCGCCCAGCTGGGCCAGGTTGAGCAGGGCCCGCGCGGCGGGCTTGCCGAGTCCGGCGGGCTCGACGGCCCAGTCCACCTCGGCGCGGACGTGATCGAAGAAGTCCCGGGTCAGCCGCTCCAGGTCGCGGACGTCGAACATCTCGGAGGCGGCCGAGCCGCCGAAGGCGATGCGCGAGAACGACAGGAGAGCGGCCAGCTTGCGCGCGCTGGTGGCGATCAGGCTCATGGCCTCCTCGCGCATGTCCTGCTGCTCGGGGTCGTCGATCAGGTCCAGGCCGGAGACGATCGCGCTCACCGGACTGATGAAGTCATGGCAGAGCCGCGCGGCGAGGCGGGCGGCCAGGTCCACCGGTTCGACGGCGTCCGGGTGGGCCTGCATTGACATCGGTGCGTTTTGCATCTTCGCGAATCTGTCGTGATTTGCCGCTTTGGCAAACCGCGCCTTGCGTGTCAGAGACGGCGGAAGAAGTGCGCCGAGAGCCTTAACAAGTGGTCGACAGCTTTCTCGAGCCAGGGGCTCTGGTGCGGCATCCCGACGAGCCGGACTGGGGCCTGGGCCAGGTCCAGTCGGTGGTCGGCCATCGGGTGACCGTCAATTTCGAGGACGCCGGCAAGCGGACCATCGACACCGACAAGGTGGCCCTGGTCTATGTCGGCCCGGACCCGCGCGACCGGCAGGGGGGATTTCGAGCATGAGCGCGGACGCGGACCTCGGCCGGGTGCTGGCCGACATCGTCGAGGCCGCCGGCCGCGAGATCCTGCCCCTGTGGCGCTCGGGCCTGCAGGTCGACCTCAAGGCCGACGAGAGCCCGGTCACCGAGGCGGACCGGCGGGGCGAGGCCCTGATCCTGGAGCAGCTGGCCGAGCGCTTTCCCGGCGTGCCGGTGGTGTCGGAGGAGGATGCCTCGGAGTTCGGGACACCCGACCGGATCGGGCCGCGCTTCTTCCTGGTCGATCCCTTGGACGGCACCAAGGCCTTCGTGCGCGGCGACGAGCACTGGACGGTCAACATCGGCCTGATCCAGGACGGCCGGCCGGTGGCCGGCGCAGTCTCGGCGCCGGCCTGGAACCGCACCTGGTTCACCACGGCGGGCGGCGCGCGCATGCGCACGATCGGTGAGGCGGAGGGCCAGCCCATCCACGTCCGGCCCTGGCCACGGTCGGGCGCCGTCGCCCTAGTCAGCCACACCATGAAGCCCGAGCAGGAGGCCGAGCTGCGCCAGCGCTACGGCTATGGCGAAACCCTTGCGATGGATTCCTCGGCCAAGCTCTGCATGGTCGCCGAGGGGACCGCCGACATCTATCCGCGCCACGGGACCACCATGGAGTGGGACATCGCCGCGGCCCACGCGGTGCTGGAGGCGGCCGGCGGCTCGCTCACCACCGAGGAGGGCCGGACCTTCGCCTACGGCAAGGCCGACCGGGGCTTCAAGAACGGCTGGTTCGTGGCGCGCGGCGGCTAGGCCACGCAGGTCAGCGCGTCAGCACGAGGTGGGTCGCCCGCTCCGTGGGGACCGCCTCCGCCACCCGATAGCCGAGCCCCGGCAGATCGAGGCCTGCGAACAGGGATTCGCCGCGGCCCAGAAGGACGGGCGACAGCGCCAGATGCACCTCGTCGATCGCGCCGGCGAGCAGGTACTGGCGGACCGTCGAAACGCCGCCGCCGATCTTCACGTCCAGCTCGCCCGCGGCGGCCTTGGCCTGGGCGAGCGCCGCCTCGATCCCGTCGGTGACGAAATGGAAGGTCGTCCCGCCCTCCATCACGATCGGCGCCCGGGGGTGGTGGGTGAGGATGAAGGTCGGCGCGTGATAGGGGGGATTGTCTCCCCACCAGCCCTTCCAGTCGGGGCCGCCCCAATCGTCGCCGGCCGGCCCGAACATGTTGCGGCCGAGGATGAAGGCGCCGAAGCCGTCCGCCGAGGCCTGGGCGAAGCGGGCGTCGGGCCCCTCGGTTTCGCCGTCTCGCCCGAACATCGATCGAAAGGCTTGGGTCGGATAGAACCAGCCGTGCAACTCATTGCCCCGCTTGCCGAGCGGATGCTCCAGGCTCTGCTCGGCGCCGGCCCCGAAGCCGTCGATGGACACCGTAAAGCCGGCCACGCGCACCTTGCCCATCGGGACCTCCGTCTGATCGTGGACTGCAACCCGCCCAGTGTTACCAGACTGGCGGCGTCCTTCGAGGCGCCGCCGCGCCGGCTTGCGGGGAAGGGCGCGGTTGGAACGCCCGCAGCCGCCCGCTTTCCGCAGCAAAATCCGAATGGTAATGCTCGGCCAGAAGGTGGGGGAGCGAGATGGCCGAAGCGGCAGTTTCCGGCGCGCAGGACAAGCGCGCCTCGATGCGGACGATCGTCGCCGCCTCCTCGGCCGGCACCGCCTTCGAGTGGTACGACTTCTTCATCTTCGGCAGCCTGTCGGGCCTGATCGGCAAGCTGTTCTTCGCCAACCTCAGCCCCACCGAGGGGGTGATCTTCGCGCTCGGCGTGTTCGGCGCGGGCTTCCTGTTCCGGCCCGTGGGAGCGCTGGTGTTCGGCTGGGTCGGCGACCGGCTGGGCCGCAAGGGCGCCTTCCTGGTGACCGTCAGCCTGATGGGCCTGGCCACCCTGGCGGTGGGCTTCTTGCCCACATACGCCCAGGCCGGGCTCTGGGCGCCGAGCCTGCTTCTGGTCATGCGCCTGATCCAGGGCTTCGCCCTCGGCGGCGAATACGGCGGGGCGGCGGTCTACGTGGCCGAGCATGCCCGGGACGACAACCGCGGCGGCGCCACCGGCTGGATCCAGACCTCGGCCTCCTTCGGCCTGATCGGCGCGCTGGGGGTGATCTACGTCTCCACCAGGATCCTGGGACAGGACGCCTTCAACGCCTGGGGCTGGCGCATTCCGTTCTTCTTCTCGGCCGTGCTGCTGGCGATCTCGCTGTTCATGCGGCTGAAGCTGGCCGAGAGCCCGGCCTTCAAGCGCATGGAGGCCCTGGGCGGCGCCCCGCGGGCGCCGCTGAAGGAGGCCTTCGGCCAGTGGCGCTATCTGAAGGTGGTGATCCTGGCGCTGCTGGCGATGATGATCGCCCAGGGCGTGGTCTGGTACACCATCTACTTCTACGTCCAGACCTTCATGCAGCAGATCCTGAAGGTGGATTCGGTCACTGTCACCGAGCTGATCCTGGCCGCGACGGTGATCTCCGCGCCGCTGTACGTGTTCTTCGCCTGGCTGTCGGACCGGGTCGGGCGCAAGCCGGTGATGCTGGCCGGCATGCTGATCTCCATCGTCGGCTTCTTCCCGGGCTTCCACCTTCTGACCCAGTACGCCAATCCGGCCCTGGCGGCGGCCAACCAGAAGACCCCGGTGGTGGTGGTGGCCGATCCCGCCGCCTGCTCGCTGCAGTTCGATCCGGTAGGCAAGGCGTCCTTCACCTCGTCCTGCGACATCGCCAAGAGCACGCTGGCCAATGCCGGGGTCTCCTACGCCAACCAGGCCGCGCCCAAGGGGACGGTGGCCTATGTGACGGTCGGCCAGGCCCGGGTCGTCTCGGTCGAGGCCGGAGGGCTGCCGGCGGCGAAGTTCAAGGCGGCCCAGGCGGATGTGGCCAGGCGGGTCAAGGCGGCGCTGAAGGCGGCCGGCTATCCGGACAAGGCCGACCCGTCGCGCATCAACTTCGGCGGGCTTCTGCTGGTGATGACCGTCTTCACCCTCTCGGCCACGGCGCTCTATGGCCCCATCGCCTCCTGCTTGGTCGAGCTGTTCCCGACCCGCATCCGCTACACGGCCATGTCTCTGCCCTACAACATCGGCACCGGCTGGGTGGGCGGCTTCGTGCCCTTCGTCTCCTTCGCCATGGTGGTGGCCAAGGGCGATATCTATTTCGGCCTCTGGTATCCGGTGGTGGGCACGGTCCTGAGCTTCCTGGTCTGCCTGTTCTTCCTGCCCGAGACGCGGGGCAGGGACCTGAACCGGGCGGACTAGCCCGATCCGTCCAGCGCGCGCCGCAGCAGCTCGCGCGCCTCGTCCATGCGGCCTTCCATGGCGGCCCTGGCGGCGGGGCCGTCCAGCACCCTCAGCACGAAGCGCCGCCGCGCCTGCAGGTCGGGATAGACCGCCTGCACCGCCTTGCGGAATTCCTGCAGCAGGGCCGCCACCCGTCCCGAGCCCTCGGGGATCGAGCTCTCCAGCTCCTGCTTCAGCACCTGGGCCAGCACCGGCGAGGCGCCGCCGGTGCCGACGGCCGCCACCACCTGGCCGCGGTCGACCAGGGCCGGGGTGAAGAAGTCGCAGAGCTCGGTGCGGTCCACCACGTTCACCGGAACGCCTGCCTCGCGCGCCGCCCGCGCCGCCAGTTCGTCGAAGGCGGCGTCGCCCGAGGCGATGAAGGCCAGCACCGCCCCGCGATAGCTGTCCGGATCCAGCGCCCGGCCGTCGTCGACGCGGGCGACCTCGGCCGGCGAGCCCTCGAACAGCCGCGCCTTGCCCTCGGCATGCTCGCCCACCCCGACGATCACCACGCGCCGGCCGGCCAAGGGGAAGAAGGCGGGAAACGACTCCATGAGGCCGAACCTAGCCCATGCTCCGCGCCCGGAGGAGGGGTGCCCGCGCCGCTACGGCTTTCATTAAACAATCTCGGTCATGGTGGCTTTCAACCAATGGTGGGGGAGTTCCAAAGCTCCATGTCCGGCGCAAACGATCGGCGCGCCAAGCTCGGCCTTGCGGCCGCGCAGTTCGGCCTCGACTACGCTGTCGCCAATCCGCGCGGCCGGTCGCCCGAACAGGAAGTCGCCGACATCCTGCAGATCGGCGCGCGCTCCGGCGTGAGCCTGCTCGATACGGTGATCGGGGGGCGCAGCGAGCGCGTGATCGGCGAGCTGATGCCGCGGCCCTGTCCGTTCCACGTGGTGGTTAAGACCGCCCGCTGCGACCGGGGCCCGGACCACATCGAGGCCGAGGCGCGCGCCTCGCTGGCCCGGCTGGGGTCCGACCGCGCCTATGCGCTTTTGGTCGAGCAGGCGGGCGACCTCTTCTCGCCAAACGGCGCGGCGCTCTGGGACCGCATGAAGGCGCTGAAGGACGAGGGCCTGTTCGAGCGCATCGGCGTCTCGGTCTACGCCTCCGACGACCCGGTGGGCGTGGCCCGCCGTTTCCGCCCCGACATCATCCAGGCCCCCGCCAGCCTCTTGGATCAGCGCCTGATCGTGAACGGCGCCCTGGCCGAGCTGGCCGAGATGGACATCGAGGTGCACCTGCGCTCGATCTTCCTGCAGGGCCTATTGTTCCTTCCGCCCGACCGGGTGCCCGCGCCCCTGGCCAACGCCGCCCGCGGCCTGTCTCGGGTGCGCCGGATGATCGCCGAGGGCCGCAGCGACCCACTGCAGGCGGCCCTGGGCTTCGCCCTGGCCCGCCCCGAGGCCGCCACGGTGATTGTCGGCGTCACCACCGCCGCCGAGCTGCAGGCCGTCGTGGCCGCCGCCGCCAGCCCGCCCCCCGAGCTCGACTGGGACGAGATGGCGCTGGAAGATCCGGTGGCACTCGACGGCCGCTGGGCCGCCGCGTAGGGCCAGGCCCGTCATTTTCCGCTCATCCCGGCGAAGGCCGGGATCCCGGACAGGTCTTCGCCGACGCCGCGCCCATGCCGCGGCGGCGCCGCCGCGAGTCATCACGATGGTGGCCGCCAACTCTTCCTGGTTCCCGGCCTTCGCCGGGACGAGCGGTGAAAACGGTTAATCCTTGAGCCTCACCCCCACGTAGAGACCGAAGCCCGGCTCGCCGTAGCCGAAAGCCTCCTGGTAGCGGACGTCGGCCAGGTTCTCCATGCGGGCGGTGAGTTGGACATGGTCGTTCAGCTTCCAGGCGCCCGAGAGGCTGGCCACGGTGAACGGCCGGATCACCCCGTAGATGTCCTGGGCGGCGCTCTGGGAGCGGACCACCAGCGCCGCCTCGGCCCGGCCGCGGGTCCAATCCAGCTCGACTGATCCGGAGTTCGCCGGGACCCGCAGCAGCGGCGCGCCCGCGCCGTCGCGGGCATGGGCGTAGGTGTAGCCGGCCTTCAGCGAAAAGCCCCACCCCAGCACCGCGTCCAGCTCGGCCTCCGCGCCGGCGGTGCGCGCGCGGTCGATGTTCAGATAGCCCCGGGGCGGCTCGTAGCTGATCTCGTCCTGGATGGTCAGGTCGAAGCCGGTCAGGCGCGCGGAAAGCCGTCCGCCGGGCGAGGTCCAGGCGAGGCCCCCGTCGAAGCCCCGGGCGTGCTCGGGCCTCAGGCCCCGGGCCGGCCCGGGTGGGACGCATTCGAAACAGGGATAGGTGGTCTCGAAGATCGAGGGCGCCTTGAAGCCCTGGCCGAACGAGCCGTTCAGCGAGACGCCGCCGCCCAGCTTCAGCACGCCCGACGCCCTGGCTGTGGTCACTGCGGCATAGCCGGAGGGATCGTCGCGCCGGACGCTGACCGTGGTCGAGAGCGGGCCTTCGGGGGCGAAGCGCCAGATGGCGAAGCCGGCCCAGTCGTGGGCCGAGCGGCCGCCGTCGCCGGTGTCCTCGTGGTCGTCCTGGCGCTCGACGCCCACCATCAGGCGGCTTGGACCCAGGCCGGTCTTCTCGGCGGTCCAGCGCCAGTCGAGCCGATGGCCCTTGGCCTGGAACGGGAAGTCCGTCCCGCCGAAGAAGCTGTGGTCGACGCGGTCCAGGTCCATGCCGTCCAGGCGCAGTTCCTGATCCACGCCCCAGGGCCCATCGAGGCGGGCGCGCAGGAAACCGGTCGCCATCCAGCCGTGCTGGGAATCGGGCCCGTCGATCACCCCGGTGGGGCCGCCGAAGCTGTCCAGATTCACCCGCGACCAGTTGATCCGCGCCTTGGCGTCCAGCGTCAGCCAGTCCGCGGCCCGGTAGCGCCCGTTCACCTGGCCGGTGAGGCTCCGCATGCCGTCGCGCTCGGGATTGCCGTCCCGCACGTCGGCCTTGGAGATCCCGCCCGAGCCGTACCAGCCCACGTCCGCCCCCAGGGCCCCGCGGTCGTTGGAGACGCCGACTGAGCCGGTGGAGCGCTCCGTGCCGAAGGATCCGCCCTCGGCCGAGGCGCGCCAGCCCTCCGGCTCGCGGCTGACGATCGACACCACCCCGCCGATGGCGTCCGAACCCCAGAGCGCCCCCTGGGGGCCCGACAGCACCTCGATGCGGTCGATGTCCTGAAGGTCCACGCTGGAAAAGTCGAAGGTCCCTTGGGGCGAGGTCGGATCGTTCACCGGCGCGCCGTCAATCAGCACCAGCGTCTTGTCCGAGGGGGCGCCGCGGATCATCACCGAGGTCAGGCCGCCGAAGGCCCCCTGGCGGCTGATCTCGACGCCGGGCAGCGTGTCCAGCACGTCGAAGGCGAAGCTCGCCTGGCGACGCTGGATCTGCTGGCCGGTGATCACCTGGGCGTCGGGCGCCAGGCTCTCGGGCGTGGGCAGGCGGGTGGCGGTGACCACCAGGTCCTGGACGGTCGTCGGCTCCTCGGACTGCGCCTCGGCCCGCACGGCGGCGAGCATCGCGGGCGCGGCCAGGAGCCATGGCGCGAAGCGCGGCATGGTCGGCTCTCCTCTGCAATGTCGCTGCAGCGGAAGTCCGCGCCTCCGGCCTGGTCCCGGGCCGTCGAACGAGCGACGCGGCGGCAGGTCTCCTGGCTCGCGGGTCATCGGATCCGGCCCCGCCTTCCCGGGCCCGAAGGCCCAGTGGCGTCACGCCCAGGGGGCGCGATGTGGACGAAGATCCTCGCCGCTCACAGTTGCGGGCACAGCGGCGGATTAGGGGAGAGATCCCCGCACCGCCTTCCCTCTTGGCCCCGGTCTCCCGGGGAACCACCTGGGCGCAGTGTGGCGACAGCCGGGCGGCGGGGCAAGCGGTGCGTGGTTCGAGACGCGCCCTGGCGAGCGCTCCTCATCAGGACGAGGTGGTTGCTGAATCCGTCATCCTGAAGAGCCTGTGTCTCGAGGGACGCAGGACCTCAGTTCACCGCGCCGGCGTCGGGCGCGGGCAGGGCGTGGTCGGCCGGGGAAGTCAGCTTGGAGAGCGGCCGCACGGCGGTCTCGACCGGCCCGAGCTCGGGCAGCTCCTTGCCCTCGTGGTCGACGGCCAGGTCCTCGAAACGCCGGGCCTGGGTCATCACCTGGCTCTCCAGCGAACCGACGAAGGCGTTGTAGCGGCCCACCGCGCTGTCCAGCGCCTTGCCGAGCGCGGCGGCGTGGCCGCCCATCACCGACAGGCGCTTGTAGAGCTCGCGGCCGAGCTCGGCGGTTTTGGCCGCGCCCTTGGCCTGGTCCTCGACGCGCCAGCCGTAGGCCACCGCCTTGCAGAGGGCGAACAGGGTGGTGGGCGTCACCAGGATCACCCGGCGGTCCATCGCCTCGGTCATCAGGTCGGGCATGCGGTCGAGCACGGCCGCCAGGAAGCCGTCGCCGGGCACGAACATGGCCACGAAGTCGGGCGAGGATTCGAACTGGTCCCAGTAGGCCTTGGCCGAAAGGGTCTGCATGTGGGTCTTCACGCTCTGGGCGTGGCGCGCCAGGGCCGCCTCGCGGGCGGTCTCCTCGGTCACCTCCTGGGCCTCCAGGAAAGCGTTCAGCGAGCACTTGGCGTCGATCACGAAGACGCCGCCGCCCGGCATGCGCACGCTGACGTCGGGGCGGCGCCGGCCCTCCTCGGTGTCGACCGAGACCTGCTCGGAGAAGTCGAAGCGGTGGTTCAGGCCCGCGGCCTCAAGCACGTTGCGCAGGGTCTGGTCGCCCCAGCGGCCCTGCACGCCCGCGCCGCGGCGCAGGGTGGCGGCCAGCTTGCGGGCCTCGAACTGGGTCTCCTGGGAGGCGCGCATCAGCTGGGAGATCTGTTCCTTCAGCCGTCCGGACTCCTCCGCGCGCCGGGCCTCGATGGCCAGGACCTGCTGCTCGAACTTCTGCAGCACCTCGGCCACCGGCTTCAGCTGGCCCTCGAGCTGGGACTGGGCCAGCGCCTGCTGGGACTGGAAGGTCTCGTTGGCGCGCTGCACCAGCTGCTCTGTCACCGCGCCGGCGGACTCCGCGGCCTGGGCCCTCAGCAGCGCATTGGACTCTTCGCGGCTGGATTCCAGCTGCCGGTTGCGCTCCTGGGCGGCGGCCAGCTCGCGGTCGAGGCTGGCCGATCGGCTTCGCTCGCGCAGCAGCGCCTTCAGCGATCCGAGGAATCCACAGAGCGCCACGACGGCGACGGCGCTCAGGCACAGGGTGACCAGTTCGAACGCGTTCATCCGACCCTGGTTAGAGAGAGTCGGAATCAGCGGCAACGGCCGGATTATCACGCTTGGTCAAGCCCCCTTGCGGGAGGCGCCCGCCTCGCATCAAACTGCGCCGGCAGCGCAATCCAGGAGGACGCCATGGCCCATTTCCGGGTCGAGAAGACCGACGCGGAGTGGAAGCGGACCCTCGCGCCGTTCACCTATGAGGTGCTGCGCCATGCGGCGACCGAGCGGCCGTTCTCCAGCCCGCTGAACGACGAGCACCGCGTCGGGATCTTCCACTGCGCCGGGTGCAACTGGCCGGTCTATTCCTCCAAGGACAAGTTCGAGAGCGGCACCGGCTGGCCCTCCTTCACCCGCCCGCTGAACGCCCGGGCCGTGGGCTACACCCGCGACGACTCCCTGGGGATGCAGCGCACCGCCGTGCACTGCGCCAGCTGCGGCGGCCACCTCGGCCACGTGTTCGACGATGGCCCGCCGCCGACCGGCAAGCGCTACTGCATGAACGGCGTGGCGATGACCTTCCAGGCGACCTGAACGGCCGCGGGCGCCCCTACGGCGCCCTCGCAAGAGCCGGATCCGGGACGGCGTCGTCGTCGGTCGCGTTCGATCACGGGGACTTGTGCGCCGGCAACTACAGTAGTATCGACTACGTATGTAGGAGACCTCCGATGGCGCCGGCCAGGCTCACCAAGCTCGAGCTGCGGATCATGGAGGATCTGTGGACCCACGGACCCTCGGCGGTGCGCGAGGTCCAGGAGCGGTTCCCCGAAGGGTCGCGGCCGGCCTACACCACCGTCCAGAGCATGATCTATCGGCTGGAGGCCAAGCAGGCCGTCCGCCGCACCAAGAAGATCGGCAACGCCCACATCTTCGAAGCCGTGGTCAGCCGGGCCTCGGCCCAGCGGGGGCTGATCGACGAGCTGCTCGGGCTGTTCGGCGGGCGGGCCCAGCCGGTGATGGCCTATTTCGTCGAGTCCGGACAGCTCACCCTGGACAACGTGCGCGAGGCCGAACGCCGTCTCGAAGAGCTCAAGCAGGAGGGGAAGGCGTCATGATCTCCGCCGTGCTCGATCACCTGTGGCAGTCGACCCTCGTGGCCCTGGGCGTCGGGGTGCTGGCGATGGCCTTCGCCAAGGCCCGGGCCTCGGTCCGCCACGGCCTGTGGCTGGCGGCCTCGGTGAAGTTCCTGGTCCCGTTCGCCGCCATGGCCGCGCTGGGCCGGCTGCTGGCGCCGGCGATCCGTCCGCCGGCCGGGGCGGCGCCGGGCGCGGTCTTCGTCGAACAGGCGGCCCAGCCGTTTTCGCAATCGGTCGCGCCCGGGCCCGCCGCCGATGTCGCCGCCCCCCTGGCCCATGCTGCGGCCAGCTTCGATCCGACTCCGATCCTGCTGGCCGCCTGGGCGCTGGGCTGTGTCGCGGTCCTGGCCTTCTGGGCGGCGCGCTGGCGTACGGTCCGCTCGGCCGTGCGCCGGGCGACGCCCCTGGACCTGGCCGCGCCGATGCCGGTGCTGGCCTCGTCCTGGACGCGCGAACCCGGCCTGGTCGGCGTCTGGCGGCCGGTCCTGCTGGTTCCCGACACCCTGTTGGATCGCCTCGCGCCGTCCGACGTCGACGCCCTGGTGGCGCACGAGGCCTGCCACCTCCGCCGCCGGGACAACCTCACCGCCGCCATCCATATGCTGGTGGAGGCGCTGTTCTGGTTCCACCCGCTGGTCTGGTGGATCGGCGCGCGGCTGATCGAGGAGCGCGAGCGGGCCTGCGACGAGGCGGTCATCGGCTCGGGCCACGACCGCGCCGGCTATGCCGCCAGCCTGCTGGAGTGCTGCCGGCTCTATCTGCAGTCGCCGTTGCCCTGCGTGTCCGGCGCGTCGGGCTCGGATCTGACCCGGCGGGTGGAGCGGATCATGACGGCGCCGGCCCGCCTGGCCCTGTCGCGCTCCGGGAAGGCCGTTCTCCTCGCCGCCGGCGCCTGCGCCCTGGCCGCCCCCGTCGCCGCCGGATGGCTGGCCTCGCCGGCCGGGCGGCAGGCCGCGGCGCAGGTCGCGGTCATGGCCTCGAAAGCCGCCGCGATCGGCGTCGGGGAGGTCCGGGCGGTCCAGGGCGGCGCCCCGGACAAGATCGTGGCCGTCCAGGCCCAGGCGCCGCCGGCGCCCGCCGCGACGCCCCTGGCGGCGGCGGCCGGGTCCGCTCCGGAAGCGGATGTCGTGCGCGTCTCGGACGTCTCGCTGGCGACGCCCGCGGCCGTCGAGGTGTCCAAACCGTCACTGATCCCGGTGAGCGCCCAGACCACGGCCGCGGGCGCCATCTTCGACGCGACCGTCGCGGCGCCCGCGACAGTCCCGGGCTCGCTGCTGTCCCAGCCGGCCTGGGTCAGACTGCCGACGCTGAAGGCGATCATCGACGTCTATCCAAACGCTGCCGACCGCGAGGAACTGCCGGGCCGCGCGACCATGCGCTGCCGGGCCGACGACCGGGGCTATCTGTCGCGATGCGCCGTCGTCTCCGAGCACCCCGCCGGCTTCGGCTTCGGCCGCGCCGCGCTCTTCCTGCAGACGGACTTCAAGCTGAGGACCCTGGCCGGGGACGGGACGCCCGTCCAGGGCCGCCTGGTCGACGTGACGGTCGAATTCACCCCGAAATACTGGGCCAGGATCGTGGGCGAAGGCGGCCCGGGGGAAACCTCCACGGCGCCCCAGGTGGTGCGATGGGTGAGGGGGCCGTTCCGGGAGCCCTATGGCTCCGCGCGCTATCCCTGGGAGGCGATGTCGAAAGGCCTCGCCGCGGAGGTGTCGCTGGACTGCAAGGTGAGACCTGACGGCTATCTCTCCGATTGCGTGGTGGGCCGCGAGACGCCCCGGGGCCTGGGCTTCGGCCGCATGGCGCTGCTGTCCAAGACCAGCGTGCTCCGCGTGGAGACCCGCGCCCTCGACGGATCGCCGATGGCCGGCCGGATGGTCGAGGTGCGCTACGTCTTCAACCCGCCCTGCGACGCCATGGCCGACCGGGACCAGACGCCGTGCGCCTACGGGCCGAGGTAGCGCCGCATGCTCCGCAACTATCTCGTCACCGCCCTGCGCAACCTGGAGCGCAACTGGCTCTATGCCGCGGTCGGCCTCCTGGGGCTGGCGGTGGCCTTCGCCGCGGCGATCCTGATCGCTCAGTTCGTGCGGGGCGAGTTCAGCTACGACCGTTGGATCCCCGGCTATCGCCAGGTCTATAAGATCACCAACGTGATCGTTCAGCCGGGGCAGGCGCCGAGCCCCGGCGACAGCAACCAGGCCGTCCTGGCCAGCCAGCTGCGAGCCGTCCTTCCGGGCGCCCCGGCCATCGCGCGGCTGCAGGAGAACATCCTGCCCGTGAGGCGCAGGCCCGGGGACGCGGCCGTCACCGAGCGGGCGTTCGCCTGGGTCGATCCGGACATCTTCAGGGTGTTCCCCCTGCCGGTGCTGGCCGGCGAGGCGACCTCGGCGCTGCAGCGGCCGGATACGGTGGTGATCACCCGCGCCATGGCCCGCAAGTACTTCCACCGCGACCGGCCGATCGGCGACACGCTCGAGGTCCAGACCTTCGATCCCCCGCCGGGAAGCGGCCCCATGGGCCCCGGCGCGCCGCAATGGCATGCCATGCGGGTCGTCGCGGTGCTGAAGGACCTGCCTTCCAACACCAGCCTGACCACCGAGATCTTCGCCTCGAGCCGTTCGGCCTACTCCGGCCTGGCCCGCCTGGACGCCGCGCCGCCGGCCCTGGGCGGGGTCTTCTGCTTCACCTATGTGCGGGTCGCCCCCGGGACCTCGGCCACCGATCTTCAGCGCGCCCTGGATATCGCCACCAAGCCGGAATCGGACCTCGCCTCGAGGTTCAGCCCCGGGACCCGGTGGCTGTTCCACCCCCTGCCCATCGCCGAGGCGCACCTGACGGCGCCGGGCCTGACCGGGCCGGTGGTCAAGCCGGTGGGAAGCCGCAGCGTCGCCTACGGCCTGGCCGGCATCGGCGGCCTGATCGTGCTGGTGGCCGCGATCAACTTCGTCAGCCTGATGACCGCGCGGGCGTCCCGCCGCGCCGTGGAGGTCGGCGTGCGCAAGACGCTCGGCGCCCGGCGCAGGGACCTGATGATCCAGTTCACCGGCGAGGCCCTGATCCAGGTCGCCCTGGCCGCCCTGGTCGCGGCGGCCCTGGCCGAGCTGCTGGTCAGACCCTTCAGCGCCTTCGTCCAGCGGGAGCTGGCGGTCGACTTCCTCCGCGACCCCGTGCTGCTCGCGGGCGTGACCCTCGCCGCGGCTGTCGTCGGCCTGCTCTCCGCCGTCTATCCGGCCCTGGTGCTGTCCAGCTTCCGGCCCGCGGCGGTGCTGAAGGGCGGGGTGGTCCAGGCTTCGGGCTCGCCCTTCGCCCGTTCGGCGCTGGTGGTGGCGCAGTTCGCCATCCTGGTCGGGCTGATCGCGACCACCGCCACCGTCTACCGCCAGACCGAGTTCGCCCTCGGCCAGGGGCTGGGCGGCGCCGACAGCAAGCTGATCCTGCGCGTGATGGCGCCCTGCACCAGCGGCTTCGCGCAGGCGGTGCGCCAGTTGCCGGGCGTCGCCCGTGCGGCCTGCTCCTCGGTCGTCGCCGTCGATTCCAGCAACCAGGGGCTGGTCAAGGTTCAGCTCGGCGGCCGCCACACGGCCTTGTTCGATTTCGCCCCGGTCGACTTCGGCTTCTTCGAGACCTACGGCGTGAGGCCGCTCGCCGGCCGGTTGTTCCAGCCCGACCATGGCGAGGACCGGGTGCTGGCCGACCCGGCGACCGCCGCCCAGCCGACGGTGATCCTCAACCAGACCGCCGCGCGCAAGCTGGGCTTCTCCGATCCCCGCGCCGCCGTCGGGCGGCAGATGAACTGGGCCCGGATCCGGCCCGGCGCCGGACCGCAACAGGGCCCGCCGCCGGTGGCGCCCTCCAGGATCGTCGGGGTCGTGCCCGACCTGCCGGCCAGCGTGCGCGTCGCCGCCGATCCGACCTTCTATTATGTGGACCCCCACCAGGCCGGCGCGCTGTCGATCCGGCTGACCGGCCGGGACGTTCCGCAGACCCTCGCGGCCATGGCGGCCGCCTGGAAGCGGACCGGCGCCCCGCAGAGCTTCCAGCCCCTGTTCCTGTCCCAGGTCCAGCTGAACCTCTATCTGGACCTGATCATCCAGAGGGCCACCGTCGCCATCTGTTCGGGCCTGGCGGTGCTGATCGCCTGCCTCGGCCTCTTCGCCCTGTCGGCCTACACGGCCGAGCGGCGGACCAAGGAGATCGGCATCCGCAAGGCGATGGGGGCTTCCACCTCCGACCTGGTGAAGCTGCTGGTCTGGCAGTTCACCATCCCGGTGCTCTGGGCGATCGCGATCGCCGTGCCGATCGCCTACTGGGCCATGACCCAGTGGATGCGCGGCTTCGTCTACCACGTGGGCCTTTCGCCCTGGACCTTCGTGCTCGCGGCCGGCGCGGCCGTGGCGGTCGCCTGGGCCACCGTGGCCTACCAGTCCTACAGGGTGGCCAGGGCCCGGCCCGCCCAGGCCCTGAGGTACGAATAGCCGCGCCCGCGGCTCAGGGCTTGGCGTTCGCGGCGGCGGGGGCGCTGGCCGGCGGGGGCGGCAGCACGGTGAAGCCGTCCGTGGCCGGGGGGGCGGCCGCGGGCGGCGTCTGGTCCACCAGGGCGATGGCCCGGCGGATCGCCGGCGCCTCGAGCGCGACGGCCCACGCGAACCTTTCCGCGGCGCTGGCGAGCAGGCCGGTCACATAGGGCGTTCCGGCCAGGGGCGCGCCGGGGCGGCGCTGGATCGGGCTGGCCAGGAACACCGGGCCTCCCGAGCCCCCCGCATAGGTCCGCATGTCCAGCATGAACCTCGGATAGCTGGGGACGCTCACCAGGGGGTAGGACGCCACATGGCCCGAGCGCAGGATGGGGAAACCCTCGGGGTTGGCCGACAGGCCGTCGGGGAAGCCCAGCACGAACATCTCGTCGCCCGGCTCGATGCCGGTGTCGGCGAAGTCGGCCTCGTCCGCCAGCCAGTTCAGCGGGATGGCGGCCCGGGCGAACTCGGGCGGCGCCTGCACGGCGATGACCGCCACGTCCTCGTCCGGGCTCTTGGTCCACAGCAGGCTGGGGCCCGAGCGGATGGTCAGGGGGAGGGGCGCGTATTTCCAGCCGCCGTCGGCCGTGCGCGTGCGGTAGCCGATGTAGGCGACGGGCCCCGGCATGTTGTCGAACACATGCCCGGCGGTGACCAGCACCGTGCGCGGCGAGCCGTCCGGCTGGGGATCGTTGACCAGGAAGCCGGTGCCCAGGATGCTGAGATTGCCGCCCGCCTGGGGCTGCTCGATCTTCACGGTGGCGGCGATCAACGCCAGCGGCAGATCAACGGCCATGGGTCGGGATTCCGGCGGCGAGGGGCTTCATCGGGCGCATTGATCCCATAATGGCGGCGAAGTCTTGGCCGTATTGACCCGCCAGGGGACGGGGAGTTGAACCGGTCCTCCGTCCATGAGAGCACGGCGCCATGAGCGCAACCGTTCCGACGCCGCCCGTGGCCCCGCGCCATCCCAAGCGGATCGAGCAGCTGGGCCGCGTCCGCACCGACGACTACGCCTGGATGAAGGACGAGAACTGGCGTCAGGTGCTGCACGATCCCAAGGCCCTGCGCCAGGACATCCGCACCCATCTTGAGGCGGAGAACGCCTACACCAAGGCGATGCTGGCGCCGGTCCAGCCGCTGCAGGACCAGCTGTTCGAGGAGATGAAGGGCCGCATCAAGGCCGACGACTCCTCCGTGCCGGCGCCCGACGGCCAGTTCGAATACTACGTCCGCTTCGAGGCCGGCGCGCAGCATCCGGTGCACGCCCGCCGCTTCCGTTCCCCGGCGGCCAAGGAAGAGGTGCTGATCGACGCCGACGCCCTGGCCAGGGGCAAGGCCTATTTCAACCTGGCCCACGCCGAGCACAGCCCTGACCACAGCCTCTACGCCTACGCCGCCGACGAGCAGGGCTCGGAAATCTACCGCGTCTATGTGAAAGCGCTGGCCGGCGGCGGCGAGGTGCTGGCCGAGCCGGTCGAGCAGTGCACCGGCGACTTTTGCTGGTCTCAGGATTCAGGGTGGCTGTTCTGGATCTGGCGCGACGCCGAGGGGCGCCCGGCCAAGGTGTTCCGCCGTCCCGCCCGCGGCGGCGCCCGGGACGACGTGCTGGTCTACGAGGAGCCCGACGATGGCTTCTTCCTGCACGTGCACAGGTCCTCGTCCGGCGCCTGGATCGTCATCGGGGCGGGCAACCACGAGACCAGCGAGACCTGGCTGATCCCCTGCAGCGATCCGACCTCCGAGCCCCGGCGGGTCGAGCCGCGCCGGGAGGGCGTGCTCTACGACGTCGAGCACTGGGACGGCCGTTTCGTGGTGCGCACCAACGAGGGCGGGGCGGTCGACTTCAAGCTGATGTGGGCCGACGAGGCCGACCCCTCCAAGTCCAGCTGGCGCGAGTTCGTGCCCCACCAGCCGGGCCGGATGATCGAGGGCGTCACGGCCTTCTCCGGCCACCTGGTCCGGAGCGAGATCTCGGACGCCATCGACCGCATCGTGGTCACCGAGCGGGGCTCCTTGGCCGAGCACGCCATCGGCTTCGACGAGGAGGCCTACGCCCTCTCGGTCGAGGGCGGCTACGAGTACGACACCACCAAGCTGCGCTTCGTCTACCAGTCGCCGACCACGCCGCGGCAATGGTTCGACTACGACATGGCCCAGCGCGCGCGCATCCTGCTGAAGACCCAGGAGATCCCCTCCGGCCACGATCCGGAACGCTACGTGGTGCGCCGCCTGCGCGCACGGGCGGCCGACGGAGCGGAAATCCCGATCACCGTCCTGCATCGGCGCGGAACGCCGGCAGACGGCTCGGCGCCCTTGCTGCTCTACGGCTACGGCGCCTACGGCCTGTCGATGCCCGCCAGCTTCTCCATCACCCGGCTGTCGCTGGTGGATCGCGGCTGGATCTTCGCGGTGGCCCACGTCCGCGGGGGTTCGGAGAAGGGGCGCGGCTGGTTCCTCGACGGCCGGCGCTTCAAGAAGAAGAACAGCTTCACCGACTTCATCGCCTCGGCCGAGCACCTGGCCCAATCGGGTTATGGCAGGGCCGGGCGCATCGTCGCCCAGGGCGGCTCGGCGGGCGGCATGCTGATGGGCGCGGCGGCCAACATGCGCCCCGAGCTGTTCGCCGGCATCGTGGCCGAGGTGCCCTTCGTCGACGTGCTGAACACCATCTCCGACGAGGACCTGCCCCTCACCCCGCCCGAGTGGCCCGAGTGGGGCGACCCGATCCGCGACCAGCAGGCCTACGACTACATCGCCAGCTACAGCCCCTACGACAACGTAGCGCCCCGGCCCTATCCGGCGATCCTGGCCACCGGGGCCCTCTCGGACCCCAGGGTCACCTACTGGGAGCCGGCCAAGTGGGCGGCCCGCCTGCGCGAGGCGGGCAAGGCGCCCCGGCCGGTGCTGCTGAAGATCAACATGGACGCCGGCCACGGCGGCGCCTCGGGCCGCTTCGACCACCTGAAGGACCCCGCCCTGGCCTTCGCCTTCGCCATCTGGGCGGTGGAGGGGGCGCCATGAGGCTGAGACCGGCCGAGCCCGACGACATCCCGGCGATCCAGGCCATCTACGCCCATCACGTGCTGACCGGCCTCGGCACCTTCGAGGAGGTCCCGCCCTCGCCGGCCGAGATGGCCGAGCGCTGCGCCGCGGTGGTGGGCCGCGGCCTGCCCTGGCTGGTGGCCGAGGCGGGCGAGGTGCTGGGCTATGCCTACGCCGGCCCGTTCCGCACCCGCGCGGCCTACCGCTTCACCGTCGAGGACAGCGTCTATGTGGCCGAGGCCGCGCGCGGCAAGGGCATCGGCCGGCGACTGCTGGAGGCCGTCATCGCCGAGTGCGAGGCCATGGGCCTGCGCCAGATGGTGGGCGTCATCGGCGACAGCGGCAACGCCGCCTCCATCGCCCTGCACCAGGCCCTGGGCTTCGAGCTGAGGGCGATCGTGCCGGCCGTGGGCTGGAAGTTCGAGCGCTGGGTCGATGTGGTCTGGATGCAGCGCGCCCTGGGACCCGGCGCCGCCGCGCCCCCGGAAGGCCCCGGCATCGGCGGCTCAGTTTAACCGGCGGGCGATGGCGACGACCCTTCGATCCGCCTACCGCGAGC
>JANWHQ010000002.1 GCA_025450315.1 Caulobacteraceae bacterium
GAAGGCCGGCGAATACGCCTTCCCGTCTCGCGCGACCCTGGCGCGGGTGATCGAGATGATCCGCGACGGACGGATCGTGCACCACTACGTGACCATTCCAGAGGGCCTGACCTCGGCCCAGGCGGTCGCCATACTGATGGCCAGTCCCATCCTCACCGGCCAGGTGACGACGCCCCCCGAAGGCTCGCTGCTGCCGGAGACCTACGAGGTGGAGCGCGGGACCGACCGCGCCGTGGTGCTGCACCGGATGATGGCCGCCCGCGACCGGCTGCTGTCGCAGCTGTGGCCCGACCGGCGGCCCGGCCTGCCGTTCCGCAACCCGGAAGAAGCGGTGATCCTGGCGTCCATCGTGGAGAAGGAGACCGCCCTGCCCGACGAGCGGCCCCGGGTCGCGGCGGTGTTCGTGAACCGCTTGCTGAAGGGCATCCCGCTGGCGTCCGATCCGACCGTCGTCTACGGCCTGACCGGCGGCGCCCCGCTGGGTCACGGCATCCGCCAGTCGGAGCTGGCCTCGACCACCGCCTACAACACCTACCACTTCACCGGGCTGCCCCCGACGCCGATCTGCAATCCCGGTCGGGCGGCGATCGCGGCGGTGCTGGACCCGGCCCACACCGACGACCTCTATTTCGTCGCCAACGGGACGGGCGGGCACAGCTTCTCGGCCACCATGGAAGAGCACCAGAAGAACGTCGAACACTGGCGCGAAGTCGAGAGCCAGCGCGCCCAGGCTCGGGCCGCCGGCAGCGCGCCGGCCCAGGGACCGCTTCGCAGGGAAACGCCCAATGGCCGTTGATGAGACCCATCCCCGGCGGGGCCTGCTGCTGGTCATCTCCAGCCCCTCGGGCGCTGGCAAGACCTCGCTGAGCCGGCGGCTGATCGCCGAGCATCCTGAGCTGTCGCTGTCGGTCTCCTGCACCACCCGCGCGCCGCGCCCGGGAGAGCAGGACGGGCGCGAGTACCATTTCGTGACGCCCGAGCGGTTCGACGAGCTGGTCCGCGACCAGGCCTTCGTGGAACACGCCCACGTCCACGAGCACCGCTATGGCACCCCCCGCGGTCCGGTCGAGCAGCTGCTGCGGGACGGTCGCGACGTGCTGTTCGACATCGACTGGCAGGGGGCCATGCAGACCGCCGCCGCGATGCAGGGCGACGTGGTCCGGGTGTTCATCCTGCCGCCCAGCATGGCCGAACTCAGCCGCCGCCTGCACGCCCGCGCCCAGGACGCCGAGGACGTGATCGAGCGCCGGCTGGGGCGGGCCGCGGGCGAGATCCGCATGTGGGCCGAGTACGACTATGTGCTGGTCAACCAGGACTTCGACGAGACCTACGCCGAGCTGGTCGAGATCTACCGGGCCGAACGGCTGAAGCGCGGCCGCAACCTGTGGCTCGCGCCCTTTGTCGAGAAGCTGCTGGGCGAAGAGCCTTAGCCGCCCCTCAGGCTCAGCCGGGCCAGGTCCAGGAAGCCGGCGACCGGAACCGCCTCGGCCCTGAGGTCCGCGTCGATCCCCGCCGCCTGGCACAGGGCCTCGCCCCCCAGGCTCTTGAGGCTGGATCTCAGCATCTTGCGCCTCTGGCCGAAGGCCGCCTGGGTGACGCGCTCCAGCGCCGCCAGGAGCGCGGGCTCCGGACCGTCGGGGCGGGGCGTCAGCTGCGCCACGGCAGACTCCACCTTGGGCGGCGGGGTGAAGGCGCGGGCCGGCAGGTTCATGACGATCTGGACCTCGGCGACGGCCTGGGACAGCACGCCCAGACGGCCATAGGCCTCCGAGCCCGGCCTGGCGGCGATCCGCTCGGCCACCTCCTTCTGGAACATCAGCGTCAGGCGCTCGAACCGCCGAGCCTGGCGCAGCCATTTCACCAGCAGCGGCGCGCCGACGTTGTAGGGCAGGTTGGAGACCACCTGGGCCGGAAGGCCGGGAGCATGGCGGGCCAGGAGTTCGGCCTCTTCGACCTTCAGGGCGTCGGCCTCCACCACGACCAGACGCCCGTCCGCGCGCGCCGCCAGATCGCCCAGAAGCGGCAGGAAGCGCGCGTCCTTCTCGACGGCGCTCACCATCGCTCCGGCCTCCACCAGGGCGCGGGTCAGGCCGCCCGGCCCCGGTCCCACCTCGATGACCGCACGGCCCTCGAGCGGGGAGGCCAGCCGGGCGATCTTGCGGGTGACGTTGAGGTCCAGCAGGAAGTGCTGGCCGAAGCTCTTGCGAGCCAGGAGGCCGTGGGCGCCGAGCTGCTCGCGCAGGGGCGGCAGATCGTCCAGAGTCATGCGGCCCTGGAGCCGGTGCGCGGTCCTCGCCGGGCGGCGATCTCGGCGGCCGCGTCGATGGCGGCGATCAGGCTGTCGGCCCGCGCCAGGCCACGGCCGGCGATGTCGTAGGCCACGCCGTGATCCGGCGAGGTGCGCACGATGGGCAGGCCGAGGGTGATGTTCACGCCGCCCCAGAAGTCCAGCATCTTGACCGGGATCAGCGCCTGATCGTGGTACATGCAGACCACCGCGTCATAGCGGGACCTGGCCGAGGCGTGGAACAGGCTGTCGGCGGGCAGGGGCTCGGTGCAGTCGATCCCGAGCCGCCTGAGCGCCGCGCAGGCCGGCCCGATGATCTCCGCCTCTTCGCGCCCGATCGCGCCGTCTTCCCCCGCGTGCGGATTGAGCCCGGCGATGGCCAGGCGCGGCTTTGCGACGCCGAAGTCCTGGGTCAGGGCATGGGCGGTGATCCGGGCGACCCGGACGATGCGGTCGAGCGTCAGCAGGGCCGGAACCTTGCTCAGCGGCTCATGGATGGTGACCAGCGTGGTCCTGAGATCCTGCGCCGTCAGCATCATGACCGGGCCGCGCAGGTCGTCCCGGCCCTGGCCTCGGGTCAGTTCGCCCAGGAACTCGGTGTGGCCCGGGAACTCGAAGCCTGCCTGGTAGAGCGGGGCCTTGGCGATGGGGGCGGTGACCATGGCGTCGATCGCGCCCGAGAGCGCCAGGCCCGAGGCCGTCTCGATCCAGCGGATCACGGCGGCGGCGTGGGCCGGCGAAGGCTTCCCGGCCACCACCGGCTGCTGGAGCGGCAGGTCGAGCACCGGCAGGGCCCTGGAAAAGGCCGCGGCCGCCGCTTCGGGAGAGGCGATGCGCTCGAGCTTCAGGCCGCCCGCACCCGGAGCGCCGGCCAGCAGGTCGTGATCGCCCACCACGAAGAAGGGATGCCCGCTTTCGCGCGACGCCGCCCAGGCCTTGACGATGATCTCCGGCCCGATCCCGGCCGGATCGCCCATGGTGACGGCGAGGGTCGGCCCCGTCACGGGGTCTCTATGGTCGCCGACTGCCTCAGGTCGCGCAGATAACGGCGGGAGAGCATGGACAGCTGCTGGCCGTCGAGGCGGTTCTGGATCTCTTCCCGGCTCGGCACCTCCACATGGCCGACCTCGCGGTCGCAGACCATCAGCAGGTGCAGGCCCACCGGCGTGCGGATCGGCTGGCTCAGCTGATCCAGGGGAAGCCCTTCGGCCGGTGTGCGGAATTCGGTGGTCAGGTCCTTCACGTCCGACTTGCCCAGATCGCCCGCAACCAGGCCGGGGAAGCCGGCAGCCTTGGACTCCAGGTCCTTGCAGGTGGGCGAGCTGGCCCTGAAATCGGCGAGGGTCTTCTGGGCGGCCGCCACCTGATCGGGAGTCGCATCGGCCGCGAGGCGGACGGCGGCCTGCTTCAGGTCGACGATGGTCGAGCCGCCGCCGGCGTTCTTCTCGCGCAGCTGCAGGATATAGACGCCGTCATTGACCTGGATCGGCTGGGAGATCTGGCCGGGTCGCATCTGCTCCACGGCGGCCAGCAGCTCGGGCTGCAGTTCGGCGGCGTTGACCCAGCCCATGTCGCCGCCGGCCGCGGAGGTGGGGGCCTGGGAGAACTGGCGGGCGACCGGTCCGAAGGGCGCGCCCTGCTGGATCTGGGTGATCAGCTGCTGGGCGCCGCTCATGGCTTCGCTCATGCCGCCGGCGCGGGCGGCGTCGATGAAGATCTCGCTGACCAGATAACGCGGCTCGTTGGCGGCGGCCTTCAGGCGCTGCAGCATCATCGAAACCGTCGCGGGGCCAGTCCTGACCCGGGTGCTGTAGCGGCCCGCGATCATGCGTTGCCAGCTGATCTGGACGCGCAGCTGGTCCTTCAGGGTCTGAAGGTTCAGCCCGACGGACGAAAACTGGCGCTGCAGCTCCGCCACGCTCGTGTTGTTCTCCTTGGCCAACTGGGCCAGGGCCTCGTTCACTTCCGCGTCGCTGGCGATGATCTCGAACTTCTGTTCCTTCTCCAGCCGCTTCAGCTCCTGCAGCTCGAGGTGTTCGTCCACCAGCGAGCGCAGGGCCTCGTCCTGGATCTGCTGCATGTTCTCGGCCGTGGCCGGCACGCCTGAGGTGATGATCAGCAGCAGCGCCCGCTGGCGCAGGTCGTAGGTCGAGATGACGTCGTCATTGACCAGCGCGGCCACGCCGGCGCTGATCTCGGGAACCTGGCGCTGGGGCGTGGGCGCGGAAACCGGTGTCTGCACCAGCGGCTGATCCACGATCTGCGCGGACGCCAGGCCTCCCAGACAAAATCCCGAGGCCACGGCCACGGCTGTTCCCACCGCCAGCCGCCTTAAGCACTGCGCCAAACTCATCGCCGATGCCGTCCCTCTCGCCCGGCCGCCCTCCGGATCAGCGGCCATCTTCGTCCCTGTATCCTTGTTGCCCCAGTGTGGCGAGGGTGAGGCGCAATTGGACCGAGTTCGACGGGCCGCCCAGTTCGGCGAAGCCGGCCTCGTAATGGTAGACGATCTCGATCCGCGCGCAGTCGTTCTGGAAGAAGACGCCGACGTCCCGGCGAGCCCAGGCGTCGTTCACCAGGTCGCGGGTGCCGTCGAACACCACGCCCCAGTTCCTGGTCACGTACAGATTCCCCGCCGCCTCGATGTCGTGGAGCGGATTTGCCGGATCGGAATTGTCGTGCAGGTATCGGACGTAACCCTGCAGGAACTTCACCATGAAGTTCACGCCGACTTCTTCGCGGCGGAGCCCGAAACTGGTGTTGTCCAGCTCCGTCCGATCGTAAATGCTCAAGCCCTTGATTGGCGTGACCGAGCCCGAGAAGATCCAGTTCGAGGCGGTTCCCTCGTAGCCGCTGTTCGCCGGCAAGGTCAGATCGGGGCTCGACCGGAAGCTGCGGCCGACTAGCGCACGGGCCTGCATCCCGTCGCCCCAGTTGATCGTCGCGCGGCCGCCGAGGTTCAGACGAGCCCCGGAATCGTAGACGTCGAACCCCGGCGCCCGATTCGGATCGAACAGGTTGGTGTCGTCGAACAGGAAGTCGGCGCTGTCCTCGTTGGGGATGTCGGGATTGGCCTTGGCGCGGGGCGAGACGACCCCTTCGGCCAGGGGCTCGAGGATGATGGTGGCGCCGCCGTCCTGCTTGATCAGCGGATAGCTGAGATCCACGCCTGCCTCGGGCAGGAACCGCCCGGCCGTGACCGAGGGCGTGCCGGTCGGCTTGGCCATGCTCGTGGTGGCGTTGGTGACATTGTAGACGTCGCCGCGCAGGGAGCCGAAAGGCTCGATGCGGAGGCCGTCCGACAGGGTGATGGCCCTGCGCCAGTCCGCCTCGCCGGTCGCCCGGCGGCTGTCCATGCCCGGCAAGGTCGGGTTGTCCACCTGGACATCGCGGCCCAGCACCACCGCGCTGCCGATCAGGATCAGCCGGCCGCCCAGGATCGAACCCTCAGGCTCGTAGCGACCCTCGATCAGCGGCGCCACCACCGGCATGGCCTTGTTGACGTCGTTCACCCTCAGGCCCTGGAAGTCGAGAGCCGAGATCGACAGGTAGGAGTCCTGGTCCTGGCGGACGGCGTAGATCTGCGACAGCAGCCGGCGCGAGTCGGTCTCGAACAGTCCCCGCCGATCGTAGACGCCGCGGATGTCGTAGCGGTCGAACAAGAGGTCGTCGCTGGCCCGCTCGGCCGAGAAACCCCAGTCCCATTGGTTGTTCAGGACGAAGGCGCCGTTGGCCAGGATGTAGCTGCGCGATGTGGTGTCGGAGCCGGGCACGCGGTGGCCCTGGTTGTCGAACTCGTATTCGTCGGTGTAACCGACCCGGGCGTCGATCTCGCCGGAATTGAACCGGGCGCGCCAGTCGAGGTTCAGGAACGGGTTGATCTTGGTCGAGACGATCGGGCTGATCGTCAGGTCCTGCGACGGCGAGATGGCCCACAGGTAGGGCTGTTCGAACGAGAAACCCCGCCGGTTCGAATACTGCATCTCGGGCGTGAGCAGGCCCGACTGGGACAGACTCTCGGGATCGGCGGTCCAGAACATCGGCGCATAGAACACCGGCACCCCCAGCACCCTGATCACGGCCTTGCGGAAGTAGACGAGGTGGTGGGCCTTGTCCTCGACCACGCTCTTGGCCTCGATCGACCAGGTGGGCTTCTTGGGCGAACCGTCCTTGGCGCACACGTCGCAGGGCGTGTAGATCGCCTCGTTCAACTCGGTGACGTCGGGGCTGCGCCGCACCAGGGTGTCGGACGCCAGCTTGATGTTGTCGCGCAGGCGGGCGGAGAATCCGAGCGCCACTCCGGCGCTGAGGTCCTTGTCGAGGGTCAGCTCCTTGGCGAACTCGGCGGTGCCGTCGGTGTTGACGACCACCACATTGCCCTTGGCGGTCACCACCTGGGTGTCCTTGTCATACGACAGGAAATCGGCCCGGAGCGTGCGGCCCTGATAGCGCACCTCCACGTGCCCCTGGGCTGTGGCCAGCTCGGTCTTGTCGTCCTGGCTGACGGTGTCGGCTTCCAGATAGAAGGCCTTCTGGTCCAGCCCCTCGGGGCTGGGCTTCGGCGGTGGGGCCGGCGCCGGTGCTGCGGCCGGCTCGGGCAGGGCGGGCGCGGGACGCATGCGGGCGTGGGCCGGCGCGGCGCCGAAGGCGACCAGCGAGGCGCCCAGGGCCAGCGCGAGCTTCAGTCGCGGCAGGCGGGGGGCTCGGCGAGCGCCCAGCAGGAGCCGGCGATTACCAACCAAGGGGGATCCTTCGCTCTCGGGCTTGAACTGGGCGGCGGCGAGTGTCTTAGCCGGCTTCAAGAGGCCCCACAATTGGCCAAGCGGCCGGCGCTACGCCCCGCGTACACAGACTCCGGTAATCAATTCAAGCGTTTACCAGCTCAGCCGGAGCGCCGCCCCCCATCGGCAGGCCTTGGCCTTCATCCGTCCTCGCTGTGGAACAGCATGGTGCAGGCCGACAGCAGCGCCAGGATCGGCGGGGCCCAGGCCGCCGCGAATGGCGGCAGCACCCCGGCCTTGGCCAGGGAATCGCAGAGCTGATTGAAGAAGAACACCCCAAAGCCGCAGGCCACGCCCGCCGCCGCCAGCAGGGCGAGCCCGCCCAGCCGCGACAGCTTCAACGAGAAGGCCGCCGCCAGCACCGCCATGGCCATGAACAGCACCGGCGAGGCCAGCAGCTGCTCCAGCCTCAGCCGGTAGGTTACCGCCGAGAAGCCGGCCTCCTCGATCCGCTCCACGGCGCTGGGGAGGGTCCAGAACGAGATCGACTGGGGCGAGGCGTAGCGCTCCAGGGCGGTGCGGTCGTCCAGGTTGGACGGCAGGTCGATCCAGGCATGCGGGACGGCCCGCCCGCCGGGCGCCGCCTCGCGGGCGCCGGTCAATCGCCAGTAACCGTGCATCAGCCGCGCCTGGGCCGCCTCGATCCGGTAGGCGAACACGGGCGCTCCCGGCGGCGTGACGCGATAGACGAAAAAGGTCGCGTCCTTCAGCGAGACCCCGCCGACGCCCGTGCGGGCGGCCGCGCCGATGATCACCTGGGAATGTTCGTCGCTTTGGCGAAGCCAGATCCGCCGGGCGCTGGTGGGGGTGACGGCGTCGGCGTTCAACGTGGCGCGCGCCTGCTCGAAGGCCGAGTTCATGACCGCGGCCAGCGGATTGAGCAGGACAAGGGTCGCCACGCCCAGCGCCAGGGCGGCGGCGGCGGCGGGCAGGATGAAGCGCCAGGCCGACACGCCCGAGGCGCGGATGGCGATCAGTTCGCTGCGCCGATTCAGGTTGATGAAGGCGCCCAGCACGCCGAACAGGAAGACGAAAGGGAACAGCTGCAGGATCACCGACGGCGATTTCAGCAAGGTGAGACCGAGCTCGGTCAGGAAGCCGGTCTCGGTGCGTCCCGCCAGCATGCGCGACAGGTCCACGAAGTTGATCAGCAGCACCACGCCGCTCAGCAGGGCCGCCGCCGCCGCGATGCCGGTCAGGGCGTGGGCCAGGACGTAGCGCTGGATCCGCGACAGCGGCGCGAGGCGGGCGACCGGCGTCACGGGTGGGCGCCCGCCAAGTTGAGAACGCTCCACGGCGACCATCTGCGGGCCGTGCGCTTGGCGAACAGTCGATGCAGGGCGATGGCGGCCGCGGCGACCGGCACGATCAGCTGCAGGGCGTTCACCCAGACCGCGTGCACCGCCAAGGCCTGGGCGGCGAAACCCAGCAGGCGCGCCCCCGCCGCGGCCGAGGCGGCGGCCATGATCCGTCCATTGTAGCCCATGCGCGTGAACGAACCGCCGATCACCGCGGCCAGGGCGATGGCCATGAAGGCGATATTGTAAAGTGGTGAGACCAGTCGCGCGGCTGCCTCCGACAGCATCTTCTTGCGGTACTGCCGCTCCCAGGGCTGGGTCAGATCCGGGAACACCAGTTCGTGCAGATAGCGGTCGCTGGTCTTGAAGTGCAGCTCGTCGCCGCCGGACATGAAGGCCGAGAGGTCCAGGGCGTATTCGTCGAAGGCCAGGTAGTTGAGCACGCCGGCGCCGCTGAACTCCTGGCTGGCGCCGTGGTGCATGATCAGCATGGGCGCACCGCCCCGCTTGGAGATCAGGCCGGTGTCCGCGCTGAAGGTGGTCGAACCGTTGGCCCTCTGCTGATGCACGAAGATGTTCTTCAGCACCCCGCCCGGAGTCGCGCTCTGCACATAGACGGTGAGGTCCGGCGATGGTTCGCTGAACTCGCCGGGCTTGACCAGGCTGGAGGCCAGATCGGCCCGAGCCTGGAAGATGGTGGTCCGCAGCGCCTGCGAAGCCGGCGGGGCGATCCACAGGTTCAGCGCCAGCGAGGCCAGCGCGGCGAAGCCGGCCAGGCGCATGGCCGGCGAGATCACGTCCCAGCGGCTCATGCCGCCGGCGAAGCAGACGACGATCTCGTGCTCGGTGTGCATCCGGTTCAGCGAGATGACCGCCGCCACGAAGACCGCCACCGGCAGGATCAGGCTGATCAGTTCCGGCAGGGCCAGGGCCGTCACCTTGAGGAAGACGACTAGGCTCTGGCGGTCGTTGACGATCAGGCTGAGCGCGGAGAGGCTCTGGCTCAGGAAGGCCACCACCGTCAGGGCCGCCAGCGCCAGGAGCGTCGGGATCAGGAGCTGTCGGAGCAGATAACGCTCAAGGAGGATCATTTGGCCGATGGGTCGACGTTGCAGCCCCCCACCGGCCGCGCCATCTTCTACACGCTGGGCGACCGGGCCGACAACCAGCACAGCTTTGCCTCCGGTCCCGGAACAGTCGAGGAGCCTTGATGGAGATCGAGTTCGTTTCGCCCGGCGCCGTGGAAGGCGAGCCGTTGTCGGCTATCGCCGCGCCGGCGTTCGAGAATCAGACCCTGAGCGCGGCGGCCGAGGCGCTCGATGGCCTGAGCGGCGGCGCTCTGTCGCGGGCCATGGGCTCGAGCCGCTTCGCCGGCGAGAAGGACCAGACGCTCGACCTCGTGGCGCCGGCGGGGCTGCACGCTGCGCGGGTGGTGCTGGTGGGCGCCGGCGCCCGCGGCAAGCTGGGCGACCTGGGCGTCGAGCGCCTGGCGGCGAGCGCCTATCACGCGGTCAAGACCTCGGGCGTTTCGACCCTGGAGCTCAGGCTCGGCGACCTCAGCGACGAACAGGCGGCGCGCGCGGCTCTGGGCGTGCGGCTAGCGGCCTACCGCTTCGACCGCTACCGCACCAAGGAAAGGCCCGAGAAGAAGCCGTCGGTGGTCAAGGTGCGGATTTCCTGCACCGACCCGGCGGCGGCCGCGGCGGCGTTCGAGCCCCTGGCGGCGCTGGGGGACGCGGTGAGCTTCGCTCGCGACCTGGTTTCCGAACCTGCCAATGTGCTTTATCCACAGGAATTCGCGCGACGCGTGAAGTCGCTCGAGGAGCTGGGCCTGGAGGTCGAAATCCTTGGCGAGGCCGAGATGACCGAGCTCGGCATGGGCTGCATGTTGGGCGTGGGTCAGGGCAGCATCCGCGAGAGTCAGTTGGCGGTGATGGTCTGGCGTGGGGCCGCCGATCCCAAGGCCGCGCCCATCGCTTTCGTCGGCAAGGGCGTCTGCTTCGACACCGGCGGCATCTCCATCAAGCCGGCCGGGGGCATGGAGGACATGAAGACCGACATGGGCGGGGCCGCGGCGGTGGCCGGGCTGATGCACGCGCTGGCCGGGCGCAAGGCCAAGGTGAACGCCGTCGGCGTCCTGGGCCTGGTGGAGAACATGCCGGATGGGAACGCCATCCGTCCCGGCGACATCCTGACCTCCATGTCGGGACAGACCGTCGAGGTGATCAACACCGACGCCGAGGGCCGCCTCGTGCTCTGCGACGCCATCTGGTACTGCCAGGAGCGGTTCAAGCCTCGCGCGATCCTCGACTTGGCCACCCTGACCGGCGCGATCGTGGTCGCCCTTGGCGACGAGCTCGCCGGCTACTACAGCAACGATGAGACCCTGGCCTCCAATCTGGCCGCGGCGTCCACGTCCGAAGACGAGCTGCTGTGGCGCATGCCGCTGCACAAGCCCTACGACAAGAAGCTCGACAGCCTGGCGGCCGACGTCAAGAACATCACCGGCAATCGGGAGGCCGGCTCGGTGACGGCGGCGCTGTTCATCCAACGGTTCGTGACCAACAGCGCCTGGGCGCACCTGGACATCGCCGGCACGGCCTGGAAGGCCCCCCCCGGCTCTCCCACCATCCCCGAAGGCGCCACGGGCTTCGGCGTGCGGCTGCTGAATCGGCTGATCGCCGACCACTATGAGGGCCGATGAGCGGCGGCTGCGAGGTCTGGTTCTACCACCTCGAGCGCACGGGCCTGGACCAGGCGCTGCCAGAACTGCTGCAGAAGACCCTGCAACGCGGCTGGCGGGCGCTGGTCCGCACGCCCGATCCGGCGCGGATCGAGCATCTGGACGGCTGGCTCTGGAGCTATCGCGATGACGCCTTCCTGGCCCACGGCACGGCCGCCGAGCCCATGGCCGAGCGCCAGCCGGTGCTGCTGACCACCGGCGCCGATAACGCCAACGCCGCCCAGGCGGTGTTCCTGCTGGACGACGCCGAGCCCGGGACGCTGGAGGGCTTCGAGCGGTGCCTGGTGCTGTTCGACGGCCGCGACGAGACCGCCCTGGCCGCCGCCCGCCGCCGCTGGAGCGAGCTCAGGGCCAGGGACCTGCCGATCTCCTACTGGCGACAGAGCGGAGAGGGTCGCTGGGAGAAGCAGGCCTAAGCCTCAGCCGTTCGACGCGCGGATCGCCTCCAGGGCCTCGGCGGCCGCCAGCCAGACTTCCTCGGCCGCCGCCAGGGCGGCCTGTGCCGCATCTCGCCGGCGGGAGAGGTCGGCGGTTTTCTGGGGATCGGCAAAGGTCGTGGGATCGAGCAGGGCGGCGTCGATCTCTTCCAGCGTCCGGGTCACCCGGGCCAGCGCCGCCTCCGCGGCCTCCGCGCGCCGCCGTGCAGGGCCGGAGGGGGTGCGGCCGCCGCGGGCCGCTGGACCCGGCGCCGGCTCGGTATGGGGCGAAGGAGGGGTCTCGTCCTGGACCGACCTGGCCTCGGCCCGGGCGCGCTGCAGCACCAGCTTGGCGTAGTCGTCCATGTCGCCGTCGAACGGGGTGATGGTCCCGTCGGCGGTCAGCCACAGTCGGTCGGCGGCCAGCTCCATCAGCGAACGGTCGTGGGTGATCAGGATCACCGCACCCTGGAAGTCGTTCAGCGCATCGAGCAGCGCGCGGCGGCTGTCGATGTCGAGGTGGTTGGTCGGCTCGTCCAGGATCAGCAGGTGTGGCGCCTCCATGCCGACCATGCTGAGCAGCAGGCGCGCCCGCTCACCGCCCGACAGGCTCTCCACCCGCGTCTCGGCCTTGTCGTAGCCGAAGCCGAACGCCGCGATCCTGGCGCGGCGCTGGGACTCGGTCGCCTCGGGCAGGGCGCGGCGGATGATGCTGAGAGGCGTGTCCTTGGGATCCAGCGCCTCGATCTGGTGCTGGTGGAACCAGCCGACCTTGAGCCTCCGGTCCCGCTGCATGCGGCCGTCGGAGACCTCCAGGGCGCCGGCAATCAGCTTGGCGAAGGTCGATTTGCCCGCGCCGTTGACGCCCAAAAGGCCGATGCGGTCGTCCAGGTCGAGCCTCAGGTTCAATCCGCGCAGGATCGGGTCCCCGTCGTAGCCCACCGCCGCGCCTTCCAGGCGGATCAGGGGCGGGGGCAGGGGCTTCTGCGGCGAGGGCAGGGCGAAGGGTGCGGTGCGCTCCGACAAGACCGCGCTCGGCGGCGGCAGCTTGGCGAGGCGCTTCATCCGCGACTGGGCCTGGCGCGCGCGGGTGCCGGCGCTGAAGCGGTCGACGAAGGACTGCATATGGGCCCGCTGGGCCTCGACCTTGGCTTCCATCGCCTCCTTCAGGCGCAGGCGTTCGGACGCCTGGCGCTCGAAGGCGTCATAGCCGCCGACGTAGAGATCGAGCTGGCCGTTGTTCAGATGCAGGATGTGGTCGACCGAGTTGTTCAGCAGCTCGCGGTCGTGGCTGATGATCACCGCCGTCTGCGGATAGTTGGAGAGCCGCGCCTCCAGCCACAGGGCGCCTTCCAGGTCGAGGTAGTTGGTGGGCTCGTCCAGCAGCAGCAGCTCCGGCTCGGCGAACAGCGCCGCCGCCAGGGCCACCCGCATGCGCCAGCCGCCCGAGAACTCGGCCATCGGCCGCTTCAGGTCGGCGTGGGAGAAGCCCAGGCCGCTCAAGATCTCCGCCGCCCGCGACGGGGCCCGGTCGGCGCCGATCACCTCCAGCCGGCCGTAGATGTCGCCCAGATGTTCGGGCGGCGCGGTGTCCAGCTGGACCAGAAGCGACGCCCGCTCGACGTCGGCCTGCAGCACGGTCTCCAGCAGCGGTACGGGGGTGGCGGGATGTTCCTGGTCGACCGAGCCGATTCGCGCCGCCTTGGGCAGGCGGATGTCCCCGTCGCCGGCGACCAGCTGGCCCAGGATCAGCTTGAACAGGGTCGACTTGCCCGCGCCGTTGCGGCCGACCAAGCCGACCTTGGCCCCTTCGGGAAGGCTGGCGGAGGCATGGTCGAAGAACCGGCGGCCCCAGGCGTCGAACACCAGGTCGGAAATCTGCAGCATGGATGACCTAAACTGTGTGGCCTGGGCCGCCTTGGCGGGCGAGAGGGGCGCGGCTATAAGCCCGCGACCTTCTTCCAGCAAATAGTTGTCGAGCTGAACACCACATGGCCGAGCGCACCTTCTCCATCATCAAGCCGGACGCCACCGAGCGGAACCTCACCGGCAAGGTGAATGCCGTGATCGAGGAGTCCGGTCTGCGCATTGTCGGCCAGAAGCGTATCCGCATGAGCCGCGCCCAGGCCGAGAAGTTCTACGAGGTCCACAAGGAGCGCCCGTTCTACGGCGAACTCGTCGACTTCATGACCTCGGGCCCGGTGGTGGTGCAGGTGCTCGAGGGCGAGAACGCCGTGGCCAGGTACCGCGAGGTGATGGGCGCCACCAACCCCGCCCAGGCCGCCGACGGCACCATCCGCAAGCTCTACGCCAAGTCGGTCGGCGAGAACTCCGTGCATGGCTCCGGCAGCCAGGACAACGCCAAGATCGAGATCGCCCAGTTCTTCACCGACAGCGAGATCGTCGGCTGATCCGACAAGTGACACAGATCATGCGGCGCGCGGCCACGGCGGCGCCGCGCCCTATTGCTGAGAGTCCGCTCTGACCTATCCTGGGCCCCGGCCTTTGCCGGGGTAAGCGGAATTGAGTCCAGAACCTAGCGGGGGAGAATCTCCTCCCCCAGCCATGCCGCCAGCGCCGCGCTGACCGCCTGGGGCTGCTCGACCGGCGACAGGTGGCCGCTGTCCGGGATTATCGCCAGCCTCGCGCCCTGGATGGCCGCCGCCATCTCCTCGCCGCGGTCGGGTGGGGTCAGGGCGTCCTGCTCGCCGACCAGCACCAGGGTCGGGCATTGGATCCCGCCAAGGTCCGGCCGGGAGTCCGGGCGCCCCATGATCGCCGCCTGCTGGTTGACGAAGGCAGCCGCCCCAGTGTCCTCGGCCATCCGCCTCCACAGCGCCTGGAGCGCCGGATCCTGATGGCGACGGGGATGCACCATCAGCGGATAGAGCTGGGCCGCCGCCTCCGCCAGCCGGCCTTCGCGCGCCGCCGCCATCTGGCCGCGCCGGCGCTCGCTCTGCTCGGGGGTGTCGGGGCGGGCCTGGGTGTCGATCAGGGCCAGCCGCGCCACGCGCCCGGGCGCCTGGCGCATGATCTCCAGCGCCGCGTAGCCGCCCATCGACAGCCCCATCAGAACGAACCGCGGCGGCGCGTCGGCCAGGATGCGTCCGGCGATGCCGGCCATGCTGTCGTCGCGCGTGTGATCGGCGATCGTCACCGGTCCGAAACGCCAGAGCAAGGGGATCTGGGGGGCGTAGAGCTCGGGCGTGCAGAGCAGCCCCGGTATCAGCACGGTCGGCAGGGGTTCGCGCATGCGGCCGTGCTCCCTAATCCTCGAGGACCAGCTCCCCGCAGACGAACGGCGCCTCCTCGGCGGCCAGCAGGCCCGACAGCACCTGGTCGGCGTCGTCCGGCGCCACGATCAGCAGAAAGCCCATGCCGCAGTTGAAGGTGCGCCTGAGCTCGACGTCCTCGACCCCGCCCACGTCGCGCAACCAGGCGAACACCGGCGGCAGCGCCCAGGCGCCCCAGTCGAATCGGGCGGCAAGGCCCTTGGCGATGGCGCGAGGCGGGTTCTCGATCAGGCCCCCGCCGGTGATGTGGGCGCCGCCCTTGACCAGCCCGCGCTTGATCAGCGGCAGGACGCTCCTGATGTAGATCCGGGTCGGCGCCATCAGCGCCTCGGCGAGGCTGAGGCCCTTCGCGAAGGGCGCCGGCGCTTCCCAGGGCAGCCCCGACAGCTCGACGATGCGCCGGATCAGCGAATAGCCGTTGGAGTGGGGACCGGAGGAGGCCAGTCCGATCAGGAGGTCGCCCGGCCTCTGCTCGGCCAGCCGCGGCAGCACGCCGTCGCGCTCGACCGCGCCCAGGGAGAAGCCGGCCAGGTCGTAGTCCTCGGCCGCATACATGCCCGGCATTTCGGCCGTTTCGCCGCCCACCAGCGCGGCGCCGGCCTGGCGGCAGCCCTCGGCGATGCCCGCGACCACCCGCGTGGCTGTCTGGACGTCCAGCTTGCCGGTGGCGAAATAGTCCAGGAACAGCAACGGCTCGGCGCCCTGGGCCAGGAGGTCGTTGACGCACATGGCCACCAGGTCGATGCCGATATGATCGTGCCGCCCCGTCTCGATGGCGATCTTCAGCTTGGTGCCGACGCCGTCCGTGGTCGACACGATCAGGGGATCGGCGTAGCCGGCCGCCTTCAGGTCGAACAGAGCGCCGAAACCACCCAGCGAAGGCTCGGCGCCGGGACGCCGCGTCGCCGCGGCCAGGGGCTTGATCGCCTCGACCAGCGCGGCGCCCGCATCGATGTCGACGCCCGCCTTAGCATAGGTCAGGCCGTTCCGGCGTTCGGTCATGGGTCTCTCAACAGATCGCCGACGTCTCCAGCGGGCAGGGCGCCAGTAGGGCTTGCAGACTCGCCCGCCTGCGGGGCTATAGCTAGCCGATGACCCCGATTTCCGCCAACGGCGAACTGGAAAGGTTCTGCGCCGATCTCGCCAAACAGCCGTTCATCGCCGTCGACACCGAGTTCATGCGCGAGACCACCTACTGGCCTCGGCTGTGCCTGATCCAGGCGGCCGGACCGGACCTGGCCGGCGTGATCGATCCCCTGGCCGAGGATCTGGACCTGGCGCCGTTCCTCAAGCTGATGGCCGACGCGAAGATCCAGAAGGTGTTCCACGCCGGCCGCCAAGACGTGGAAATCTTCTACAACCTGGGAGTCATCCCCAAGCCTCTGTTCGACACCCAGATCGCCGCCATGGCCGCGGGCTTCGGCGAACAGATCGCCTATGACGCCATGGTGCGCCAGATGCTGCGCATCGACATCGACAAGTCCAGCCGCTTCACCGACTGGAGCCGCCGGCCGCTGTCGCCAGCCCAGCTCGACTACGCCGCCGCCGACGTGATCCACTTGGCCACGCTCTATCCGATGCTGCGCGAGCGGCTGGAGCAGGAGGACCGGCTGACCTGGGTCGAGGACGAGATGGCCGGCCTGGTCGATCCCTCCAACTACGACATGACGCCCGAGAACGCCTGGCGGCGGCTCAAGCCGCGCAAGCATGCGCCCCGGTACATGGCGGTGTTCAAGGCCGTGGCCGCCTGGCGCGAGCGCACGGCCCAGACGCGCGACCAGCCGCGCGGGCGAATCATCAAGGACGAGGCGATCGACGAGCTGGCCACCCAGTGCCCGACCGACGTGGACGCCCTGTCGCGGCTGCGCTCTTCGCCCAAGGGTTTTTCAGGCTCCCGGTTCGCGCCCGAGCTGCTGACCGCGATCCGCGAAGCCCTGGCCAGCCCCGAAGCCCACGCCCCGCACATCGAACGCCCCAAGACCCAGGCCCCGCCCCAGGGCGCGGGCGCGGTGGTCGAGCTTCTGAAGGTCCTGCTCAAGGCCCGGGCCGAGGACGCCGGCGTGGCCTCCAAGCTGATCGCCACGGTCTCTGACCTCGAGAAGATCGCCGCCGACGACCAGGCCGACTGCGCCGCGCTTTCGGGCTGGCGGCGCGAAGCCTTCGGGGCCGACGCCCTGAAGATCAAGCGTGGCGAGCTGGCCCTGGTGCTCGACCAGGGCAAGGTGCGGGTGGTGGAAGTGCGCCGGGCGCCGAAGCCGGGTTAGCCCGCCCGGATATCCAGCTCCCGGTCCAGTACTCCCGCCAGGGTCGCGGCGCGCTTGGCGGTCTGTTCGCCCAGCAGCAGGTCCGCCCCGGCCTCGTCGGCCGAGAGGCGAAGCACCTCGTCCTGCAGCGACAGCCTGGACCGGGCCAGCAGCGCCGGGCTGCGGCCGGAGAGATCGCATCCCAGCCTCAGGGCCGCGCCCAGCGCGCGGGCCCGCTGCAGCTGGGCGGTGATGCACTTTTCCGGCCGCACGAAACCGCTGATGCGGTCGTGATAGGCGGTGTCGCCGTCGGCGGCCCGGAAGGCGGGAAACCGGGCCCGGAGCGCC
>JANWHQ010000003.1 GCA_025450315.1 Caulobacteraceae bacterium
CTAATATGGACAAAGACTTGGCGTTGCTGATCCTCTCCAGTTGCACTCACACCACGCGACAACTTAGCGAGCTTTCCCCCATGGTGAAGGCCCTCGCCAGTCCGGAAGACTACGACCACCTGAAGCTGGCGATTGGAAGCGCCATCCACGAAATTCAATCCGCCATCATGGATTACGTTGAGGCGCGCTGCCCCGAGATCCGCACCGATGTGGAGCGAAGAATGGAGCGGTACCATCGGGCCTTCTGACCGCTCCTGATCGCGCTTGAGGTGACTGACGATCAACGGCGCCTGCCGCGATCCCGCATCTCCGACGCTCCGCGCCTGCGTGCGGGATGACAACGTCGCATGGCGCGACTTGAGCCCGGGGCCGTTGCACCCTATAGCCGCCGTTGATGGACCTCAGCGCGGACATCGAAAGCACCATTTCGGCCCGCGTCTATCCGTTTCCCCATAAGCACCTGATCGGCGTCGGCGGGCTCAGCCGGCCCGAGGCGCACGCCCTGCTCGACCTCGCCGACGGTTTGGTGGCCGTGAACCGGCAGAAGGAGAAGAAGCTGGGCCTGCTGCGCGGGCGCACGCTGGTGAACCTGTTCTTCGAGGCCTCGACCCGCACCCAGAGCTCCTTCGAGCTGGCCGGCAAGCGCCTGGGCGCGGACGTGGTCAACATGAGCCCGCGCACCTCGTCCATGACCAAGGGCGAGACCCTGATCGACACCGCCGTCACCCTGAACGCCATGAAGCCCGACCTGCTGGTCGTCAGGCACTCCGGCTCGGGCGCGGCGGCTTTGCTGTCGCAGAAGGTCGGCTGCAGCGTGATCAATGCGGGTGACGGCCAGCACGAGCATCCGACCCAGGCCCTGCTAGACGCCCTGTCGCTGCGCCGGGCCTTCGGCGACGTCTCCGGCCTGATCGTCGCCATCTGCGGGGACGTGCTGCACAGCCGCGTGGCCCGCTCCAACGTGCTGCTCCTGCAGCTGCTGGGCGCGCATGTGCGGCTGGTGGGTCCGCCGACGCTGATGCCCGCGGGCGCCGAGCGTTGGGGCGTCGAGATCTTCCACGATATGAGGAAGGGCATCGAGGGCGCCGACGTGGTGATGATGCTGCGCCTGCAGCTGGAGCGGATGCAGGGCGCCTTCGTCCCCTCGGTGCGCGAATATTTCCGCTTCTACGGCCTGGACCGCGAGAAGCTGGCCAAGGCCTCGCCGCGCGTGCGGGTGATGCATCCGGGGCCGATGAACCGGGGCGTGGAGATCGAGTCCGGCGTCGCCGACGACCCCGAGATCAGCCTGGTGCAGGACCAGGTCGAGATGGGCGTGGCCGTGCGCATGGCCATCCTGGCCACCCTGGCCCGGCGGCTGGAGAACGCGCCATGACCGGCGCCCCCCACGCCCGCCCGCTGGCGCTGACCAACGCCCGTCTGGTCGATCCGGAGAGCGGCTATGACGGGCCGGGCTCGGTGATCGTCCAGGACGGATTGATCGCCGAGGTGGTGCAGTCGCCGAGGATCGCCGCGACCTCGCACGACCTGGAGGTGGTCGACTGCCAGGGCGCGCTCCTGGCGCCGGGCCTGATCGACATCCGGATCAAGACGGGCGAGCCCGGGGCCGAGACCAAGGAGACGTTGAAGTCGGCCGGCCGCGCGGCCGCCGCCGGGGGCGTCACCACCATGGTGGTCCAGCCCGACACCGATCCGGCCATCGACGATCCGGCCATGGTCGACTTCATCCTGCGCCGGGCGCGCGACACCGGCCTGGTGCACGTCTATCCGGCCGGGGCCGCGACCAAGGGGCTCAAGGGCGAGGAGATGGCCGAGATCGGCCTCATGCACGAGGCCGGCGCCCGCTACATCACCGACGCCGACCATTCGATCGTCGATTCCCGCGTGCTCAGGCGGGTGATGAGCTACGCCAGGGGCTTCGGCGCCATCGTCGCCCACCGGCCGGCCGACCCCTTCCTGACCCGCGGCGCGGCCGCCACCGAAGGCGAGTTCGCCGGGCGCTACGGCATCCCCTCCGGGCCCGCCGTGGCCGAGCGGATCATGCTGGAGCGCGACCTGGCCCTGGCCGAGCTGACCGGCGCCTGCCTGATCGTCGACCAGGTCACCACCCGCGACGCCCTGGATGCGCTCTCGCGCGCCAAGCTGAAGAGCCTTCCGGTGTTCGCCACCTGCTCGATCAACCACCTGAGCTTCAACGAGCTCGACATCGGCGACTACCGCACCTTCTACAAGCTGAACCCGCCGCTGCGGACCGAGGACGACCGCGAGGCCCTGATCGAGGGCCTGACCGACGGGCTGGTCGACATCATCGTCTCGGCCCACGCCCCGGCCCCCGCCGAGGACAAGCGGCTGCCCTACGACGAGGCGGCGCCCGGCGCGGTGGGGCTGGAAACCCTGCTGCCGGCCCTGCTGTCGCTGCACCACGAGCGCGGCCTGCCGCTGGCCGACCTGCTGCGCGCGGTGACCCTGGCGCCGGCGAACCTGCTGAATCTCAAGGCGGGCCGCATCGCCCAGGGCGCGCCGGCCGATCTGGTGCTCTGCGACATCGACGCGCCGGTGGTGATCGACGCCGACGCCCTGGTGTCGAAATCCAAGAACTCGCCGTTCGACGGGCGCCGCCTGCAAGGGCGCGTGCTGCGCACCCTGGTGGAAGGCCGCACGGTGTATGGCGGTTAGATCTTCGGGATCGTCCGTCTCAGGGCCCAGAACAGCAGCCCCAAGGCCGCGCAGCCGGCGGCGCTGATCCCCGCGTCGGCCAGGAAACTGCCGCTGGCGCCCCCCAGCATGCCATAGAAGTGGCCGTCGATCGCCTGCATGTAGGCCAGCGGCAGGCTTCCCGCCGCCGTCAGCAGGCCGAACTGCGTCGCCGCCAGCGGGTTCTCGTGGCCGATGGTGCGCAGGGTGATGGCGTAGCCGACCGAGAAGGACGCCGCCTGGAAGATGTTCTCGCCGAGCGAGGCGGCAGCATAGGTGGCCGGCGTGCGGCCGAGGACGATCAGCGTCAGGGTGAAGGCCGCGCCCACCATCCCGATCATCAGATAGAGCGCGCGCGGCTCGATCTTTCGCGCCAGGGGAGGCACCAGCAGGCTGCCGATGATGCCCGCGACCGACACCCCCACGCCGCCGATGAAGCCGACCATGGTCTCGGGCGTATGGAAGTCGCGGCCCAGGCCCCCGATCAGGTTGGTCAGGGCGAAGGAGGCGCAGGGCGCCACGAACAGCAGCAGGGTCCAGAGCACCGAAGGCTTCTTCAGCAGCGCCGCCACGTCGCGGACGAAGGCCCTGAAGCTCTCGCTGGCCAGGCGGTCGTCGGCCGGCGGGCAGTCGACCCAGAGGTAGAGCGGGATCGCCCCCAAGATGGTCAGGGCCAGAAGGAAATCCCCCAAGAGGTACGGCAGTCCACGCAGCAGATAGATGGCGATGGTCGCCACCACCCCGCCGGCGCCGAGGTTGGCGACCGTGAACCAGGCCCCCAGCGCGTCCTTCTTCTCGGTCTGGGTCTGGTTGCCGAACCATCCGCCGACGGCCGAGACGTTCATGCTGATCGCGAACATCGAGACGAACAGGCAGGCGGTGACCAGCGCCAGGCTGTGGATGAAGGCCAGGGCCATGAACTGGCCGATGGCGCCCAGCACGGCGAAGACGATCGAATAGGCGCGGCGGCTGTAGCGCCAGTCCAAAAGGGGCGAGACCACGAAGCTGACGAAGCCCGGGATCAGGACGATCGCGGTCGAGGCGGCGATCTGCTGCTCGGGCACGTGGTTGGCCGCCAGCAGCTGGGGCACGGTGATCAGCGTCACTGATCCCGAGGCTCCGAGCGGGAAGAACCCCAGCCCCATCAGCCAGGTCGGCGGCGGCGAGCGGTGTGTCTGCATGGCCGCGTCTCCGACGCCCGGGCCGGAATCGGCCGTCCGGCGCATCGCCCGAGGTCACGATGACCGGGCGCGGCTGTCAAATCGTGTGGCGGAACTCGGAGGGATCCCCTCGACCGGCGAACCGTCGACGCGGACCGTCTTCCCTGACATCGCTGACGGCCGGCGGGCTTTTCTGGCTCCGCCGGGCATGACATGAACGGCCGGGGATCGTGGCGGGACGCTGGAGGGGACCTTGGGCCTGACGCCCATCGTGATCATCGCGAGCCTGATCGGCGGCTACCTGCTGGGCTCGATCCCGTTCGGCGTGATCGCCACCCGGCTGGGCGGGCTGGGCGACATCCGCAAGGTGGGCTCGGGCAACATCGGGGCGACCAACGTCCTGCGCACCGGCCGCAAGGACCTGGCGCTGATCACCCTGATCGGCGACGGCGGCAAGGGCCTGGTCGCGGTGCTGATCGCCTGGGCGCTGGTGGAGGGCCTGGACCACGACGTTGCGGGCCTGTCCGCGGCCCTGGCCGGCGGCGCGGCCTTCACCGGGCACCTCTATCCGGTGTGGCTGAAGTTCAAGGGCGGCAAGGGGGTAGCGACCTTCCTGGGCGTGCTGCTGGCGGTCTCCCTGCCGGGCGGCCTGCTGGCCTGCGCCACCTGGGTGATCATGGCGTTCCTGCTGCGGATCTCCTCGCTGGCGGCCCTGACCGCCGCGGCGCTGGCGCCCATCTATGTGCTGCTGCTCGACCCCTCCCCGCTGACCAAGGTCTGGCTGGCGATCTTCATGGCGGTGCTGATCTTCATCCGCCACCAGGCCAACATCCGCCGCCTGCTGAAGGGCGAGGAGCCCCGCATCGGGGCGGACAAAAGCAAATGAGCGCGGCGGTCGGTCCGGCCGAGCGGCTGGCCTGGCTGAGGCTGGCGCGCGCCGAGACGGTGGGGCCGGTGGCCTTCCGCCATCTGATCCAGCGCCATGGCTCGGCCGCCAGGGCCCTGGCCGCCCTGCCCGCGCTGGCCGCCCGCGGCGGCTCGGCCCGGCTGCCGCGCATCCCCTCCGAGGCCGAGGCGCTGGCCGAGCTCGAAGCAGGCGAGGCCCTGGGCGCTCAGCTCCTGTGCGCCGGCGAGCCGGACTTTCCCGAGCAGCTGGCCGCGCTGGACCCGCCGCCGCCGGTGATCTGGGCCCGTGGGCGCGCCGAGCTGCTCGCCCGGCCGTCGGTGGCCGTCGTGGGCGCGCGCATCGCCTCGGCCGCCGGCCAGCGCTTCGCCCGCACCCTGGCCAGGGACCTGGGAGAGGCCGGCTATGTGGTGGTCTCGGGCATGGCCCGCGGCATCGACGGCGCGGCTCACGAGGGCGCCCTGAAGACGGGGACCGTCGCGGTCCTCGCCGGCGGCGTCGACGACGTCTATCCGCCCGAGCACCTCGGGCTCTACGAACGCCTGACCCTCGAAGGCTGTGTGGTCTCCGAGCGCCCCGTGGGCCTCCGGGCCCAGGCCAAGGACTTCCCGC
>JANWHQ010000004.1 GCA_025450315.1 Caulobacteraceae bacterium
CTGGTCGACGAGCGGCCCGAGGAAGTGACCGAGATGCAGCGCACGGTGCGCGGCGAGGTCATCAGCTCGACCTTCGACGAGCCCGCCGCCCGCCACGTGCAGGTCGCCGAGATGGTGATCGAGCGGGCCAAGCGCCTGGTCGAGATGAAGAAGGACGTGGTGATACTGCTCGACTCGATCACCCGCCTGGCGCGCGCCTACAACAACGTGCTGCCGTCCTCGGGCAAGGTGCTGACCGGCGGCGTCGACGCCAACGCCCTGCAGCGGCCCAAGCGCTTCTTCGGCGCGGCGCGGAACATCGAGGAAGGCGGCTCTTTGACCATCATCGCCACCGCCCTGATCGACACGGGCTCGCGGATGGACGAGGTGATCTTCGAAGAGTTCAAGGGCACCGGCAACTCGGAAATCGTCCAGGACCGCAAGGTCGCCGACAAGCGGATCTTCCCGGCCATCGACATCCTGAAGTCGGGCACCCGCAAGGAAGAGCTGATCACCCCGAAGGACCAGCTGCAGAAGATCTATGTGCTGCGCCGGATCCTCTCGCCCATGGGCTCGCAGGACGCCATCGAGTTCCTGCTCGACAAGCTGCGCCAGACCAAGAACAACGCCGACTTCTTCCAGTCGATGAACACCTGATCCGCGCCGGATCGGATGCTAGAAACGGAGGGCCGCTCGCAAGGGCGGCCCTTTCGCTTTCAGGGGGCCCGGCGATGATCACCATCTACCATGTGGCGCACTTCAGGTCGGTGCGGGTGATCTGGCTGATGGAGGAGCTGGGCGAGCCCTACGAGGTGGTCCGCGCACCCTTTCCCCTGGACGAGGCCTTCAAGGCGAGGACCGGCGTCCTGGCCATACCGGCGATCGCCGACGACGGGATCGTCATGGGCGAGTCGGTGGCCATCCTGCAGTACCTGACCGGCCGGCGGATCCAGAAGGCGTTGGAGCTGGGCCTGACCGTCGGACCCAATCCCGATCCGGCGGCCTATGCCGAGCACCTGAACTGGCTGCACTTCGGCGAGGCGTCCCTGATGGTCTACGCGGCCATGCTGTCGCGCATCCGCCGCCTGGCCGATGGGCCGGAGAAGACCGGCTACGCCGCCGGCGCCTGCGAGCAGATCCTGAAGAGCCGGCTGGAGGCGCTGGAGCGGCGGCTGTCGGGCGGCCGCCCTCACCTGACCGGCGAGGCGTTCACCATCGCCGACATCTCGGTCGGCTATGCCCTCGGCTACGCCCGGATGCGGGAGCTGGACGGCCTGTTCGGGCCGAACACCCATGACTATCTCGAGCGCGTGGCGGCCCGGCCGGGATACCGGGTCGCGGACGCCGACTGAGGTCCTCCCCCGCCTCGGCGGGGAGGAACATTGATCAATGTTGAGTCATGGGATCAACAGCTGCGAGCCGATGGTTTCCCCGGCCTGCAGGGCCTCATGGGCCCGCCTCACGTCCTTGAGCGCATATTCGCGGCCGATCTGGATCTTCACCGCGCCGGAACCCAGCACCTCGAACAGGGCCGCGGCGCTGGCGTCGAGCTCTTCGGTGGTGGCGACATAGTCGAACAGGGTCGGACGGGTCAGGAACAGCGATCCGGCGCGGCTCAGCACCAGGGGCTCGAACGGCGGCACGGGGCCTGAGGCGTTGCCGTAGGTCACCAGCATGCCGCGCCGGCCCAGGCTCTTGATCGAGGCCTCGAAGCTGGCCTTGCCGACGCCGTCGTAGCTGACCCGCACGCCCGCGCCGCCGGTGATCTCGCGCACCCGCGCGGCCACGTCCTCGGACTTGTAGAGAATCACGTGATCGCAGCCGTGGCTGCGGGCGAGCTCGGCCTTGCCCTCGGAGCCTACGCAGCCGATCACCGCCGCGCCGATCGCCTTGGCCCACTGGGTCAGGATGGCGCCCACCCCGCCTGCGGCCGCCCAGATCAGGCAGGCCTCCCCGGCCTTCAGGGGATAGACGTGGCGCAGCAGCATCTCGGCGGTCATGCCCTTGAGCATGGCGGCGGCGGCCGTCTTCACCTCGACACCGTCCGGCAGGCGCGAGATCCGGCCCTCGGGCAGGACCTGGAACTCGCTGTAGGCGCCGCGGCCCGCCGCCCCGTGGGCCACCCGGTCGCCGGGACGGAAGCGGGTGACGCCCTCGCCCACCGCCTCGACCACGCCGGCGCCCTCCGAACCGAGCACGGCCGGCAGGGGCATCGGATAGAGGCCCGAGCGCATGTAGGTGTCGATGAAGTTCAGCCCGATCGCCTGGTGGCGGATCAGCACCTGGCCCGGGCCGGGGCTCGGGACGGGCAGGTCGACGGCCTTGAGGACCTCCGGTCCGCCGGTCTCGGTGATCTGGATCGCGAGCATGGATCAGCCCAGGTGTCGGCGGAAGAAGGCCAGGGTCCGCCCGTCGGCCTGGGCGGCCGCCTGGGCGTCGTAATGCGCCCCGCCGGGCCTGGCGAAGGCGTGGTCGCAACCCGGGTAGGTGTGCAGCGTCACCTGCGGATGGTCCTTCAGCGCGCCGACGATCCGGTCCTGCGCCTGTTTGGGCGCGAAGGCGTCGTCCTCGGCGATGTGCAGCATCAGGGGATGGGCCAGCCGCTCGGCCTCGGCCAGGTAGTTCTCGATGCCCACTCCGTAATAGCCGACCGAGGCGTCGCTGTCGGTGCGGGTCGCGGTCAGATAGGCCAGCCGTCCGCCCAGGCAGTAGCCCACCGCGCCGACCTTGCCGCTGCAGCCGGGGCCCGCCCGGACCAGGTCGATGGCGGCGCGGATGTCCTCGACGCCGGCGTCGACGTCGAAGCGGTTCATCAGGCCCATCGCCTTGTCCCATTCCGCCTGGGTCTGGTCGGTGATGTCGACGCCGGGCTCCAGCCGCCAGAACAGGTCGGGGCAGACGGCCAGGAATCCCGCGCCCGCCAGCCGGTCGCAGACCTCGCGCATGACCCGGTTCACCCCGAAGATCTCCTGGATCACCACCACCGCCGGCGCGCGGGCGGCGGCGGGTCTGGCCACATAGGCCGAGAACGACCCGGCCGGCGTGGTGACGCTCAAGCGTTCGCTCATGAAGCTTCCTCCTGACAGGGCGAGGCGGTAGTAGCTCGCGGGCCGGGCCCGCGCCAGGGCGCGTGAAGACGGGAAGGACAGGGCCATGAAGATGACCATCGAGGTCGACTGCACGCCGCAGGAAGCCCGGGCCTTCCTGGGCCAGCCGGATGTCGAGGCGTTCAACGTCTGGCTGGTGGAGCAGATGAAGGCGCGCTTCGAGCAGAACATGGAGCTGCTGAAGCCCGAGGAGATGATGAAGGGCTGGATGGCCGTGGGCGGCCAGGCCCAGGACGTCATGCGCCGCTTCATGGAGACGGCTGCGGCGGCGACCGCGCCCCGGAAGTAGCCGGGCGTCCATGGCCGACACCATCTTCGCCCTGGCCACCGCGCCCGGCCGCGCGGCGCTGGCGGTGGTGCGCCTGTCGGGACCCCGCGTGCGCGCTTCGGTGGAGGCCCTGGCGGGATCAGTCCCCCCGGCGCGGGAGGCCCGGCTGCGCCGCCTGGCCGGGGCGGACGGCCAGGCGATCGACGAGGCCCTGGTGCTGTGGACGCCGGGACCGGCCAGCTACACCGGCGAGGACGGGGCCGAGCTGCACCTGCACGGCGGCTCCGCGGTGGTCGACGCGGTGTCCGAGGCCCTGATGGCGCTGGGCCTCAGGCTGGCCGAGCCTGGCGAGTTCACCCGCCGGGCCTTCGAGAACGGCAAGCTCGACCTGGCCCAGGCCGAGGCGGTGGCCGATCTTGTGGATGCGGAGAGCGAAGGCCAGAGGCGCCAGGCGCTGGCCCAGCTCGAGGGCGCGCTCGGACGGCGCTACGAGGCCTGGCGCGAAGCCTTGCTGGAGGCCCTGGCCAGCCTGGAGGCCGCCATCGACTTTCCCGACGAGGAGCTGCCGGCCGACGTCGCGGCGCGGGCCGGTCCGCCGCTGCAGGCGCTGGCCGCCGACCTGGAGGCGGCCCTGGCCGGGGCCGGGCGGGGCGAGCGGGTGCGCGAGGGCTACCGCATCGCCCTCATCGGCGCGCCCAACGCCGGCAAGTCGAGTCTGTTGAACCGGCTGATCGAACGCGAGGCCGCGATCGTGACCGCCACCCCCGGGACCACCCGCGACGTGATCGAGGCGCCCCTGGTGATCGGGGGCTTCAAGGTGCTGCTGGCCGACACCGCCGGAATCCGCGAGGCGGCCGACGAGATCGAGGGGGAAGGGGTGCGCCGGGCCATGGCCTGGGCGGACTCGGCGGCGTTGCGGCTCTGGGTGGTCGACGCCTCGGCCGGCGACGGGGCCTGGCGGCTGGCGGCCGATGCGGCGCGGGCCGGGGATCTGCTGGTGCTGAACAAGGCCGACCAGCCGCTCGGGTCGGACGCGGGCCGGGCCGAGGCCCATGCCGGGGCCGCGGGCCTGGAGGTCTCGAAGATCTCGGCGGCGACGGGCGCGGGCCTTGAGGCGCTGCACGACGCCCTGCGGCGGCGCGTGGCGCAGGAGCTGGCCGGGGCGGAATTCCCCGCCGCCACGCGGGCGCGTCACCGTGCGCGCCTGGCGGAGGCGCTGGCGGCGGTGCGCCGGGGCCTGGAGGCGCTGCAATCTCCGGAGCTGGCGGCCGAGGACCTGCGGCTGGCCGGCCGCGCCCTCGGCCGGATCACCGGGCGGATCGACCCGGAAGAGGTGCTGGGCCGCATCTTCGCCAGCTTCTGCATCGGCAAATAGCAGTTTCACGTGAAACATCGACACCGCCGGGGTGAAACCCGGCCCGCCCTGGGCTATATGCCGCCGGCCATGAAGTCCTGCGACGTCATAGTCCTCGGCGGCGGTCACGCCGGCTGCGACGCCTCGGCGGCCGCCGCGCGCGCGGGCGCGCGCACGCTCCTGCTGACCCACAAGGTCGAAACGATCGGCGAGATGTCCTGCAATCCGGCCATCGGCGGCCTGGGCAAGGGCCATCTGGTGCGCGAGATCGACGCCCTGGACGGCCTGATGGGCCGGATGGCGGACGCCGCCGGCATCCAGTTCCGCCTGCTGAACCGGTCCAAGGGCCCTGCGGTCCGGGGCCCTCGCGCGCAGATCGACCGCCGGCTCTATCGCGAGGCGATGCAGGCCGAGTTGGCCCGCCAGCCGCGCCTGGCCATCGCCGCCGACGCCGCCGAGGACCTGATCGTCGAAGATGGCCGCGTGGCCGGCGTGATCGGCGCTTCCGGCGAGCGCTACGGCGCGGGCGCGGTGGTGCTGACCACCGGGACGTTCCTGAAGGGCGTGATCCACCGGGGCGAGCAGTGCATCCCGGCCGGCCGGATCGGCGAGGCGCCCGCCATCGCCCTGGCCGACCGGCTCTATGGCCTGGGCCTGCCCATGGGCCGGCTGAAGACCGGCACGCCGGCGCGCCTGGACGGCCGCACCATCGCCTGGGACAGGTTGGACACGCAGCCCGGCGACGAGGACCCGGTGCCCTTCTCGTTCCTGACCGCGGCGATCACGCGCGAACAGGTCGCCTGCGGCGTCACCTGGACCACGGCCGAGACCCACCGGATCATCGCCGCGCGCCTCGGGGAATCGGCGGTCTATGGCGGCCGCGCCACCGGCCGGGGGCCGCGCTATTGCCCTTCGATCGAAGACAAGGTGGTCCGCTTCGCCGACAAGGCCAGCCACCAGGTCTTCCTGGAGCCCGAGGGCCTGGACGACGACACCGTCTATCCCAACGGCATCTCGACCTCCGTCTCCGAGGAAACCCAGGACCTGTTCCTGCGCACCATTCCGGGCCTGGAGGGCGTCAAGGTCCGCCGCTACGGCTATGCAATCGAATACGACTATGTCGATCCGCGGGCGCTGCACCCGTCGCTGGAGACCAAGCCGCTGGCCGGCCTCTATCTCGCGGGGCAGATCAACGGGACCACCGGCTACGAGGAGGCCGGGGCCCAGGGGCTGGTGGCGGGACTCAACGCCGCGCGGAGCGCTTCGGGCGCCGATCCGGCGACCCTTGGGCGCGACGAGGCCTACATCGGGGTGATGATCGACGACCTCGTCACCCGCGGCGTGACCGAGCCCTATCGGATGTTCACCAGCCGGGCGGAATTCCGCCTGACCCTGCGCGCCGACAACGCCGACCAGCGTCTGACGGGCCGGGGCATCGAACTCGGCTGCGTCGGCGCCGAACGGGCGCGGGTGTTTCACGTGAAACAGTCGGCCCTGGCCGAAGCGCGGGCCCGGGCGCGGGCCCTGAGCCTCACCCCAACAGAGGCCGGCCGGCTGGGTCTGAAGGTCAAGGCCGACGGCGCGCGCCGCGACCTGCTGCACCTCCTGGCCTATCCGGACATCGGCTTTGCGGACCTCGCCGCCATCTGGCCCGAGATCGGCGCCTGGCCGGTCGAGGTGCGCGAACAGGTCGAGATCGACGCCGCCTATGCCGGCTACCTGGACCGGCAGACGGCCGACGCCGAGGCCTTCCGCAGCGAGGAGGCCCTCGGCCTGCCCCCGGGCCTCGACTACGGCGCCATCGGCGGCCTCTCCAACGAGGTGCGCGAGAAGCTCTCGCGCGTGCAGCCGCTCACCCTCGGCCAGGCCGCCCGCATCGAGGGCGTCACGCCCGGCGCCCTGGCGGCTCTGCTGGCCCACGTCCGCCGCGCCCGGGCGGCGTAGGTGGCTGCAGCGCCCCTTCCGTCGCCTCGCGCCACCTCCCCCGCGGGCGGGGGAGGATCTGAGCCGGCGCCTCCCGATCCTCCTCCTTGCGACGGAGCGGGCGCGGGCGTCACCGACGCCGCGTCCTTCGCCGCGGCCACCGGCGCCGCCCCCGAGCAACTCGCCGACCTCGAGCGCTTCCGCGCCCTGCTGGCCGAGGGGAACCAGAAGATGAACCTGGTCGGGCCCTCGGCGCTGGAGGCCTTCTGGGGACGGCATGCCTTCGACAGCGCCCAGCTGCTTGGGCTGGCGCCGCAAGCGCGGACCTGGGCCGACCTGGGGGCCGGCGCCGGATTTCCGGGGCTGGTGCTGGCGATCCTGCTCAAGGGGCGCGACGGCGCCCGGGTGGAGCTGGTGGAGAGCATGGCCAAGCGCTGCCGCTTCCTCCAGGCGGTGGTCGACGAGCTGGGGCTGCCCGCGCGCGTGCGCAACGCCCGCGCCGAAAGCCTGTCATTGACGGTGGATATCGTCACCGCCAGGGCTTGCGCGCCGCTGGCGCGGCTGCTCGAATTCGCCTGGCCCTACTTGCGCAAAGGCGCTACGGGACTGTTCCTGAAGGGGCAAGATGTTGAGGCTGAGTTGGCCGAAGCCACCAGATCTTGGGATTTTAAGGCCGAGCTCCTGCCCAGCCTCTCGAGCCCGTCCGGCCGGATCGTGCGCGTGAAGAGGCTTCGCCGTGCCCATTGATCCCGCCCCCCTCCGCGTCCTGGCCGTCGCCAACCAGAAGGGCGGCGTCGGCAAGACCACCACCGCCATCAACCTCGGCACCGCCCTGGCCGCCGTGGGCCAGCGGGTGCTGCTGATCGACCTGGACCCCCAGGGCAACGCCTCCACGGGCCTGGGCGTGCCCCGCGCGCGGCGCATCTCGACCACCTATGACGTGCTGATGGGCGAGAAGGCTCTCACCGAGACCGCCATCGCCACCTCGGTGCCCGGGCTGGACCTCGCCCCGGCCGATCCGGACCTCTCGGGCGTGGAGCTGGAGCTGGGCCAGGCCGCCGGCCGCTCCTTCCGCCTGCGCGACGCCCTGGCACCCCGGCGCGCCGCCGAGGGGCCGGGGCGCTACACCTACGCCCTGATCGACTGCCCGCCGTCGCTGAACCTGCTCACCCTGAACGCCATGGCCGCCGCCGACGCGGTGTTCGTGCCGCTGCAGTGCGAGTTCTTCGCCCTGGAGGGCCTGTCGCAGCTGATGCACACCGTCGACCTGGTGCGGGGCAGCCTCAACCCCCGGCTCGAGCTGCAGGGGATCGTCCTGACCATGTACGATCGCCGCAACAGCCTCTCCCAGCAGGTGGCGCAGGACGTGCGGGCCCATTTCGGCGACAAGGTCTACCAGGCGATGATCCCCCGGAACGTGCGGGTCTCCGAGGCGCCCTCGTTCGGCAAGCCGGCGCTGATCTACGACCTGAAATGTGCGGGCAGCCAGGCCTATCTGAAGCTGGCGCGCGAAGTGGTGGGCCGGGAACGCGCCCGCATCGAACAGCCGGCGGCGTGAGGGACGGATGGCCGCGGAAGGACGCAGGGGATTGGGCCGGGGACTGTCGGCCCTGCTGGGAGAATCCGAGACCGGGGCCCAGCCGGCGGCCGGCGGACAGCGCGAGATCCCCATCGAGCTGATCGCCCGCAATCCCGACCAGCCGCGCACCGAGTTCGGCGAAATCGAGCTGGAGGAGCTGGCCCAGTCGGTCCGCCAGAGGGGCGTGCTGCAGCCGATCCTGCTCCGGCCCGCGCCCGGCAAGGCGGGGGAATACCAGATCGTCGCCGGCGAACGGCGCTGGCGCGCGGCCCAGCGCGCCGGCCTGGCCGCGGTGCCGGCGGTGGTGCGCGACCTGGGCGACCAGGAGACCCTCGAGCTGGCGCTGATCGAGAACCTCCAGCGCGAGAACCTCAACGCCATGGAGGAGGCCTCGGCCTTCTCCAGCCTGATGAGCCTGTCGGGCGGCTCCCAGGAGGACGTCGCCCAGGCCGTGGGCAAGAGCCGCAGCCATGTGGCCAATACCCTGCGCCTGCTGCAGCTACCGGATGACGTCCAGGCCCTGGTGCGCCAGGGTAGGCTGTCGGCGGGCCATGCGCGCACCCTGATCGGCGCCGCCGAGCCCCAGGCCCTGGCGCTGCAGATCATCGACAAGGGCCTGAGCGTGCGCGCCGCCGAGGCCCTGGCCCGCAAGGCGGCCGCCCCCGCTCCGGGCGCGCCGCGGCCCGGACCGCGCAAGAGCAACGACACCCTGGCGCTGGAGCGCGATCTCTCCGAGCGGCTGGGCCTGGAGGTGCAGATTCAGGACAGGGACGGCAAGGGCGAGCTGCGCATCCGCTACGCCGACCTCGAGCAGCTCGACGAGGTCTGCCGCCGCTTGACGCGGTAGGCCGCGCCTCCCCCGCGCCGCAGGGGAGGCGCCGGTGGATCAGAGCGCGACCGACACCGTCTTGGTCTCGTAGAAGTGCTCGGCCCCCTCGTGGCCGTTCTCGCGGCCCCAGCCCGACTGCTTGTAGCCGCCGAAGGGCACCGCCGCGTCGATCCCGGCCGAGCCGTTGACCGACACCGTGCCGGCCTGCAGCTTCCTGGCCAGCTTGTGGGCCACGCTCATGTCGCGGGTCCAGATGTAGGCGGCCAGACCATAGGTGGTGTCGTTGGCGGTGCGCGCGATCTGCTCGATGTCCTCGTCGTTGATCGGCATGGCGCAGACCACCGGTCCGAAGATCTCCTCCTGCACCACCCGCATGTCACGGTTGGTCTCGGCCAGCACCGTCGGCTGCATGAAATAGCCCTGGTTGCCCGAGCGCTCGCCGCCCACGACCACCTCTGCGCCCTGTTCGCGGCCCGACTGGACGTAGCTGGTCACCCGGTCCAGCTGCCGTTGCGAGATCAGCGGGCCCATCTGGGTCTCCGCCTCGATGCCGGGGCCCACGCGCAGGGCCTTGGCCATGCCGGTGACGCCGTCGACCACCTTGTCGAACACGTCCTTGTGCACATAGAGCCTGGAGCCGGCGACGCAGACCTGGCCGGCGTTGCCGAAGATGCCCATGGCCGCGCCCGGGATCGCCTTCTCGAGGTCGGCGTCGGGGAAGATCAGCACCGGCGACTTCCCGCCGAGCTCCAGCGAAACGCGTTTCAGATTGCCGGCCGAGGCCTGGACGATCCACTTGCCGGTGGCGGTCGAGCCGGTGAAGGAGATGCGGTCGACGTCGGGATGCTCGACCAGGGCCTTGCCGGCCGGGTCGCCATAGCCGGTGACGATGTTCACCACGCCCGGCGGGATGCCGACCCGCTCGATCAGCTTGCCCAGGCGGATGGCGGTCAGCGGGGTCAGCTCGGCGGGCTTCAGCACCACCGTGCAGCCGGCGGCCATGGCCGGGGCGATCTTGGCGATCGCCATCGGCAGCGGGAAGTTCCAGGGCGTGATCGCGCCCACGACGCCCACCGGCTGCTTCAGGGTGTAGGTGTGGCGGCTCAGGTTGTGGCCGACGATGGTCTCGCCGTTGATCTTGCCCGCCCAGCCGGCGTTGTAGCGCAGGTTGTTGGCCGACCCGCCGACGGCGCCCATGCGCGCCATCATCATCGGCATGCCGTTGTTGAGCGTCTCGACCAGGCCGATCTCGTCGCCTTCTTCCTCCAGCGCATCGGCCAGCCGCCACATCAGCTTGGCGCGCTCGGTGCCGTTCATCGCCGGCCAGGGGCCGCTCTCGAAGGCCCGGCGGGCGGCCTTGACCGCCTTGTCGATGTCGGCGGCGTTGGCGGCCTGCACCTTGGCGATGACCTGGCCGGTGGCCGGGTTGATGACGTCGATGGTCTGGCCCGACTCGGAGTCGATCCACTTGCCGTCGATGAACAGCTTGTGGGTCTCGGCGAAAAAGCCGGTTTCCAGCGCCTTGAGGCGATCGGTGAGGACAGGTGCGTTCATGGGGGGATCCTCCTGAGATGCCGCCGGGTGGCCCGCCCAGGCGTTCGCGCGACCCTAATCACTTGCCCCCTGGCGGCGCAAGGAACAGCGCTTGCCACGCGGGAGCTCCCGTCCCTAGATCGCGCCGGGTCGCCGAAGGAGCCTGCCAATGGGCGTGACGGTCGCGGTGGTCGCCATGGGCGAGATGGGCTCGGGCGTGGCGGCCCGGCTGGTGGAGCGGGGCGCGGTGGTGCGCACCAGCCTCGAAGGGCGCAGCGCCGCCAGCGCGCTGCGGGCCAAGGCCGCGGGGGTCGAGATCGCGTCCGACGACGAGGACCTGGTGGCGGGCGCCGATTTCGTCCTTTCGATCGTGCCGCCGGCGCGGGCGGGCGAGCTGGCCGAGCGGCTGCTGGGCCCGATCCGGGCCGCGGGCGGCGGGGCGGTCTATGTCGACTGCAACGCCATCGCCCCCCAGACGGTGGCGGCCATCGCCCAGCCGTTCCAGGCCGCTGGCCTGGCCTTCGTCGACGCCGGCATCGTCGGCGGGCCGCCCGATCCCTCGGGCTACAATCCCCGCATCTATGCCTCCGGCGCCCATGCCCCGCAGTTCGCCAGCCTGTCGGGCCTGGGCCTCGACATCCCGGTGCTGTCGGACCGGATCGGCGACGCCTCGGCGCTGAAGATGGCCTATGCCGGCACGACCAAGGGCGTCCATGCGGTGATGATGGCCATGATGCTGGGCGCCGCACGCGCCGGCGTCGCCGGGGCGTTCGCGGCGGAGATGAAGGCCAGCCAGGCCGGGCGGCTGGAGGCGGCGGTGCGCCAGGCCCCGGTGGTGCTGCGCAAGGCCTACCGCTGGGACGGCGAGATGGAGGAGATCGCCAAGTTCCTCATGCCCGAGGCAGGCGGGGCTGCGATGTTCCGCGGCGCGGCCGAGCTCTACCGGCGGCTTGCCGAGGATCTGGGCGCCGGACCGGATTCCGAGCGCCTGACGCTGCTCGAGGCCTTCCAAAGTCCTTCGTGATCGCCAGGATAGGGGATCGGGCGGGGGGCGGCGATGAACGAACGGGTGTCCATGGGCGGCGTGCTGGGCCACATCCGGGACCTCGGATGGACGCCCGGCGCGGTGATCGACATCGGCGTGGAGCGCGGCACCCGCGGCCTCTATTCGGCCTGGCCCGAGGCGCCGATCTGTCTGGTCGAGCCCTCGCCTCGGGCGCTGGTCTACATGCAGCAGGTCGCCCAGCGCTATCCCAACGTGCACATCTACAACGTCGGGGCGAGCAACTACACCGGCGAGGCGCCCGGCCGGGCCTACCAGGACCTGGTCAACGTCGCCATCGGCGGGCCCAAGACCGGATGGACCGCGACCGCCTTTCCGGTCATGACCTGCGACGACATCGTCCGCGACGCGGGCCTTCAGGGGCCTTTCCTCTACAAGCTCGACACCGACAGCCACGAGCGCGAGGTGCTGGAGGGGTCGGCCGAAACCCTGGTCCGGACCGACGTCTGCATCGTCGAGATCAACGTCTTCAACAGCTACAAGGGCCGCATCACGCCCGACGAGATGTGGCGCACCCTCCACGACAAGGGCTTCGCGCTGTTCGACTTCGCCGGGTCGGCGCTGGCGGAGTCGGGCCTCTTGCGCACCATGGACCTCGTATTCGTGCGGGTCGGCAGCGCCTTGTTCGACGCGGCCTGGCGGCGGTCGGCCAAGGGCGACGCCAAGATCCGCAAGCGCATCGAGCAGCAGAGAGCGGCGTTGACCGACAACAACGTCATCGGCTGAGCCCGCCGCGCCGCCTGCCGATCCCCAGGGCTTGGGGAGATCCGGGCCTTTGAAAAACCGGCCAAGCTGGTGCAGGACAGCCTGGGCTTCGCAGAAGGCCCTTGGTCCCGGCCGCGCCGGGCGATGCGGAGGAGGGTCCGGTGGCGTCCAGAAGCTATGACTATGTGATCGTGGGCGCGGGGGCGGGGGGCTGCGTGCTGGCCGCCCGGCTGACCGAGGATCCGGCCGTGAAGGTCCTGCTGCTGGAGGCCGGCGGCCACGACTCCTCGATGTACATGCACATGCCGCTGGGCTGGCGTCAGATCTGGCGCGGGCCGATGCACAACTGGAACTTCTATTCCGAACCCGAGCCCTATGCCGACGGCCGCAAGTTCCTGGCCCCGCGCGGCAAGACCCTGGGCGGCTCGACCTCGATCAACGGCATGCTCTACGTCCGCGGCCATCCGCGCGACTACGACGAGTGGCGCCAGCTGGGCGCCGAGGGCTGGAGCTATCCGGACGTCCTGCCCTACTTCAAGAAGGCCGAGGGCTACTGGGGCGGCGAGTCCAAGTTCCACGGCGGCTCGGGCCCCACCGGCATCACCCGCATCGACACCCGCGGCCTGCACTTCGACGCCTTCATGGCGGCGGCCCGCCAGGCCGGCCACCAGGTCACCGACGATATCAACGGCGCCCACCCCGAAGGCTTCACCCCGGTCGACATCACGGTGAAGAACGGCGTCCGCTCCTCGGCGGCCAACTGCTACCTGAAGCCGGCGGCGGTGCGGTCCAACCTGTCGATCTTCACCCACGCCCTGGCCCACAAGGTGGTGCTGGAGGGCGGCAAGGCGGTCGGGGTGGAGTTCAGCTCCCACGGTAAGGTCTACACGGTGCGGGCGGAGCGCGAGGTGATCCTCTGCGGCGGCTCCTACAACTCGCCCCAGGTGCTGATGCTGTCCGGCATCGGGCCGGCCGACGAGCTGCGCAGCCACGGCATCGCCGTCGCCCAGGACCTGCCGGGCGTCGGCAAGAACCTGCAGGAGCACATCCTCACCTTCGTCCAGTTCAAGACCAAGGGCCCGGTGACCTTCATGAAGGAGCTGCGCTGGGACAAGCTGGCGCTGGGCACCTTGCAGTGGATGGTGTCCAAGACCGGGCCGATGGCCAACCAGCCGCTGACCGCCCTGGGCTTCGTCAAGAGCCGCCCGGACCTCGAGCGGCCGGACCTGGAGATCTTCTGCAACCCGGTGCGGCTGGACGCCGACGTCTGGTTCCCGCTGATCA
>JANWHQ010000005.1 GCA_025450315.1 Caulobacteraceae bacterium
CCGGCTTCGGGCCCGGCCGCCGCCGCGCCCACTGGCGGCGGCGGGACCACCGCCGCGGCGTGGCGGGCGTCTGCACGGGCCCAGTAGGGGCCGGACGACGGGGGGCAGGGCGGCTCTCAGCCCGACACCTCCCCGAGGTCCGGCGGCGCGTCCCCGTCCGCCTCCGGCGCCGCGCCTCAGCCAGCCGATCCGGCCGCCGCGGGCGCCCTGGCTTTCGCCGTCCCCGCCGCCGCGCCCGCCGCGGCGGCCCCGGGCGCCTCGCTGGGCGACCAGAGCGGTCCGCGCCTGGCCGCCGGCATCGTCCAGAACGTCAGGGCCACGGCCTCGCACTTCGATCTGGCCCTGGAGCCGGCCGGTCTCGGCCGTGTCGACATCAGCGTCCACATCGGGACGGACGGTTCGCTCAGCGCCTCGCTGAACTTCAACAGCCCGCAGGCGGCCGACGCCCTGAGAGCCCATGCGGGCGAGCTGCGCGATGCGCTGCAGCAGGCCGGCTTCAACCTGTCGGGCGCCGATCTCAGCTTCACCGCCGGCGGTTCGGGCCAGCAGCCCGGCCAGGGCCAGGGCCAGGGTCAGCCGACCCAGACACCCGGCTACCTCGCCACGGCCGGCCCCGCGCTCGAGCCGCAGACCCCATCCACGCCGGCCGTCCAGGCCACGTCATCGCCAGCCGACGGGCTGGACATCCGGATCTAGGAGAACCCCATGGGCGCCGTATCCACGGGATCGAACTCGGTCACCCAACCGCTCTCCAGCCTGCTGGGGACCAAGGGCTCGTCCACGGGCGCGACCGGGACAAGCGGCTCCAGCAGCACCGGCCAGAACATCGCCGGCGCCCAGCAGTCGCTGGCCGGCGACCAGCAGACCTTCCTGAAGCTGCTCACCACCCAGCTGCAGAACCAGGACCCGCTGAACCCGATGAACACCGACCAGTTCACCCAGCAACTGGTCGCCATGACCGGCGTGCAGCAGCAGATCCTGACCAACGAGCTGTTGCAGCAGTTGGTGGGCAACCAGACCGGGGTGGGCAATCCGGTCGATCTGCTCGGCAAGGCGGTCACGGCCACGTCCAACGCGGCGACCCTGCAAGGCGGCAAGGCCGACTGGATCTACACCACCGCGGCCCAGTCGGCGGACGTGCAGATGACGGTGACCAACGACCTGGGCCAGACCGTCGCCCAGCAGGACCTCGGGGCCGTGGCGCCCGGCCAATACACCTACACCTGGAACGGCAAGGACCAGACCGGGGTGCAGCTGCCCGACGGCGGGACCTACACCCTGGCCATCAAGGCGGTCGACGCCTCGGGCAACACCGTCTCCACCGCCACCTACCAGCAGGGGACCGTCTCGGCGGTCAACAACTCCGGCGGCCAGGTGCTGCTCACGGTCAACGGGGCCCCGGTGCCCGCCAGCTCCGTGGTTTCGGTGACGCAAACCCAATGACAGCTTTCGACCACTCATCCGGCGCCCGAACGACGCCCCGCGGCAGAACGGGCCGCATCCGCCAAAGGCGGCTCGGCAACGGACCCACCTAAAGGAACAATGCAATGAGCTTATCCAGCGCCATGCTGGCCGGCGTGACAGGACTGGTGTCCAACTCGTCCGCGCTGGCCGCCATCTCCGACAACATCGCCAACTCCAACACCGTCGGCTACAAGCGGGTCGGGGTCGACTTCACCTCACTGGTGAACACCGGCCAGACCGGCGCCTACGCGGCCGGCGGGGTCAGCACCACCACCCAGCACTTCGTGAGCCAGCAAGGCTCGTTGCAGGCGACCACCCAGGTGACCGACCTGGCCATCTCGGGCGACGGCTTCTTCGTAACCGCCGGCCAGTCCTCCGGTCTGACCGCCAGCAGCCCGCACTACTTCACCCGCGCGGGCGCGTTCACGGTCGACTCCAGCGGCTTCCTGAAGAACGACGCGGGGCTCTACCTGGAAGGCTGGCCGGCGGACGCCAACGGAACCATCACGGCGGACTCGGCCAATCTGTCGAGCCTGTCGCCGATCAACATCCTGCAGGTGGCCAACACCGCCCAGCCCACGACCGAATCCGCCATCGACGCCAACATCAACGCCGACCAGGCAGTGTCCTCGGCCGCGACCAACGCGGGCGCCGGCACGGCCACGGCGCCCGGCTACAACGCCGACGTCGATCCCACCACCACGCCGGCGACCGAGGTCAGCATGACCGAGTACGCCAACGATCCGGCCACGGGGGTGAAGCCGGACTTCTCGGTCACCATGCCGGTGTCGGACTCCAAGGGCGGCACGCGCAACGTGGTGGTCGACTTCCTGAAGTCGGGAGTCGCCAACCAGTGGTACGCGGAAGTGCGCGCCGACCCGCCGTCGGACGTGCAGACCGATCCGAACCTGCCCCAGGGCCTGATCGAGAGCGGCATCGTCGCCTTCAATCCCGACGGCACGCTGAACACCACGGCCACCACCCTGTCGAGCACCATCGCCCTCGGCGCCTCGTCGGCGGCGGCGCCGGCGGCCGGATCGGGCGAAGGCTCGGCCAAGTGGGCCACCAGCCTCGGCGTCAACGGCCAGAGCATCAGCCTGGACCTCAGCAAGCTGACCCAGTTCTCCGCGCCCTCCAGCGTCACCCAGGTGACCAGCAACGGCACCGCGTCGGGCGGCATCTCGGGCGTCTCGATCAGCAACCAGGGCATCGTCACCGCGGTCTACGACAACGGCACCACCCGCACCCTGGCGCAGATCGCCCTGGCGACCTTCCCCAACGAGGACGGCCTGACCTCGGTGGACGGCAACGCCTTCCAGCAGTCGATCAACAGCGGAGCCCTGACGCTGAAGGCGGCCGGCACGGCCGGGGCGGGCACCATCTCGCCCTCCAGTCTGGAAGCCTCGACGGTGGACCTGTCGTCGGAATTCACCGGTCTGATCACGACCCAGCAGGCCTATTCGGCGGCGTCGAAGATCATCACCACCGCCGACCAGATGGTCCAAGAATTATTGAGTATGAAACAGTAATACTTCTGGAAACCTTTGAGAAAGGTCTTGGCGGTCAGGAACCATTAACAAAAGGCGGGGCCCCAGCCGGTGGTTAGTCGGATTTTTACTATCCGAATTAAGCCGCCGTTATGGTGGCATGGCTATGGTCCCCGCCAACGATGATGGTGGGAAAGGCGTGACGCGATGTTGCAAGCTCAGCAACGCATCAACAGCAGAGGGGAGAAGTACGTGATCGGTCCGACCGGCGCGCCTCTCACGCTGGACGATCTGCCGCCGGCCAACACTCAGAGATGGGTGATCCGGCGTAAGGCTGAAGTGGTGGCCGCTGTTCGCGGCGGCCTGCTCACGCTCGACGAAGCTTGCGCCCGCTACAGCCTGACCAACGAAGAGTTCCTGACCTGGCAGCAGTCGATCGACCGCTATGGCCTGCCGGGCCTCAGGACCACGCGTCTGCAACAGTATCGCTGACGGGATTACCGCCGGTCGGATTCCCCTCCCTCCCGATCGGTTTCGCGGCCGCGTCCCCCCAGACGCGGCCGCTGTCCTTTTGTGCGCCTAGGCTTCCCTGACCTGGCGCCGCCAGAGCGCGGCGTATTCGCCGTCCCTGGCCAGGAGCGCCGCGTGCGAGCCGCGCTCGGCCACGCGGCCCGCCCGGATCACCAGGATCTCGTCGGCGTCGGCGATGGTGGAGAGCCGGTGGGCCACCACCAGGGTAGTGCGGCCCCGGCGGGCCCGGCGCAGAGTCGCCTGGATCGCCGCCTCGGTCTTGCCGTCCAGCGCGCTGGTGGCCTCGTCGAGGATCAGCACCCGTGGATCGGCCAGCAGCGCCCGGGCGATGCCTACGCGCTGGCGCTCGCCGCCCGACAGCTTCAGCCCCCGCTCGCCCACCTTGGTCTCCATCCCCTCGGGCAGGGCGCGGATGAACACCCCGAGCTCGGCCGCCTCGGCCGCGGCCCAGATCTCCTCCTCGGTGGCGTCGGGCTTCCCGAAGGCGATGTTGAACCGCATGGTGTCGTTGAACAGGGCCACTTCCTGGGGCACCAGCGCCACCGCGCGGCGTAGCGAGGCCTGCTTGACTGTCTTCAGGTCGCAACCGTCCAGGGTCACGCGGCCCGCCTGGGGATCCAGCAGCCTCAGCGCCAAGCGGACGGCGGTGGTCTTGCCGGCGCCCGAGGGCCCCACCAGGGCGACGGTGCTGCCGGGCTCGGCATGGAAGCTCACGTCGCGCAGCCCCTCGGTGCGAGCCGAGTGCCGGTAGGAGACGTCCTCGAAGGCCAGCGCGCCGCCGCGGCCGTGCGGCGAGGGCGGCAGGTCCAGCGCGGCCGGCGCATCGGTGACGTCGGGCGCCTCGCGCCTCAGCTGCAGCATGGCCTCCATGTCGATGAACGACTGGCGCACCTCGCGATAGGCGAAGCCCAGCATGTTCAGGGGCGTATAGACCTGGATCATGATCAGGGTGGAGGCGGTGACGCCGCCCAGCTGCATGTGGTGCTCGGCCGACTCGGAGAGCGCCAGCACCGCCATGACGCCCAGGCCCAGGCTCATGATCGCCGCCTGCACCAGGTTCAGCACGATCAGCGACAGGTTCGACTTCACATAGGCTCTGGCGTAATCGCCCAGCGCCACGTCGTAGCCGGCGACGGCCCGGGCCTCGGCCCCGAAGCTTTTCACCGTCTCGTAGTTCAAGAGCGCGTCGACCGCCCGGCCGGCGGCCTCGGAATCGGCGATGGTCAGCTCGCGCCGGTGCTTGAGGCGCCAGTTCGACATGGAGAAGGTCGCCGCGCCGTAGACGATCACGGTGATCACGGCGGTGGCGGCGAAGCGCAGGTCGTAGGTCTTGGCCAGCACCACCGCGGCCAGCACCAGCTGCAGCAGCGCCGGGCCCAGGTTGAAGATCAGGATGCGCATCAGATAGTCGACCGCCCGGGCGCCGCGGTCGATGGTGCGGGCCAGCGCGCCGGTGCGCTTGGTCTGGTGGAAGTCGAGCGACAGGGACAGGGCGTGGGCGAAGGACTCCGCGGCCGCCCGGCGCACCGAGGCCTGGCCGAGCGGGGTGAAGATGGCGTCGCGCAGCTGGGGCGCGGCCGAGGAGGTGAAGCGCAGCGCCGCCCAGCCGATGGCGAAGCCCGCCGCGGCCAGCACGACCTGGCTGGCGTGGTCCCGGCCCTCGGACAGGGCGTTGACCGCCTTGCCCAGATAGAGCGGCGCGATGATGCCGGTCAGGGCGCCGGTGACGGTGAAGGCCAGGGCCAGCAGCAGCCGCGGCCACAGGCCCCTGGCGCCGGACCGCATCACCAGGCGGAAGAGATCGGCCAGTGCCGGCAGGATCTTGAGCTTGACCTCGGGCGGGGAGACCTCGCGGTCGGCCGGCCGCATGCGGTGGCTCGGCCTCATGGGCGTCCGGTCCTGCGGTCGAACAGCACCGTCGACTGCACGCCGCCGGCAGGGGTGATCCAGTCGATGCGCCAGGCGCCGTCCAGGCGTCGGGCGTCGAAGGGCGGGGCGGCGATGCGGACGGGGCGAACCGCGGTGAAGGCCACGCCGCCCCGCGGCGCCTGGCCCGACACCGCCAGCACATGGCGGCCCGGGGTCAGCGGCTGCGACAGCACCGCGCTGAACGCGCCCTTGGCGTCGGCGCGGTCCCCTCCGGCCTCCTTGCCGTCCAGCACCAGCCGCAGGTTCTCGCCCGCCGCCGCCCGGCCCGAGGCCATGGCCACGCCCGAGGCGTCATAGTCGACGGCTTCCAGGCCGCGTTCGGGGTCGCTGGGGGGCAGGGAGGCGGTCGCCGAGGGATGCAGCGTCGCCGCCGGCGGTCCGGGCGAGGGCAGCACCGCGACATAGCCCGTGGCGCGGACCAGGCGGCCGTCGAGGGTCTCTGACAGCGAATAGAGCCTGGGCGCGGCGCCGACCGGCGCGGAGACCCGCCAGACTCCGGCGCGGTCGGAAGTTCCGGTGATCGCCGAACCGTCCGGCGAGGCCAGGCGGATGGCCGCTTCCGGCGCCGCGAGCCCCCACAACACGACGGCGGCGCCCTGGCGGGCGGCCCCGTTCAGCCGGGGCGGGGTCAGATAGGCGGTCAAGGCCGCGGGCGGGCGCGCGGCGCCATGCGACGGCGCCGGACGACTGCAGGCAGGCGCCAGGGCGCAGGCGGCCATGATCGCGATCAGCCCTTGACCTCTCACCGCCGCCCGTTCTTCCCGAGGTTCCTCACGCATCCTGATATATGTGCTTCACCAACGAACGATAGGGCGAGTCTGAAGCCCTGGAGCGCGGCATGGCGGCAAGTCCAGTCTCGATCGGGTCGGTGGGCCTGTTCTGCGGCTCCTCGACGGGCGCTGATCCGCGCTGGGCCGAGGCGGCCGAGGGGTTCGGACGGGCCCTGGCCGGAGAAGGCCTCAGGCTGGTCTATGGCGGCGGCGCCATCGGGCTGATGGGCGCCTGCGCCAAGGCCGCGGTCGGCGCCGGCGGGCGGGTGCTGGGGGTGATCCCGGAGTTCCTTCGCCTGCCCGAGGTGGCCTATGAGGCGGCCGAGCTGGTGGTGGTGGCCTCGATGCACGAGCGCAAGGCGCGGATGTTCCAGGAGGCCGACGCCTTCGTGGTCATGCCGGGCGGGATCGGCACGCTGGAGGAGGCCATCGAGCTCCTGTCCTGGTCGCGGCTCGAGCTGCACCAGAAGCCGGTGGTCTTCCTCGACATCGCCGGTTTCTGGCGGCCCCTGTTCGACCTGATCGACCACACCGTGCGCCAGGGGTTCACCCCACCCCAGTTCTCGGCGGCCTATGCGGCGGTGGAGCGGGTGGACCAGCTCCTGCCGCGCATCCGCCAGATGGCCGCCGCCGCCGGCGCGCGCGAGCCCATGCCCCTGACCGTGACCTGAGAGCGTGCTCCAGATGAATTTCGAGACCCTGAAGGCCTATGGCGCGGCCTACGCCCTGGCCGACGCGACCATTCCCGAGCTGCCGAACCACTCTCGCGGCAAGGTGCGCGACAGCTACGACCTGCCCGGCGGACGGCGGCTGTTGATCGCCACCGACCGGCTGAGCGCCTTCGACCTGATCCTGACCTCGGTGCCGTTCAAGGGCCAGGTGCTGACCCAGACCGCGCGGTTCTGGTTCGAAGCCACCGCCGACATCTGCCCCAACCATGTGATCGAATACCCCGATCCCAACGTCCTCCTGGCCCGTCGGCTGACCATCCTGCCGGTGGAGATGGTGGTCAGGGGTTATCTGGCCGGGACGACCGGCACCTCGATCCTGACCCTCTACAACCAGGGCCGGCGCGAGATGTACGGCGTCCGCTTCGCCGACGGTCTGAGGGCCAACGAAAGGCTGCCCCAGCCGATCATCACCCCCACCACCAAGGCCGACGCCGGCGACCACGACGCGCCCTTGTCGGCGCACGATATCCTCGAACGGGGCCTCCTGAGCCGCGAGCACTGGGACCAGGCGGCCGACTATGCCTTGAAGCTGTTCGCCCGCGGCCAGGCCATGGCCGCCGAGCGGGGGCTGATCCTGGCCGACACCAAGTACGAGCTGGGGCTGGACGAAGACGGCCGCATCGTCCTGGCCGACGAGATCCATACGCCCGATTCCAGCCGCTACTGGCTGGCCTCGAGCTACCAGGATCGATTCGAGCGGGGCGAGCGGCCCGAGAGCTTCGACAAGGACTTCGTGCGCGCCTGGGTGGCGGCCCGCTGCGATCCCTACAAGGAGCCGATCCCGCCCATCCCCGAGGCGCTCGTGCTGCAGACTGCGGAGGTCTATGTGCGCGCCTTCGAGACCATCACCGGCCAGGACTTCGCGCCGCCGGCCGCGGACGAGCCGGTGCTGCAGCGTATCCGCCGCAACCTTGAGCGCTTCTTTTGAGGGGGGCGTCGACCGGCCGAACCCGATCTTGGGGGGCTGGGGGGGCTGTAAGGATCCGAGACCGCGCCCGACCGATCGACCCCGCCAAACTGGCGTCGCCGTGCGGCCCTGGCGCGCCCGGAAAAAGGTGATTTCTGGGCAATGACCCGGCTTGGGTCACCCGACGCAGATGTGCCCTGGCGAACACAGCGACCGACGTTCTCCGGGTGCGACCGTTGCGACCATTGCGTGGTCAACGGACCTCGCGGATAAGCGATCCGACAAGAGCTTGCGGCCTCGTCTTGCGAGGCCGCGGGGCAAGGGGACCCGCGAGCCTCCGGGACGAGCATCGTCCCGCGCGGGGAAATCGAGGCGGCAAGGCGATCCTCAGGGGTCGCCTTTTCGCTGTCCGGCCCTCAGATCGGCCGCCGGCGCCGGGAGCAGGGGATGATCGGCAAGCTTGGGCGGGTGTTCGCGCGGCGGGGGCGCCGGACGGCCGCGATCCTGAGCGGCGGCGCGGTGACGTTGGCCCCGACCATCAACCTGCGGGCAGGGCCGTTCAGATCTCCACGCCGTGCGTGGTTCGAGACGCGCTCCGGCGCGCGCGCTTCACCATGACGAACGCGCCGCCGGCCCCGACTCGCCATCCCGAGGAGCGGCCGAAGGCCGCGTCTCGAAGGACCGGCCCTAGTCGTCCCGGTGGACGCGCTCGCGGCGCTCGTGGCGCTCCTGAGCTTCGAGGCTCAGGGTGGCGATCGGCCGGGCCGCCAGGCGTTGAAGCCCGATCGGCTCGCCGGTCTCCTCGCAGTAGCCGTAGACCCCGTCCTCGATCCGGCGCAGGGCCTCGTCGATCTTGGAGATCAGCTTGCGCTGCCGATCACGGGTCCGCAGCTCCAGCGCCTTGTCGGTTTCCGAAGAGGCCCGGTCGGCGAGATCCGGATGGTTCTCCGTGTCGGTCTGGAGATGGGAGAGCGTCTCGCGCGATTCGCGCAGGATCTCGTCCTTCCAGTCCAGCAGCTTCTGCTTGAAGAATTCGAGCTGACGCTCGTTCATGAAAGGCTCGTCCTCGGAAGGACGATAGACACTTTCTTCTACCCGTACCGCGGCCGACTGCATAAGGCCCTCGACACACTACGCCCGCCCCCCATGGCGAGCCGGCTGGCTTATAGCAGAACGGCTTGGCCGTTCAACAAAGGCGAAACCGCGCAAGTTGTCGCGGCTCCGAAGCCAAGCTCTTCTCGCAAGTGCGAAAGAAACGGCGGCCCTCAGGCGGCCTGCAACGCGGTCTCGAGCTTGGCCAGCTCGACCGCGGCCCGGGCCTCGATCTGGTCCAGCAACGCCTCCAGCCGCGGGTCGCTGGTGGCCTCGCGCTGCTCGCGCACGGCGTCGGCCAGGCGCTTCAGCCCGTCCTCGCCGATCTCGCCGTCCAGCAGGGCCAGCTTCAGCCCCTCGAGCTCGTCCAGCAGCCGGCCCGCGCGGCCGATCGCCCGGCGTCGGCGGCCGAGCGGGCCATCCACTTCCTGCAGGGCGATCAGGGCGTCCAGCGAGCCCAGGGCGGAGACCCCGAGCGCCACCGAGGTTTCCGCCGCGCCCGATGCGCCGCCCGCCGCGCCCAGCGCGAAACCCGAGCCCGCCGCGCGCCGGGAGGCGAGGGCGGGAACGCTTGGACGATTCGGGCCGACAATCTTCATCTGAGGCAGGTACGGGACCAGTTGGGCCCTGAGTCTGGGAGCGCCGCCTTGCAGTATGGTTAATGCCCGGCAGATCTTGCCCGGCGCCGGGATCGCCGGCCGACGCCGGTTGGCAATTATCTGAATAGACACGGTTTTTGGCCTCGGCCGGGCTGGCATGAAGGTCGCATGGCCCGATCGCCGCGCTCCGCGGTCAGCGTCCTCAAGGTTAAGCATGCGTACCGCAGCGTCCTGGTTCAGCGCCCTCCTGGCCTTGGTCTTCGCCGCGTCCCTGGCTCAGCCCGCGGCCGCGGAGTCGCGGATCAAGGACATCGTCGAGTTCGAGGGCGTGCGCGACAACATGCTGGTCGGCTACGGCATCGTGGTCGGCCTGAACGGCACCGGCGACTCGCTGCAGAACGCCGCCTTCACCAAGCAGAGCCTCTCGGCCATGCTCGAGCGCCTGGGCGTCAACGTCCGCGACGCCGCCCAGACCCTGAACACCAAGAACGTCGCCGCGGTGATGGTCACCGCCCGCCTGCCGGCCTTCTCGGCCTCCGGTTCGGAGATCGACGCCACCGTCTCGGCCATGGGCGACGCCAAGAGCCTGTTGGGCGGCACTCTCCTGGTGACGCCGCTGCTGGGCGCCGATGGCCAGGCTTATGCGGTGGCCCAGGGCACGGTGCAGACCGGCGCGGTCTCGGCCCAGGGCGCCTCGGGCTCCTCGGTGGTGCGCGGGGTGCCGACCGCCGGCCGCATCGCCGCCGGAGCCATCGTCGAACGCGAGATCGGCTTCCAGCTGGCCAGCATGACCACCCTGCGCATGACCTTGCGCAACCCCGACTTCACCACCGCCCAGCGCATCGCCGCCGTGATCAACCAACGCTATCCGGGGGCGGCCACCGCCGAAAACCCGACCATCGTCTCCCTGCGCGCGCCAGCAGGCCGCAACATGGTCAACTTCGTCACCGAGGTGGAGCAGCTCGACGTCGAGCCCGATTCCCCGGCCAAGGTGGTGATCGACGAGGTCTCCGGCGTCATCGTGATGGGCGAGAACGTGCGGATCTCCACCGTCGCCATCGCCCAGGGCAACCTGACCATCTCCGTGCAGGAGACGCCCCAGGTCAGCCAGCCCGCGCCCTTCAGCCAGGGGACGACCACCACCGTCAGCCAGTCCAAGATCTCGGTGGACGAGGACAAGGGCCGGGGGCTGGTGATGGTGTCGGGAGGCGCCTCGCTGTCCTCGCTGGTGGCCGGGCTGAACGCCCTGGGCGTCACCCCACGGGACATGATCTCGATCCTGCAGACCATCAAGGCGGCCGGCGCGTTGCAAGCCGACATCGAGGTGTTGTGATGAGCTACGCCGCTCTCGCCACGGCCCAGGTCGCCCACCTCGCGCCTCAGGCGGCGCCGCCGCCGGCCACGCCTGCGCAGATGGCCCGGATCCGCCACACCGCCAAGGATTTCGAATCCCAGCTGATCGGCCAGATGCTGAAGCCGATGTTCGACGGCCTGGCCACCGACGGCGAGTTCGACGGCGGCGAGGCCGAGGGCACCTATCGGAGCTTCATGGTCGACGCCATGGGCAAGCAGATGGCCCGCTCGGGCGGCATCGGCGTGGCGCAGGCCGTCGAGCGCGAGATGCTGAAGATGCAGGGCCTCAGCGATCCGGCGACGGTCCAGGCGGCGGCTGCATGAGCGACGAGAACGTCCAGCAGCTGATCGCCCTGACCGAGCAGCTCACCGAGCGCATGCGGCTGGACGCCGAGGCCTTCGAGAACCGCCGGCCGTACGAGGCGGCCGCGCGCATCGAGGAAACCCAGCGGCTGGCCAACCTCTACCGTTTCGAATCCGACAGGGTGCGGCAGAACCCGTCGCTGGTCGCGGGCGCTTCCGCGCAGCTTCGCCAGAGGCTGACCCAGGCCAGCCGGGCCTTCGAAACCACGCTCGCCCGGCACGGACGGGCCGTTTACGCGCTGAAGACCGTCACCGAAGGGGTGGTCAAGGCCATCGCCGAGGAGGTCGCCCGGGCGCGGGCGGCGACGACCGGCTACGGCCCGGGCGCGCGCGTGGCCACGCGCGACGCCGCCATCGCCAGCGCCCTCAACCGCAGAGCCTAGACGTCCAGGGCCTCAGCCGTCCGCCTTGGCCGCGGTCGCCACCGGCGCG
>JANWHQ010000006.1 GCA_025450315.1 Caulobacteraceae bacterium
CCAGGAAGGCGCAGAGCGGCGCCCAGCCCTCCGAGACGCCGTAGACCAGCAGCCGCCCCGGCGCGATCTCGGCCCTGACGGCGGCGTTGTGGGCTTCGAACAGCTCGATCATCACCTCGCGAGGCGGCGGCCCGGACCTCAGGGCGTCATCGCGGCCGGACCAGGCGCGGCGCGCCAGCTTGGCGATGATCGCCCCCACCGGCGAACGGCCCAGCGTCTCGCGATGCTGGGGCGAGAAGATCGTCGCCGCCATCGAGGCGTACCAGCGCTCGGGATCGCGCTCGGTCAGGATCATCTTGGCGTCCGGGTAGCGGGCCGCGAGCTGGCGCCAGAAATAGACCCCCGGCGCGTCGGTGGTGGCGCGGTAGGGGCCGAAGATCTCGTCCCACTCGAGGTCCTCGCCATCGCCGATGCGGTCCCACAGCGGCCATTGCTCGGGATGGGCGAAGACCTCGGTCATGTGGTGGCAGGGCCCCAGGCCAAGCTGCTCCAGCGCCGTCTTCAAGGACAGCGTGCCCGTGCGCGGCATGCCCGCGCCGATAACCTGCAGAGTCACCGGTGGCCTCCCCGAGGGTCCGGGTGATGGCTAGCACGACCACGCGATCGGGACATGCCCCGAGGCGGGCCTCAGGACGCCATCGGCAGCTGAGTCTCGACGGCGGGGGTCAGCGGATGCACCTGGCGCAGGGTCCCGCGGCCGCCGATGGCGGTCTCAAGCCACTGGATGACCTGGTCGGGGTCGCAGTCGTTCAGGAAGTGGTCGCCGCCCCGGATCTCGATGAAGCGGGCCGGCGCCAGAGTGGTGTCGGCGATGGCCCTGGCCACCTCGATGGGGGCGAAGTCGTCCTTGTCGCCATGGATGATGGTGACCAGGAAGGGGAAGCTGTTCAGCAGACGGAACACCGGGTTCAGCTGGTTCGACTGGCCCGAGGCTTCCAGCACGGCGTGGCGCAGGTCGCGCGGGATCAGGCCCAGCACCCGTTGGCCGAGGTCGATCAGGAACCGCGCCGTCTTGCCGGCCTTTCCGAAGAAGCCGGAGACCAGCACCAGGCCGGCGGTCTGGTCGGGCCGGCTGGCCGCCATCAGGGTGGAGATGGCGGCGCCGTAGGATTGGCCGATCAGCAGGATCCGCTGGCCCGGCCGGGGCTCCAGCAGCGGCAGCAGCGCCTTGGCCTGGGTCTCGATCTTGGGCACGCAGTGCACCGGCTCCGAATTGGCGAAGCCCGGCCGGTCGACCACCACCATCTCGCGGTCTTCGGGCAGGGCGGCCATCACCGGGGCCCAGTATTCGCCCCAGGACGGCGCGCCGGTGACCACCACGAACTTCCAGGGCGCAATCCGGACGCGGGGCGTCGAAAGGGCCGAGATGCGCCAGCCCAGGCCGCCGCCCGCCTGGAAGCTGATCCGCCTGATCACCGTGTCCGGATATTCGTCAGCCGTCGGCACATGCTCGCGCCGGCCCGACAGGGCGCAGGCGATGCATGCGGCGAACAACGACAAGATCCCTCGCGGTCGCCTGCGCGCCACGGCGTTGGCCTCCATCGGCCTCTCCCGGCCCTAGGGTCGAACGCCGATCCGACCTCGGGGTTTCCTGACCCCCGATGGCGCCCGGCGCCTTGTGTGACCCTATTGCCACACTACATCCCACCGAGGCGTGGGTTGTGCTTGATCAAGGCGGTCCGCGTCGATCCGCCCACATGGGGATGACATGAACATCGACATCTATTCGGACCGCGCCAAACAGGCGGTGCAGTCGGCCCAGTCCCTCGCGCTGGCCCGCAGCCACCAGCAGCTGGCGCCCGAGCACATTTTGAAGGTGCTGCTGGAGGAAAAGGACGGCCTCGCCCGCCAGCTGATCCAGTCGGCCGGCGGCCGGCCCGACGCGGCGGCCAGCGAGACCGACGCCCTTCTGGCCAAGGCCCCCAAGGTCGAGGGCGGCAACGGCCAGCTCTATCTGAAGCCCGAGACCGCGAGGGTCTTCGCCAAGGCCGAGGAGGACGCCAAGGCCCACGGCGACGCCTTCGTGACCACCGAGCGCCTGCTCGCCGCGATCGCGGCCGATGGCGGCGCGGCCGCCGAGGTTCTGAAGAAGGCCGGCGTCACCGCCAAGGGGCTGGAGGGCGCCGCCGAGTCCGTCCGCAAGGGCCGCACCGCCGACAGCGCCTCGGCCGAAGAAGGCTATGACGCGCTGAAGCGCTACGCCCGCGACCTTACCCAGGCCGCCCGCGACCAGAAGCTGGACCCGGTGATCGGCCGCGACGAGGAAATCCGGCGCACCATCCAGGTGCTGTCGCGCCGCACCAAGAACAACCCCGTGCTGATCGGCGAGCCCGGCGTCGGCAAGACCGCCATCGTCGAGGGCCTGGCGCTGCGCATCATCAACGGCGACGTGCCGGAGTCGCTGAAGGACAAGCAGCTGCTGGCGCTGGACATGGGCTCGCTGATCGCGGGCGCGAAGTACCGCGGCGAGTTCGAGGAGCGGCTGAAGGCGGTGCTGAACGAGGTGACCGCCGCCGAGGGCTCGATCATCCTGTTCATCGACGAGATGCACACCCTGGTCGGGGCCGGCAAGACGGACGGCGCGATGGACGCCTCCAACCTTCTGAAGCCCGCCCTGGCCCGCGGCGAGCTGCACTGCGTCGGCGCCACCACCTTGGACGAATACCGCAAGCACGTGGAGAAGGACGCCGCCCTGGCGCGGCGCTTCCAGCCCGTGTTCGTCGACGAGCCCTCGGTCGAGGACACCATCTCGATCCTGCGCGGCCTGAAGGAGAAGTACGAGCTGCACCACGGGGTGCGCATCTCCGACGCCGCCATCGTGGCCGCCGCCACCCTGTCCAACCGCTACATCGCCGACCGCTTCCTGCCGGACAAGGCCATCGACCTGATGGACGAGGCCGCCAGCCGCGTGCGCATGGCGGTGGATTCCAAGCCCGAGGAGCTGGACGAGATCGACCGGCGGCTGATCCAGCTGAAGATCGAGCGCGAGGCCCTGAAGAAGGAGACCGACGACGCTTCCAAGCGCCGCCTGGAAAGCCTCGAGGACGAGGTCGAGGAGTTGGAAGGCCAGTCCGAAGAGCTGACCAGCCGCTGGAAGAGCGAGAAGGCCAAGGTCGGCTCGGCCGCCCAGTCGCGCGAGGCGCTGGACCGGCTGAGGGCCGAGCTGGAAAAGGCCCAGCGCTCGGGCGACCTGCAGCGGGCGTCGGAGATCATGTACGGCGAGATCCCGATCATGGAGAAGCGCCTGGCCGAGACCGAGGAGTCGGCCAAGGACCAGCTGACCCCCGAGGTGGTCGACGCCGAGCAGATCGCCGCGGTGGTCTCGCGCTGGACCGGCGTGCCGGTCGAGAAGATGCTCGAGGGCGAGCGCGAGAAGCTGCTGCAGATGGAGCAGGCCCTGCACGGGCGGGTGGTGGGCCAGGAGGAGGCGCTGACCGCCGTCTCCGACGCCGTGCGCCGCGCGCGGGCGGGCCTGAAGGACCCGAACCGGCCGATCGGCTCGTTCATGTTCCTGGGCCCCACGGGGGTGGGCAAGACCGAGCTGACCAAGGCCTTGGCCGAGTTCCTGTTCGACGACGAGGCCGCCATCACCCGGCTCGACATGTCCGAGTACATGGAGAAGCACTCCGTCAGCCGCATGATCGGCGCGCCGCCGGGCTACGTCGGCTATGACGAAGGCGGGGCGCTGACCGAGGCGGTGCGCCGGCGGCCCTATCAGGTCGTGCTGTTCGACGAGATCGAGAAGGCCCACCCCGACGTCTTCAACGTGCTCTTGCAGGTGCTGGACGACGGCCGCCTCACCGACGGCCAGGGCCGCACGGTCGACTTCCGCAACACCCTGATCATCATGACCTCCAACATGGGCGCGGAGTATCTCGCCAATCTGGAGGACGGGCAGGACGTCGAGATCGCCCGCCCGGCGGTGATGGAGGCGGTGCGCCGGCACTTCCGGCCCGAGTTCCTGAACAGGATCGACGAGATCATCCTGTTCAAGCGCCTGGGCCGCGCCCAGATGGACTCCATCGTCGCCATCCAGTTGAAGCGGGTGGAGAGGCTGCTGGGCGACCGGCGCATGACCCTGGCGCTGGACGAGGCGGCCCTGCACTGGCTGGGCGAGCGCGGCTACGATCCGGTCTATGGCGCCCGGCCGCTGAAGCGGGTGATTCAGAAAGAGCTGGTCGACCCCATCGCCAAGAAGCTGCTGGCCGGCCAGATCGCCGACGGCGAGGTCATCCAGGTCGGCGTCGGCGAGGACGGCCTGGAGATCGGCAAGGCGACGCTGCAGTAGCTGCGAGCGGCCCCTCAGTCGCTGTGCGACAGCTCCCCCGCTCGCGGGGGAGCCTCCGGGGCCGAAATCCTCACCCGCAAAGCGGGGAGGCGGCTCGCGCCTCCAGGCGCGAGACGAGGGGGCGCTAGCGCACCGCTCCGCTGAGGCTGGCGCCGGTCAGGACCACCAAGACGGCGGCGGCGAGCATCAGGGTCCCGCCGATCACGGCCGCCGCCACATAACCGCGATAGCGGCGACGCTGCGGCCGGAACATGCTGACATAGGCCAATGGCCGAGGCTGGTCGGCTTCGCTGCCGAAAATCCGGTGGTGAGACATCGAACTGGAACTGAACAAAGACCCCGAGAGACGCCGTCGCTCATCGTGCGCCACTATGGCGGATCGATGGCTTCAAAATCCGGTGACTGCGCCAGCCTGCCGCGGCCTGGGTGAACCGCGGCTGAACCGCGATCGGGGCCGAAAAGCCGAAGGGCGGCGGCCTCTCGGCCGCCGCCCTCGCTGGCCCGCTGGATCAGGACGAGATCCCTACCAGCAGCGCCTCCGCTCGACGTAGGCGCCGTAGTACGGATCCCAAACCGAGTAGACCCGGCAACGGGGACCGTAATAGTAGCCGTACGGGCCGTAGTAGTAGTGCGGATGCGAGCCGGCGATCGCCGCGCCGACGGCCAGCCCGGCGATCCCGGCGGCCAGCGCCGCGCCACCGCGGTCGTGATGGTCGTAGTGACGGCGATATTGCGCCGAAGCCGTCGAACCAATGCCGAGGCCGCTCAGCAAGGTCGCAGCGGCCAAACCCGTCGCGATGATCTTGCGCATGGAGACACTCCTTCGCGTTTTCTTCACCCCTCTGGACTGGGAAAACGCGCAAGCGGCCAGACGGCTCCCTGGCAAGACTTGCCGAAAAGCCGTCCCAATCTTGACCGTAGCCCGCGAAACCTCGCCGAACCGGGTCAGGGGCGCTACTGGAGGACGATCGTCCTGACCGCGCCGGGGCGCGTCTCGACCCGCCGCATGAGCGCGATGGCCGGCGCGGCGCCCGTGGGATCGGAAACCACCACGATGACGAACCAGTCGCCGGCGGGCAGGCCGGAGAACACGAAACGGCCGCCGGCGTCGCAGCCCTGCTTCTTCACATAGGCCGAGTAGTCGGCGGACGGCCGGTGGGCCTGGCGGCTGCGCACCTCGTCCACCGGCAGGTCGGCGCGCTCGGTCGAGCCGTAGAGCTGCAGGATGCGGCCACGGCTATAGGGCGCGTCCGGGGTCAGCACCACCTGGCCGGCGCAGCTGTAACGCCGTCCGCCCTGTTGGTAGTCGACCAGGCCGCGCACGGTGGCCGAGCCGCGCTCGGTCGACCAGGCGAATTCGGACGGTTGGAAGCCCGGCTGGGGCCTGGCCGCCACCGGCGGAGGCGGCGGCGGCGCCGGCGGATAGACCTCCGCGCAGGCGCCCAGCGCCGCGCAAACCCCGATAGCCAGCCATCTCAGTTTCATCGCGTTCCCTAAGTCCACACCGATCCAGCCGCGTCTCAGATAGGCCCCTCGCCGTTCAAAGGAAATCCCTGAGATAGGCGACCAGGGGCGCGTCGGCGGGCGGCGTGGGCAGCTCGTCCATGTTCGAGGGCCGCACCCAGCGGATCTGCGGATGCTCCAGCGGCCGGGGCGTCCCCTCCCAGCGGCGGCACAGATAGAGCGGCATCAAGAGGTGGAAGGCCTCGTAGCCGTGGGAGGCGAACACGAAGGGCGCCAGGCAGGCGGCGGCGACCTCGATCCCCAGCTCTTCCTTCAGCTCGCGGATCAGGCAGGCCTCGGGCGTTTCGCCCGGCTCCAGCTTGCCGCCGGGGAACTCCCACAGCCCCGCCAAGGTCTTGCCCTCGGGCCTCTGGCACATCAGAACCCGGCCGTCGACGTCGACCAGGGCGCAGGCCGCCACCAGCAGCAGCGGCTTGCCGCTTGTTACGGCGCCGGCCACGCTTTGGGCGGATTTCACGGCCACTGCCTTGTGAACAGTGTGAAGTTCATTAGACGCCGCGACCTAAGCAGCATAGTTTGCCCTTCGCGCGCCAGGAGACGTCCCGTGGACGCAAGCCTTAGAAAGCCCAGCCCCGTGGACGCCCACGTCGGCGCCCGCATTCGGCTTCGCCGCAAGCTCCTGGGCCTGTCCCAGCAACAGCTCGCCGAGCGGCTCGGCCTCACCTTCCAGCAGGTGCAGAAGTACGAGCGCGGCGTCAACCGTGTCTCGGCCTCCAAGCTGTACGAGACCGCCCAGGTGCTGCAGGCCCCGGTGACCCACTTCTTCGAGGGGCTGGACGGCGATTCGGCCGCGCAGGCCCCACCCCAGGTCGAGACAACGGTCACCGCCTTCCTCCTGACCACCGAGGGGATGGAGCTGGCCGCCCTGTTCCCGCGCATCCCCAAGGGCCGCATGCGCCATCAGGTGCTGGAGCTGGTGCGCACGCTGGCCGACGCCTGAGGCCCGCGCCCGGGATTCAGGAGCGGTAGTCGCCGTTGATCTCCACGTAGCGCTTGGTCAGGTCGCAGGTCCACATCACGGCCGAGGCGCGGCCGACCCCCACGTCCACCCCGATCTCGAGCTCGGCGCGCTTCATATAGGCCGACATCCTGGCCTCGTCGTAGCCGGGGGAAACGGCGCCGTCCTCGGCGGCCGTGAGCTCGCCGAAGCGGATCGACAGGCGCTCGCGCCGCACCGGCTCGTCGGCGCGCCCGACGGCCATGACGATGCGGCCCCAGTTGGCGTCCTCGCCGGCGACGGCGGTCTTCACCAGCGGCGACTCGGCGATGGTGCGGGCGATCTTGCGGGCCGAGGCGGGGGTCTTGGCGCCCGTCACCTCGACCTTCACGAACTTGGAGGCGCCCTCGCCGTCGCGCACCAGCTGGCAGGCCAGGTCCAGCATAACCTGGCCGAGCTTGTCGCTGAAATCGGCCAGCCGCTTGTCGCCGGCGCGGCGGATCAGGGGCGCTCCGGACCGGCCGGTGGCGAACAGCAGGCAGGTGTCGTTGGTTGACCGGTCGCCGTCGACGGTCACGGCGTTGAAGGTTGAACCCACATGCCGCTGCAGCAGCGCGTGCAGAACCTCCGGCGCGATGGCCGCGTCGGTGGCCACGAAAGCCAGCATGGTGGCCATGGTCGGGGCGATCATGCCCGAGCCCTTGCAGATGCCGGCGATCCGCACCGGGACGCCGTCGATCACCGCGGTGGCGACAGAGCCCTTGGGGAAGGTGTCGGTGGTCATGATCGCCCGGGCCGCGGCGGCCCAGCCGCCGGCCGAGAGCCGGGCCTCCATCTCGTGCAAACGGGCGGTGATCTTGTCGTCGTCGAGCAGGACGCCGATCACGCCGGTGGAGGCCAGCATGACCTCGCGTTTGCGGCAGCCCAGTAGCCTGGCCGCGGCCTTGGCCACCCGCTTGGCCGCCTCGTCGCCCGGCTTGCCGGTGAAGGCGTTGGCGCAGCCGGCGTTGACCACCAGTCCCCTCGCCTCCCCGCCGCCGCCGAGCTGCGCCTTGCACCAATCCACCGGCGCCGAGCCCACGGCGTGCTGGGTGAAGACCCCCGCGCAGGTGGTCCCTTCGGCGAAGCGCATCAGGAGGACGTCGTCGCGAACCTGCTTGTAGAGCCCCGCATGTCCCACCGCGAGCTCGACGCCGGCGACGGGGGCGATCTCGGGAAAGGGGACGGCGAGCGGCGAGACCGGCGTGCTCACTTGGCGGAACTCCGGGACTTGGCCGGCGGCGCGGCCGGCGCGGATGAAGGGGACGCCGCCTCGGGCGGCGCCGAGGCCGGCTCGGTCGGAGCCCCCGGCACGTCGGCGGGCGGGCTGACCAGCAGCTTGACCTTGCTCTGGTCGCGCAGCCGCTTCAGCAGGTCGCGCACCTGGTTGTAGGTCAGGAAGCGCACGATCTGGGGCCGGGCCTGCTCCAGCGGGATCGGCTGTTCGGGCCGCCGGTCCTCGACCTTGATCACCGCAAAGCCGTTATCGATCTTCACCGGCCCCACGATCTCGCCGGCCTTGGCGTCCTTCAGCGCGGCCTCGTAGGCGCCGGGCATGACGTCGGTGGTGAAGTAGCCGAGGTCGCCGCCGTTGAAGCGGGTGGCCTGGTCGATCGACTTCTCGATGGCCAGCGACTCGAACGAGGCGCCCGCGGCCAGCTGCTTCTTGATCGCCTCGGCCTCGGCGGCGGAAGCCACCACGATCTGGCGGGCGTGAATCTCGTCGGCCAGCTTCGAGCGGCTGAGCTGCTCCTGATAGAGGGTCTGGATCGCCTGGTCGGTGACCGCCCGGTCGACCACGCTCTGGACCAGCAGATTGCCCAGGATCTGGTCGCGGGCGGCGGCGAAGCGCCGCTGGGCCATGGGATCCTTGTCGAGCTTGTGCTTGAGCGCCTCGCCGGCCAGCAGCTTCTCGTCGATCACCTCGTCCAGCATCTGGCGGAAGGAGTCCGAGGAGACGTCCAGAGGCTCGCCCTCGCCGATCAGGCCCTGGCTCACCGCCTCGCGCTTGACGTCGGAGGCCCAGACCGTCTGGCCATTGACGGTGGCCACCGCCTTGTCGCCGGGCTCGGGGGCGCGCTCCAGCACGGTCTTCTGGCTACAGGCGCAGAGCAGCGCCGCGCACCCCAGCACGATCGCGCAGCCAAGGCCTTTCCATCCGGGCGCCCGAAATCTCATCGGCCGATCCATCTCGCTGCGGCGCGGCCCGGGAGTCGGGCCGGCGCGGGCATATACACCGGCTTTGCCCCGTCTTGCGAAGCTGGCGCCGGATTTGGGCTCGAACCCAGTCGCGTCGGCGGACAGCGGCCCGGTCTTCACCTCGGACCTCGGGCGCCAGGGCCGCGGCGCTCCCTGAGGCAAACCCCGCTCATCGCAGGGCGGCGGGAATGGTGCGTCGCGTTGACAGCGGGGAGGCCCCTTCTTAAGTCTCCCGCGCGCAATTCAGGCGAGATCCGTCCGGTTCCCGCGCACAACACCGGCCGGCATCGCGCCGCTCGATACTTCCGGAACACGCATGCTCGGCTTGGCCAAGAAGATTTTCGGCTCTTCCAACGACCGCAAGGTCAAGTCGTACCTGGCGCGGGCCCAGCAGATCAATGCGCTGGAACCCCAGTTCGTCGCCCTGTCGGACGAGCAGCTCAGGGCCAAGACCCAGGAATTCAAGGACCGCTTCGCCAAGGGTGAGACGCTGGAGGACCTGCTGGTCGAGGCCTTCGCCACCGTGCGCGAAGCATCCAAGCGCACCCTGGGCCAGCGCCACTACGACGTGCAGCTGGTCGGCGGCATGGTGCTGCACAAGGGCGGCATCGCCGAGATGCGGACCGGCGAAGGCAAGACGCTCGTGGCCACCCTGCCGGTCTATCTGAACGCCCTGGCCGGCAAGGGCGTGCACGTGGTCACCGTCAACGACTACCTGGCCCAGCGCGACTCCGAATGGATGGGCCAGATCTACCGCTTCCTGGGCATGGAGGTCGGGGTCATCATCCACGGCCTCAGCCAGGGCGAGCGGAGCCGCTCCTACGCCGCCGACATCACCTACGGCACCAACAACGAGTTCGGCTTCGACTACCTGCGCGACAACCTGGCCTACGACCCGCGCGAGATGTCCCAGCGCGGGCACCACTTCGCCATCGTCGACGAGGTGGACTCGATCCTGATCGACGAGGCGCGCACGCCGCTGATCATCTCGGGGCCCACCGAGGACCGCTCGGAGTTCTACCGCACCATGGACGCGCTGGTGCGCGAGCTGGTGCAGGATCCGCAGACCTACGAGCACGACGAGAAGCAGCGCCAGGTGATGTTCTCCGAGGTCGGCACGGAGCGCCTGGAGGAGATGCTGGAGCAGGGCGGCCACCTGGCCCCGGACTCCGCCGGCCTCTACGACCCGGCCAACATCTCGGTGGTGCACCACTCCAACCAGGCGCTGAGGGCCAACGTGCTCTACCAGCGCGACCGCGACTACATCATCCGCGACGGCGAGATCATCCTGATCGACGAGTTCACCGGCCGCATGATGCACGGCCGGCGGCTGTCGGAGGGCCTGCACCAGGCGATCGAGGCCAAGGAGAAGGTCGATATCCAGCCCGAGAACCAGACCCTGGCCTCGGTGACCATCCAGAACTACTTCCGCCTCTATGAGAAGCTGTCGGGCATGACCGGCACGGCCGCCACCGAGGCTCAGGAGTTCCTCGACATCTACAAGATGGACGTGGTCGAGATCCCCACCAATCGGCCGGTGGCGCGGATCGACGACGACGACGAGGTCTACCGCACCGGCGAGGAGAAGAACCAGGCGATCATCAAGGTGATCGAGGACTGCTACGTGCGTAACCAGCCGATCCTGGTGGGCACCGTCTCAATCGAGAAGTCCGAGCACCTGTCCGAGCTTCTGAAGGCCCACAAGTTCGAGCTCGACGGCAAGAAGAAGACCGGCATCCCGCACAACGTGCTGAATGCCCGCTACCACGAGCAGGAGGCCTATATCGTCGCCGACGCCGGGGTTCCGGGCGCGGTCACCATCGCCACCAACATGGCCGGCCGCGGCACCGACATCCAGCTGGGCGGCAACCTCGACATGAAGATCGAGCGCTGGCGCCACGAGCAGCGCGCCCTGGGCGTCGAGGTCACCCCGGAGATGGCGCTCGAGCAGCGCCGCGAGATGGAGCAGGAGATCGCCGGCCTGAAGCAGCAGGCCCTGGAGGCCGGCGGCCTCTACGTGCTGGGCACCGAGCGCCACGAGAGCCGGCGCATCGACAACCAGCTCCGCGGCCGGACCGGCCGCCAGGGCGACCCGGGCCACTCCAAGTTCTTTCTGTCCTGCGAGGACGACCTGCTGCGCATCTTCGCCGGCGAGCGGCTGGACTCGATCATGCGCACCTTCGGCGTGCAGGAAGGCGAGGCCATCACCCACCGCTGGCTGAACTCGGCCATCGCCACCGCCCAGAAGAAGGTCGAGGCGCGCAACTACGACATCCGCAAGAACGTCCTGAAGTACGACGACGTCGTCAACGACCAGCGCAAGGCCATCTTCGAGCAGCGCCAGGAGTTCATGCACGACACCGACCTCTCCGACGTGATCGCCCAGATGCGCCGCGAGAGCGTGATCGATATCGTCACGCGGCGGCTGCCGCCCAAGGCCTATGCCGAGCAGTGGGACATCGAGGGTCTGGACGAGCAGGTCCGCGAGACCTTCGGGCTCGAACTGCCGGTCAAGGACTGGGCCGCCGAGGAAGGCATCGCCAACGAGGAGATCGAGCAGCGCCTGCTCCAGGCGGTCGAGGCCCGGGCCGCCGCGCGCGAGGTCGAGATCACCCCCGAGCACATGCGCGGGCTGGAGAAGAACATCCTGCTCCAGATGATGGACGTCGAGTGGCGAGAGCACCTGATGCACCTCGACCATCTGAGGAACGTCATCGGCCTTCGCGGCTACGGCCAGCGCGATCCCCTGAACGAGTACAAGAGCGAGGCCTTCTCGCTGTTCGAGAAGCTGCTGGCGGACCTGCGCCACAACGTGACCCGCTGGCTGATGACGCTGGAGATCCGCTACGAGGAGCCGCCGCCGCTGGAGCCCTTGCCGCGCGGCGAGCTGGTCGAGGTGCACATGGATCCCTACACCGGCGAGAACGAGGCCGCCCGCGGCGTCTTCGGCCCGGTGGACCAGCGCCAGGCCCTGCCCCTGACGTCCCTGCCCTCGGGCTGGGAGCGCACCGGCCGCAACGCCCCCTGCCCGTGCGGCTCGGGCAAGAAGTTCAAGCACTGCCACGGGGCGCTGCTCTAGCGGCCTCGCTTCGCGCGGGCGTCCGTTGCGATCGCGGACAAGCCGCGGTGGGGCTTTCCGGGATGACAATGCGAGAGCGGCCGGCTAGCTGCACGGCATGGCCCGCTACGACTTCGCCTCCGACAACACCGCCGGCGCCGCGCCCGAGGCGCTGGACGCCCTGGTCCAGGCCAATTCCGGCTTCACTTCCGGCTACGGGACCGACGCGGTCACCGCCGAGGCCGCCGACCTGGTGCGCGCGCTCCTGGACAGCGACGCCGAGGTCCGCTTCGTCGCCTCGGGCACGGCGTCCAACGCCATCTCGCTGGCGGCGCTCTGCCGGCCGTTCGAAGCCGTCGTCGCCCACGAGCACGCCCACGTCTGCACCGACGAGACCGGGGCGCCGGGCCTGTTCGGCCACGGCCTGGGGCTGATCGGCCTGAAGGGCGCCTCGGGACGGATCGATCCGGCGGCGCTGGCCCAGGCGCTGGAGGCGCCCGACGTCTCCTATCGCCAGTCGCCGGCGGCCCTGTCGCTGACCAACGCCACCGAATACGGCACGGTCTATTCCGAGGCCGAGATCCTGGCCCTCACCCGGATCGCCCGAGGCAAGGGCCTGCCTGTGCACCTGGACGGCGCGCGCCTGGCCAATGCGGCCGCCTCCGGCTTCGAGGTGAAGCAGCTGAAGACCCTCGGCGTCGACATCCTGGTCGTCGGCGGGACCAAGGCCGGCATGCCGCCCTCCGAGGCGGTGGTGCTGTTCGACAAGGCCCTGGCGCGCCGGTTCGACGCGCGGCTGAAACAGGCCGGCCAGCTGCCGTCCAAGGGCCGGTTCCTCTCGGCGCCCTGGATCGGCATGCTGAAGTCGGGCGCCTGGCTCGAGCGAGCGCGCCACGCCAACGCCATGGCGAGCCGGCTCGCCGGCCTGATGCCCTTCAAGGTGCGCCATCCGGTCCAGGCCAACGCGGTCTTCGTGGGGATGGACGATGCGGCGCTGGAGCGCCTGCGCGCTACGGGCTGGTTCGTTTACCGCTTCACCGACGGAACGGTGCGCTTCATGTGCTCGTGGGCCACTACGCCCGAAGCCGTCGACCAGATCGGCGAGGCGTTGAAGCAGGTGGCCTGAAGCCGCGGCTCAGAGATTGCGCCCGATGGCCATGAAGCGGTCGGCGCGCTGGCGGCGCAGTTCGTCGGGTCCGAGGTTGGAGAGCTGGCGCAGCTCCTCTTCCACCGCCTGGCCCACCGCGGCGATGGCGGCGTCGGGATCGGAGTGGGCGCCGCCCACCGGCTCCTCGATGATGCGGTCGACGATGCCGAAGCCGATCAGGTCGTCGGCGGTCAGCTTCAGCGCCTCGGCCGCGTCGCGCTTGCGCTCGGAGTCGCGCCACAGGATCGAGGCGCAGCCCTCCGGCGAGATCACCGAATAGATCGAATACTGCAGGATCAGCACCTTGTTGGCGGCCGCCAGGGCGATGGCGCCGCCCGACCCGCCCTCGCCGATGATGGTCGAGACCAGCGGCGATCCCAGCGTCAGGCAGCGCTCGGTCGAGCGGGCGATGGCCTCGGCCTGGCCCCGCTCCTCGGCGCCCACGCCCGGCCAGGCGCCGGCGGTGTCGACGAAGGTCAGCCCCGGCAGGCCGTACTGGTCAGCCAGGTCCATCAGCCGCACCGCCTTGCGGTAGCCCTCCGGGTGGGCCATGCCGAAGTTGTGGCGGGTGCGGGTGGCCGCGTCGTGGCCCTTCTCCTGGCCGATCACCATCACCGGCTGGCCGCGGAAGCGCCCGAGCCCGCCGATGATCGCCTGGTCGTCGGCGAACTTGCGGTCGCCCTTCAGCTCCACGAACTCGTCGATCAGGGTGTCGAGGTAGTCGACGAAGTGCGGTCGCTCGGGATGGCGGGCCACCTCGGCCTTCTGCCAGGCGGAGAGATTGGCGTAGGCCTCGCGGCGGAGATCCTCCACCTGGCCCTTCAGAGAGGCGATGTTGCCGTCCATGCCGCCCTGGTCGCCGGCGGTGTCCGCCAGGGTCTCCAGCTCGCCGAGCTTGGCCTCCAGCTCGGCGATCGGCCGTTCGAAATCGAGGTAATGGCGAGGGACGACGGTCATTCCAAACGTGCTTGCCGTTCGCAAAGGGCGGAGACTTAGGCGGGAACCTGCCCGGTCACAAGCTCAAGCCGAACAACAACGCGCGAGGCGGCGCTTGGCTCAGCCCTTGCGGGCCAGGGGATGCTTGGTCTGCACCACTTCGCGCAGCCGGTCCTCGGCGACGTGGGTGTAGATCTGGGTGGTGGTGATGTCGGCGTGACCGAGCAGCGTCTGCACCACCCGCAGGTCCGCTCCGCCTTCCAGCAGGTGGGTGGCGAAGGCATGGCGCAGCACGTGCGGGCTGACGCGGCCGGGATCGATCCCCGCCTGGATCGCGGCCTCGTCGAGCATCTGGGCGAAGCGGCGGGCGGTCAGCCGGCCCTCCGCGCCACGCGAGGGGAACAGCCAGGGATTGACCTTCGACCCCTTGGGCAGGAAGCGGGGCCGGACTGCCAGATAGGCCTTCACCGCCCCCCTCGCGGCGTCGTTCAGGGGCGCCAATCGCTCCTTGCCGCCCTTGCCCCTGACCATCAGATAGGCCGGATCGCCCGCCAGCGCCGTCAGCGGCAGGGCCAGCAGCTCCGAGACCCTGAGGCCCGAGGCGTAGATCAGCTCGATCATGCTGTTCAGCCTGAGGCCCTGGGCCCCGTCCCGGGCGCCGGCCGCGGCGATCAGGGCCGAGACTTCCTCGCGGCTCAGCACCTTGGGCAGCGGGCGGCCCTGCTTGGGCGCGTCGACCCGGCGGGAGGGGTCGTCGCCGCGCCAGCCTTCGCCCAGCACGAAGCGGTAGAACTGCCGCACCGCCGCCCGCCGCCGGGCCGCGGTGGAGGCCGACAGACCGCGGGCGCCGAGGTGGACGAAATACGCCTCCACGTCCTCGGCCGAGGCGGTGGAGAGGTCGCGGCCGCGCCCGGCCAGGTAGCCCGACGCATCCTCCAGGTCCCTGCCATAGGCAGTCAGGGTGTTCTTGGCCGCTGCGCGCTCGACGGCCATCATCTCCAGGAACGCTTCGGCCCAGCCGCCGGTCATGTCACGGGTGGGCCTGCAGGGCGACCAGGCCCTCGATGGCGAAGGCGCGCGCGTCGGCGTCCAGGTGGACCAGGCGCAGGGCGCGGATCATCAGCGCCCGCTCGCCGGGCGTCGGGCCGTGCGGTCCGGCTTCCACGGCGGTCCCCAGGATGTAGAGGGCGACATCGCCGAGGCGGCCCTGCTCGGCGGACTGCTCCAGCGCCAGGAGACGGCCGGCCGGGGCCTGGGCCGCGCCGAGATCGCCGTCCGCCACCTCGAAGCGCGCCTGGGGGCCCAGGGGGACGAAGCCGCCCAGCAGGGCCATGGCGCCGGCCGTGCGGGTCTTGGCCGCGCCTTCCACCCCGACCGCGGCGATGTCCAGGGCGCGGACGGAGGCGGGATCGACGGGGTCGGCGGCCGCGGCGATCAGGGCGTCCAGCACCGCGAGGTCCACCGGCGCGGGCCCTCCGCTCGCCTGCCCCACCTGGGCGCGCGCGGCCTTGGCGGAGGCGACGTCGCCGGTCGCGGCGGCGGCCATGGCGAACATGAAGGGCTGGCGCAGCACCGGCTTGGCGTTCATCAGCTGGGCGATCGCCGGCGCGACCAGGCGCGACAGGGCCTGGAACTCGGGCCCATCCTTGGCCCGGCGCAGCAGCATGATGACCGCCGATTCCTTCAGCGTCAGGTCGTTGGTAGAGCCGGCCAGGGCCACCAGCGTCGCCTCGCCCAGGGGGCCGGGGGTGTCGGCGGACGGCCGAGCGGCCGGCGCCGGGGTCACGGCGGCGTAGGCCTCGGGCACGGCGATGCCGAGCCGGGCGGCGCGGGCGGCGGCGGCCAGGCGCACGGCCGGCGGCGGGGTCGCGTCCTGGGCCACGGCCACGGCGATCGAGGCGGGCGCGCCGTCCAGGGCCGGCGCCCAGTCGAGCCCCAGCTTGCGCGAGATGGCGAAATCCAAGGCGGTATCCAGCGCCGGCTGGATCTTGGCCCCCGGCTGCGGCCCCGACAGCAGCGCGGTCATCAGCCGCTCGAAGTCGGCCCGGTGCTCCTGCTGATCAGCCAGCTCGAGGGTCAGCTGGGCGGGCGCGCTCTGGCCGGCGCGGGCCTGGCAATAGGCGCGCAGCCGGAGCCAGAAGGCCCCCTCGCGCCCCAGCGTCAAGGCGTCGCCGACGGCGCAGGCCTTGTCGTCCTGGCCGGTGATCAGGTCCGCCTGGGCCGCCACCCGCGACAGGGCGGGAAGCTGGGTCAGGTTCTGGGCTGCGCCCGCGATGGCCTGGGCCGCCGCGACGCCGCCCAGCTGCAGCAGGGCCTCGGCGCGCGCGCCGGCGAGATCAGGATCGTTGCCGGCGTCCTCGGGGCCGTTGGCGCCGGCCTCCAGCACGTGGCGCGCCAGGGCCGCGGCCGCGGGGGTCACCGGATGGGACGCCAGCTCGGGGATGACCTGCTTGGCCAGGGCGCCGGAGGAGCCGCGCCAGAGGTCGGCGGGCAGATCCGAATGGCCCCCGCCGATCGAGAACAGGTCCGGCGCCGCCAGCGGCTGGACCTGCACCTGCGCCAGGGCCGGCGCGCCCAGGGCCAGGGCGGCCATCAGAGCCAGGGTCGCCGGTCCGCGGCCCAGCCTGCGGTTTGGCGCAGCGGCGCTCGATCGTGTAAAGGCGGGGTCAGCCATGAAGGGGCTCCCAAGAAACGCTAGCGCCGCATCCTGCCCAGCCGGCGGCCGATTCGCCTGCCCGCGCAAAGACCGAAAGGCGCAGCCATGACGTCCGACCCGCCGCCCGCCGAGCGCACCATAGCGCTTGTGGGCCTCATGGGCGTAGGCAAATCCACCATCGGACGGCGGCTGGCGCAAGCGCTGGAGCTGCCGTTCCGCGACGCCGACCAGGAGATCGAGACCGCCGCCGGACGAACGATTCCCGAGATCTTCGCCGAACGGGGCGAGGCCGAGTTCCGGGCTGGCGAACGGCGGGTGATCGGGCGGCTCCTGCTGCAGGAGCCCCGGCATGTGCTGGCCACCGGAGGCGGCGCCTTCATGGACCCGCAGACCCGCTTGCTGATGAAGGAGAAGGCCATCACCGTCTGGCTGAAAGCCGATCTCGACGTGCTGGTGCGCCGCGTCGGGCGCAAGGCCACCCGGCCGCTGTTAATCGGCAAGGACCCGCGCCAGGTGCTGCAGGAGCTGATGGACAAGCGCTATCCGGTCTATGCCGAGGCCGACATCACCGTCCATACCGACGACCGCCCGGCCAGCGCCGCGGTCGACGCCATCCTGGCCGCCCTGGGGCGCCGGCTCGAGCCGGCGGCCGGCTGATGACCAGGATCGACGTGGGACTCGGCGAGCGGGCCTATCCGGTGCTGATCGGACCGGGCCTGCTGGCCCGGACGGGGGCGCTGATCCGGCCGCTGCTGAAGCGGGCGCGCACGGCGGTGGTCACCGACGAGACGGTCGCGGCCGCCCACGGCCAGGCGCTGAAGCAGAGCCTCGAGGCGGCCGGGATCGAGGTGGAGCTGATCGTCCTGCCGCCGGGCGAGGAGACCAAGAGCTTCGCCCATCTGGCCCGGCTGTCGGGCCGGCTGCTGGACCTCAAGCTCGACCGCGGCGACCTGATCGTGGCCTTCGGCGGCGGGGTGGTCGGCGACCTCGCGGGCTTCGCGGCGGCCATCTACAAGCGCGGCATCGACTTCATCCAGGTCCCCACCACCCTGCTCGCCCAGGTGGACTCCTCGGTGGGCGGCAAGACCGCGATCGACACGCCCCAGGGCAAGAACCTGATCGGCGCCTTCCACCAGCCGCGGCTGGTGCTGGCCGACCTGGACGTGCTGGCGACCCTGCCCGACCGCCAGGTGCGGGCCGGCTATGCCGAGGTGCTCAAGTACGGCCTGCTCGGCGATTTCGGCTTCTTCGAATGGCTGGAGGCCAACGGCGGCCGGGCCCTGGCGCGCGAGCCGGAGGCCCTGGGCCGCGCCGTCGCGCGTTCGGTGGAGATGAAGGCGGAGATCGTCGCCGACGACGAGAAGGAAACCACCGGGCGCCGCGCCCTCCTGAACCTCGGCCACACCTTCGGCCATGCCCTGGAGGCCGAGACCGGCTTCGGCGACCGGCTGCTGCACGGCGAGGGCGTGGCCATCGGGTGCGCCCTCGCCTTCCGCTTCTCGGCCAGGCGGGGCCTGTGCGCCGGCCAGGACGCCGAACGCGCCACGGCCGCCATCGCCGCCGCCGGCCTGCCCTCGCGCCTGGGCCAGCTGAAGGGCGGGCCTTTCCCGGCGGACGCCCTGATCGGCCACATGGTCCAGGACAAGAAGGCCGAGGGCGGCAAGCTCACCTTCATCCTCGCCCGCGGTCTTGGCGACGCCTTCGTCGCCAAGGACGTCGACGCCGGCGAGGTGCGGAACTTCCTGATCGAAGAGGGCGCAAGGCCATGATGACGCTGGGCGGCGTGTTCGTCCTGATCCTGATCCTGTTGTCGATCTCGGCCCTGTTCTCGGCGGCCGAGACGGCGCTGACCGCCGCCAGCCGCGGACGCATGCACCAGCTGGAGAAGGACGGCGACAAGGCGGCGGGCCGGGTCAACCGGCTGATCGGCGACCGCGAGAGCATGATCGGGGCGGTCCTGCTCGGCTACAACCTGATCAACATCCTGAGCTCGGCCCTGGCCACGGAGTTCATCGGCAAGGTCGTGCCCGGCGCCTGGGGCGTGGTGCTCGCCACCGCGGTGATGACCGCCCTGGTGCTGGTGTTCGTCGAGGTGCTGCCCAAGACCCTGGCCATCACACGGCCCGACGACGTGGCGCGCGGCCTGTCGGCCTTCGTGCTGTTCTTCGTCAAGCTGCTGGACCCGATCGTCGACGCCATCCAGTGGATCGTGCGCCGGACGCTGAACCTGTTCGGCGTCAGCATCGACATGAAGGCCGACGTCTTCGCCGCGCACGAGGAGATTCGCGGGGCCGTCGAGTTCCACCACGAAGGCGGCTCCATCGAGAGCCGCGACCGGCGGATGCTGGGCGCGGTGCTGGACCTCTCCGAGATGGACGTCTCGGAAGTGATGGTCCACCGCAAGGCCATCGCCATGCTGGACGCCGACCTGTCGCCGCGGGAGCTGGTCGCCGCGGCGATGAACGCGCCCCACACCCGCATGCCGCTGTTCAAGGACGATCCGGAGAACATCGTGGGAGTGATCCACGCCCGCGACCTGCTGAAGGCGGTCGCGGCCAAGGGCGGCAGGGCCGACGAGCTGGACGTGGCGGCCATCGCCCGCCAGCCCTGGTTCATCCCCGAGACCACCAACCTCAAGGACCAGCTGAGCGCCTTCCTGCGGGCCAAGAACCCCCTGGCCCTGGTGGTCGACGAATACGGGGCGCTGCAAGGTCTGGTGACGCTGGAGGACATCCTCGAGGAGATCGTCGGCGAGATCGAGGACGAGTACGACATGCCGGTCCAGGGCGTGCGCCGGCAGGCCGACGGCTCGGTGGCGGTGAACGGCCAGGTGACCATCCGCGACCTCAACCGCGCCATGGACTGGGACCTGCCGGACGACGACTGGGTGACGGTGGCGGGGCTGGTGATCCACGAGGCCCAGACCATCCCCGAGCCCGGCCAGACCTTCATCTTCCACGGCCACCGATTCCAGGTGATGCGCCGCCAGAAGAACCAGATCACCTCGCTCCGGGTCAGCGCGCCGCTGGAGGACGCCGGGGAAGCGGCGGGGACCTAGGCCGCATCCTGCTGAGCCTTGACGATAGATGTGGCGGCGCCTTCGAGGCGCTGCTGTAGAACACCCGCGCGGGTATTCCAAATGTCTCCAGGTCGGAACGACGCTCCTGAAGCGGCGTTTTATAGTAGTTGCCGGCCGAACAGCCGCGCCACAGCTTAAGGAGAACTGGCATGATCCGGAAGTTGTTGACGGGCATTGCGGCGCTCACTCTCATGACGGGCGCGGCCTTTGCTCAGGACAGGTATGATCACGACTACGGCGATCGGGTCGCCGCGAACACCGTGAAGGGCGGCGTGGGCGGCGCGGGCGTGGGCGCCCTGATCGGGTGCCTCGTGACGATTCCGATCGGCTGCGCCCCGGGCGCCGCGGTCGGCGCGGCCGTGGGCGGCGGTGGCGGGGCCTTCCTGGGGGCCGCCTCGACGCGGTCGCGGGATTATCCGCCGCCGCGCGACTATTCGTCCGACGATCGCTGACTGAGCGGGACGCCGTCTCAAGGCCGACGTCCCGAAGCCGCATCGACGTGCAGGGTCCCGAGCGACGCCGCCCGGGACCCTTCGCATGGGCGGCCTGGCAAGAGGGGCTCCGGCGAAACGGCGCCCAAGACAAGGCGCCACGCGGACTCGACGAGCGCTATCCCGCGCCCAGGCCGACCGGAACCGGCCGGCCGGCGAGCGAGCCGTCACACGGTGGTGGGCGTTCCGTTTGCGGCGCTCCAGTTCTACCTCGGCCGCCTGAGGAGGCGCTACAGACTGGTGATCGAGGCGAGGCAGGCGAATGCCCCGGCGACGTGAATGGAGCGGCCATCATGGTCGCCAAGATCGCGAGGGGGAGATCGAGGACAACTCGACCCCCCGCTGACAAGGCGCGCTGCCGCTGAATCGGGATGTCAGCGTCTCGAAGTCTGCCGGCCCGCATGGCGGGGTTAGCGCCAGTCAAACGTCCTAGGGCCTGTTGAGATTCACCGCGAGTGGATTAGGGCGGCGGCGACGTAGATCATGGCTGAGAAGCTCTGATCGGTTTTGTCGCTGCGCATGGCGATGCGCTTGAACTCCTTGAGTTTGCAGAAGA
>JANWHQ010000007.1 GCA_025450315.1 Caulobacteraceae bacterium
GGTCGAGCGGATGATCACGCCCTGGCGGCTGCGCCGGCTTCGCATGCTGCGGCGCGTCCGGCGGGCGATCAAGAACCGCCGCCGCTAGGGGTCGTACTCGATTGGCTGCGGCCTAATTCACAGTGTCATCCCGGCCGCAGCCCTGCGCAGCGGGGCGGAGAGCCGGGATCGCCAAGGGCGCCAGCGCCTGCCGCGATCCCGGACAACTCGCTCCGCGAGCTTCCGGGATGACTCCACATAGGGCGCTGAAATTCCGGCGGCAATTGAGTCTGGACCCTAGGGGAGCGGGGCCGCGGTCCGCCCGGCCCGCGGGCGCTACTGGAGCTTGGCCGAGAGGTCGCCCATGGCCTGGTCGACCAGGGGATCGGAGGTCAGCGCGGCCGCCCGCGCGGCCAGGATCGCCGCGGCGGCCTCGATGGCCAGTTCGGCGGCGGCGGCCTTGACCTCGGCGGCGGCCTGAGCCTCGGCCTGGGCGATCTTGGCCTGGGCGATCTCGCCGCGGCGCCTGATCTGCTCCTCCAGCCGCGCGTGGGCGTCGGCTTCCAGCTGGCGCGCCTCGACCTCGGCGCTGGCCAGCAGCTCGGCGGCCTGGGCCTCGGCGGCTTCGCGGCGGGCGCGGATCGAGGCCAGCAGGTTCTCGGCCTCCTTGCGCAGGCGCTCGGCCTCGGCCAGCTCGGCGCGGATCTGCTCGGCGCGCGCGTCCAGGGCTGCGGCCACCAGCTTGGGGACCTTCAGCCAGACCAAGATCCCCAGGAAGAGGACGAAGGCGATCCCGACCCAGAATTCGGCGTCCTGCAACAGCTCCACTTGGGTCTCCTAGCTCCGCTCGGCCAGGGCGGCCTTGACGTCGGCCGCGGAGGGCTCGGCGCCGACGAGCCTGGCGACGATGACCTTCACCGTGTCGGACGCGATCTCGCGCACGTGGCCCATGGCCTGGTCGCGCGAGGCGCGGATCTGGGCCTCGGCCTTGGCGACGCTCTCGCCCAGCCGGGCTTCCTCGGCCGCCTGGCGGGCGCTGGCCTCGACCTGCACCCGCGCCTTGGCGTCCGCCGCCAGCTTGTGCGAGCGGGCCCGGGCCTGGGCCATCTCGGCCTCGGCCTCGGCGGCCTGGGCCTCGGCCTGGTCCTTCAGCCCCCGCGCCTGGGCGATGTCGCCCGAGATGCGGTCCTCGCGGTCGGCGATGGCCCCGCCGACCCGCGGGACGAACACCTTGGCCATCAAGGCGAACAGCACCGCGAACACGATCAGGAACCAGACCATCTGGCCTGGCCACAGGCTGGTGTCGAACTGCGGCAGCCCGCCCGAACCGTGGGGCTGCTCCGTGCCGGCTGTGGTCGCGGCGTTCGCCATGGGGCCTTAGCCCACCTTCACGAACAGGATGATGAAGGCCAGCACCAGGGCGAAGATGCCCATGGCTTCGGTCAGGGCCATGCCCAGGAACAGCATCGGCTGCTGGCTCGGCGCGGCCGACGGGTTGCGCAGCGCGCCCGACAGGAAGTTGCCGAACAGCACGCCAAGGCCGATGCCGGCCCCGATCACGCCCATGGTGGCGAGACCCGCCCCGATGTACTTGGCTGCAGTGACGTCCATTTGGAAGGCTCCCCTAGGAGTTGGATTTGGATCGGCCGGAGGGCTCAGTGCCCGTGGCCGAGGTTCACGACTTCGTTGAGATAGACGCAGGCCAGCGCGGCGAACACGAAGGCCTGCAGGAAGGCGACGATCAGCTCCAGGCCGGTCAGCGCCACCACCATGGCGAAGGATATGCCCGACAGGGGCCAGCCCAGCAGGTTCCCGCCCATGGCGAACATGGCCAGGCTGACCACGAAACTGGCGAACATGTACATGACCACGTGGCCGCCGATCATGTTGCCGAACAGTCGCATCGACAGGGTCAGCGGGCGGACGACGAAGGAGATGATCTCGATCGGCACCATCAGCAGGAGCAGGCCGAAGGGCATGCCGCTGGGCACGAACAGCTTGAAGAACTTCAGGCCGTTCTTCAGGAAGCCGATGACGATCACCGAGATGAAGGTCAGGAGCGCCAGGGCCACGGTGCAGGCCAGCTGGGCGGTGACGGTGAAGGTCAGGGACAGGCCGCCGAGGTTCCCGATCGCCAGCCAGATGCCCATCATGTTGAACACCAGCACCACCATGAAGATGGTGAAGACGAACGGCACATAGGGCCGGCCGTTGTGGCCCATGATCGGGCCCACCAGCACGCCGTCGATCAGGTTGTGGGCCATCTCGGCCAGCGCCTGCATGCGGCCCGGCACCACCTCGCGGCGCGCCGACAGCAGGAAGAACAGGCTGATGATCGCCGCGCCGGCGATCATGGTGACCACCGAATTGGTGATCGAAAGATCCAGCGGCCCCAGCGGCGTCGGCACAGGGGGCAGATCCACAACCTTGTGGATCAGGAACTGGTGCATCGGGTCGATGGCCGGCATCGGCTCGAACGTCCTTTCAATCCTCGTCGTCGTCGGGCAGGGCCGCCGGCGGCGGCGCCTCCCCAAGAGCTTTCTTTCCCATGCGCGCCACGGTGTGGGCGGCCATGTACACCGACATGCCCGCGCCCAGCGCAACGCCGATCGCGATACCCCAGGGCTGGGTATGAGCGATGCGGTCGAACAACCAACCGAACCCCACGCCCCCGAGCACGCCGCCGATCAACTCCGCAAGAAGGCGGTAGCCCTCTCCGATCCCACGGCTCACCTCCCAGGAGGCGGACCGTCCCCGCGCGGCTTCGAAGGCCTTGAGCCCTTCGTTGAGGCGGCCAAGCGCCTCGTCGGGTCGATCGTTGGGCTTCGGCATGGCCTGGTCTGGGTTGACCACGACATCGCCGCGGCCCGGCTTGGTCGGCGCGGAACCTAAAGACCTCGCCGCAATGCGTCAAGGTTCGCCGTGGTCAGTATAAGCAGTTGAAAAAAATCGACTTTCCCAGCCTGCGTCAACTCACGCCAGCCGCTGTGTGACAGGTGTTGCAAACGGATCGGGCCCGCGAGCGCGATGGCGGGCGCTACTCCGCCGCCAGGGCCTCGGCCTGGCGCAGGTCCACCGAGACCAGCTGGGAGACGCCGCGCTCGGGCATGGTCACCCCATAGAGCCGGTCCATCCGCGACATGGTCACCGGGTTGTGGGTGATGCAGATGAAGCGCGTTTCGGTGCGGGCGCGCATCTCGTTCATCAGGTTGCAGAAGCGGTCGACGTTGTGGTCGTCCAGCGGCGCGTCCACCTCGTCCATCACGCAGATCGGCGCCGGCTGGGCCAGGAACACCCCGAAGATCAGGGCCATGGCGGTCAGGGCCTGCTCGCCGCCGCTCATCAGCGACATGGAGGCCAGGCGCTTGCCGGGCGGGCAGGCGAAGATCTCCAGGCCCGCCTCCAGCGGGTCCTCGGATTCCACCAGCCGCAGCTCGGCCTGGCCGCCCTCGAACAGGGCCTGGAAGAGCGCCTGGAAGTGGCCGTTGATCACCTCGAAGGCGGCCAGCAGCCGCTCGCGCCCCTCGCCGTTCAGCTCCTCGATGGCGCGGCGCAGCTTTGCCACCGCGCCGGAGAGGTCGGTGCGCTCGGCCTTGAGGGTCTTCAGCCGCTCGCCGTATTCGGCCGCCTCCTCCTCGGCGCGCAGGTTCACCGCCCCGATCGATTCGCGCTGGCGCTCCAAGAGGGCCAGCCGCTGCTCGGTCTCGTGGGCGTCCCTGGGCAGCCTGACGGCGGCCTCGTCCAGCAGGGAGCCCAGCTCCTCGGGCTCGCGCATGGCGATCTCGCGGATGGCGGCGGCGGTCTCCTGCAGGCGCTCGCGGGCGCCGTCGAGGCGGGCGGCCAGGCCGGCCCTGAGCTCGCGGGCCTCCGAGGCGCGCTGCTCGGCGGCGCGGGCGTTCCGGTCGGCGGTGGTGCGGGCCGCGTCGGCGGCGGCGAAGGCGTCGGCGGCGGCGGCCAGGCGGGCCTCGGCGGCGCCCAGCTCGTCCAGCAGCCGCAGGCGGGCGGCCTCCAGCTTGCCGGGCTCCTCGCGAAGGGCGGCCTGGGCCGCGGTGGTCTTGTCGCGCTCCCTGGCCAGCTGGCCGATGCGCTCGGCGGCGTGGGCCGAGCGGGCGGTCCATTCCTCGGCGTCGCGCCTGACCCCGTCCAGGCGCGCCTGGCGGCCCTCGCGCTCGCGGCGCTCCATGTCCATGTCGGCGCGGGCCTTGGAGGCGGCCTCCCGCGCGGCCGACGCCACGGCGCGGGCGGCGTCGAGCTGAGGCGCGAAGTCGTCGGTCTCCGGCAGGGCCGCGGCCTCGGCGAGGGCGGCCTGCAGCGCGGTCTCGGCCTCGGCGCGCTCGGCGTCGAAGCGCGCGATGGTCTCGTCCAGCGACTGGGCGCGGGCATCGCGGCGGGCGGCCTCGCGGGCGTGGCGCTCAACCTCCTCTCGGGCGCGGCCCAGCTGCCGCGCGGCGTCGGGCACGAGGGCGCGGGCGGCGCGCTGGGCCTGGTCGGCGGCGGCCAGGGCCTTGCCGGCGTCGGCCTGGGCCTCCGCGGCGGCGCGGGACGCCGGCGTCAGGGTCTCGATCTCGGCCTCGACCTCCTCCAGCCGGGCCTTCTGGGCCAGGCGCACGGCGGCGGGCCGGGGGGCGTCGGCGCGGGCCACGAAGCCGTCCCAGCGCCAGAGGTCGCCCTGCAGCGACACCAGCCGCATGCCGGGCGTCAGCGCCCGCTGCAGCCGGGCGCCGTCCTCGCGGGCGACCAGGCCGGTGAGCGCCAGGCGCGCGGCCAACTCGGCCGGGGCGCGCACCACCGAGGCCAGGGGCTGGACCCCCTCGGGCCAGGCGGCCGCGGGCGCCTCGGCGCCGCCCCAGTAGGCCGAGGCCTTGTCGTCCAGCGCCGCGTTGAGGTCGTCGCCCAGGGCCGCGGCCAGCGCCGCCTCGTGGCCCCGCTGGGCGGAGACGGCGTCCATGGCGCGGCGGAAGCCCTCCTTGCGTTCGGACGCCAAGAGCTGGGCCAGGCCCCTCGCCTCGGTCTTGAGCCGGCCCAGCTGGTCTTCGGTCCGGCGGGCGGCGTCGCGGGCGGCGGCCTCGGCCTCGGCGGCCTGGGCGCGCTGGCCTTCCGCGGCCTCCAGCCCCTGGCGCGCGGCGACCAGCGCCGCCTCGGCCTGCTCGAGCGCCGCCCAGGCCGCGGTGGCGGCGGGGTTCTCCGAGCCGCCCAGGGCCGCGCGGTCTGCCCGGGCCATCTCCATCGCCCGGCTGGCGCGTCCGACCCGGCTCTGGGCGTCGGCCACGCGGCCCTGGGCGGCCTCGCGGCGGGCCTGGTCGGCGGCGGCCTCGGCGTTCAGCCGCAGGACCTCGGTCTCGGTGCGGGCCCGCTCGGACTCGGCCAGCCGGAAGGCGGCCTCCAGCTGCGGCGCGCGCTCGGGCGCGGCGGCGATCTCGGCCGCCAGCCGGTCGCTCTCCTGGGTCAGCCGCTCCAGGGCGCCGCGGGCGTCCTCGACGATGATCTCCTCGCGGGCGCGGTCGGTGTCGATGCGGGCGATCGCCTCGGCCAGGCGCACGGCCTCGGCCGCGATGCGCTGGGCCTCGTGGTCCAGCCGGTCGCGCTCGACCGACAGCCGGTGCAGGATCGCCGAGGCGGCCATCTCCTCGTCGCGCAGCGGCTTGATCGCCTCCTCGGCCCTGATCGCCTCGGCGGCGGCGGACGCCGCCTCCAGGGTCGCGGCCTCCACCAGCTTCAGCGAGGTCTCGGCGTCGGCCTCCACCGTCTGCAGCGCCAGCCGCGCCTCGCTCCAGCGGGCGAACAGCACCGCCGACTGCAGGGTGCGGATCTCGGCGGAGATCTTCTTGTAGGCCTCGGCCTGGCGGGCCTCGCGGCGCAGGCGGGCGGCGGCCGAGTCCAGCTCGCCGATCAGGTCGTCCAGCCGGGTGAGGTTCACCTCGGCGGCCCTCAGCCTCAGCTCGGCCTCGTGACGGCGGGTGTGCAGGCCGGCGACCCCGGCGGCCTCCTCCAGGATCAGCCGGCGGTTCTGCGGCTTGGCGGCGATCAGCTCGGAGATCTGCCCCTGGCGCACCAGGGCGGGGGAATTGGCCCCGGTGGAGGCGTCGGCGAACAGCAGCTGCACATCGCGCGCGCGGACCTCGCGGCCGTTGACGCGGAAGGTCGAGCCCATGCCCCGGTCGATCCGGCGCGTGACCTCCAGCACCTCGTGGTCGTTGAACTGGGCCGGAGCGCGCCGGTCGGAGTTGTCGATGGTCAGCAGCACCTCGGCGTGGCTGCGCGAGGGCCGCGAGGTGTTGCCGGCGAAGATGACGTCGTCCATCTCGCCCGCGCGCATGGCCTTGGCCGAATTGGCCCCCATCACCCAGCGCAGGGCCTCCAGCAGATTGGACTTGCCGCAGCCGTTGGGGCCCACGACGCCGGTCACCCCCGGCTCGATGCGCAGCTCGGTGGCGTCGACGAAGGACTTGAAACCCGACAGGCGCAGCCGCTGGAAGTGCATCGCCCTAGCGCCCCTTGGCGCCCAGCAGCGGCTGGATGGCGTCGTCGAGGTCCTTGAGCGTCACCTCGTGGTCGAGCGGCGGCAGCTTCTTGCCGTTGACGACGAAGGTGGGGGTGGAATCGACGCCGTCCTCGCGGGCGTAGCGCTCCACGCGGGCGTTCAGCGCCTCGGCGGCGGCCTGGTCGGACAGGCAGGCGGTGACCTTGGCCTCGTCCAGGCCGGCGTGGGCGCCGGCGGACAGGATCAGGCTCTTGATGTCGCCGGTCTCATAGGCCTTGGCCTGGCCGTGGAAATAGTCGTCCAGCACCTGGAAGTACTTCCCCGGTCCGGCGCAGCGGGCCAGAAGGAAGCCCGCGGCGGCCACCTGGACCGGCTCGGTCAGGAACTCGCGGAAGACGTAACGCACCTTGCCGGTATCGATGTACTTCTTGCGGAACTCCGGGAAGACGTCGTTGTTGAAGCGGGCGCAGTGGGGGCACGAGGCCGAGGCGTACTCGATCACCGTCACCGGCGCCTTGGCGCGGCCGAGGCTCATGTCCTCCGGCCGCGAGGCCGCGATGGACGCGGCCGCCGATGGGCCGGCCGCCAGGGCCGGCGCGGCGAACGCCGCCGACGCCAGGGCCGCGATCGCAAGGGCCAGGCAGCGTCGGCGATGGGTGCTCGCGGTCACGCCCCGGGCCCTATTTCAGCAGCGGCTGGATGGCGGCGTCGAGCTGCGCCAGGGTCTGGTCGCCCACCAGCTTCTTGCCGTTGATGATGAAGGTCGGCGTGGCGTCGATGTTGTCCTGCTTGGAGAACTTGGCCACGCGGTCGTTGAGGGCGTTCACCGCGGAGGTGTTGGTGAGGCACTTGTTCAGCTGGTCGTCGTTCATCCCGACCTCCTGGGCGATGCGCGAGAGGACGTCGTGCGCGACGCCGGGCTTCAGATCCTCGCTGCCTGGCTGGTAGATCTCGTCCTGCGCCCGGAAGATGGCGTCGGTGACCTTGAAGTAGTTGTCCTTGCCGGCGCAGCGGGCCAGCAGGAAGCCCGAGCCGGCCAGGGCCGGGTTGCCGGTCAGGGCCTCGCGGAAGATGTAGTGGACCTTGCCGGTGTCGATGTACTTCTTCTTGAAGTCCGGGAAGGTGGTGTTGTTGAAGTCGGCGCAGACCGGGCAGGCCACCGAGGCGTACTCGATCACCGTGACCTTGGCCTGGGGATTGCCCAGGCTCATGTCGTCGGCGGTGACGGCGCCTCCGCCGCCCTTGCTGCAGGCGGCGAGGGTCAGGACGGCGGCGACGGCGAGCACTAGGCGTCGGCTGATGGCGCGCATGGCGGACTCCCGATCTTTTCAGTTAGCGCGATTCCCCTCGCGCGGCCCACTCGGGGGCCAGTCTGGGTGAGCCGCAGGCGCGGGCTTGTCAACGCCGTCAGCCCTGGCTGCGGGAAACCTCCCGGCCGAGACGCAGCAGGGCCTGCTTCAGCTCCCCTTCCGGCGCCTTGGCCAGCTCGGCCTGCAGCCGGGCTTCCTCGGCGGCGTCCAGCGGCCCCGATCGACGGCGCGACCTCGCCGCCGTCACGCCCTTGGCCGCGGCCGGGGCCTTATGCCGCACGGGCCCCTGGACGATGCGCAGCCGGCCGACCGCGTCCCCGCCCAGCACCAGCCGAACCCGCTCCAGGATGTCGCCGGCCTGGTGCTGGATCAGCGCCGCCGCCGGGCCGTCGACGCGGATCTCCAGCACGCCCGGCTGGCCGCCGCGGCCCCTGATCAGCTTCACCGGCTCGGTGCGGGCCGCCAGCATCTCGCCGGCGATCTCGCGCCAGCGCGCCTTCAACCCGTCGGCGCCCTTGCCGAACCGCTCGTCCAGCGCCTTGAGCAGCGGGGTCAGGGCCTTGCCCACCACCGGCGGCGGCCGGCGGGGCGGCCGCGTGCGCTTGCTGGCCAGGATGGCCTGGGCGTCCTCCAGCGAAGGCAGGCGGCGCGGCATGGCCCCATCCTAGCCTCCAAGCCGGCTGTTCGCGAGCGGCGAGGCTGGCGCGATCGCGCGCCGCGAGGCTATGGCGGAGGCATGGACCGGAGCGCCCCATCCATCCGCGCCGCCCTTCTCGGCTGGTACGACGCCCACGCCCGCAGCCTGCCCTGGCGGGTGGGGCCGGCCGAGCGTGCGCGCGGGGCCCGGGCCGATCCCTACCGGGTCTGGCTGTCGGAGGTGATGCTGCAGCAGACCACCGTGCCGCACGCCACCGGCTATTTCCTGGACTTCACCCGCCGCTGGCCGAGCGTGGGCGAACTCGCCGCCGCGCCGGAGGCCGAGGTGATGGCCGCCTGGGCCGGGCTCGGCTACTACGCCCGGGCCCGCAACCTGATCGCCTGCGCCAGGGCGGTGGCCCTGGGCCGCGGCGGGGTCTTCCCCGACACCGAGGAGGGCCTGCTGGGCCTGCCGGGCGTCGGCCCCTACACGGCCGCGGCCGTGGCGGCGATCGCCTTCGACCGTCCGAGCAACGTGGTGGACGGCAACGTCGAGCGGGTGATCTCGCGCCTGCACGCCGTCAAGGCCCCCCTGCCCGCCGCCAAGCCCGAGCTGAAGGCCCTGGCCGCCCGACTGGTCACGGACGAGCGGCCGGGCGACTGGGCCCAGGCGCTGATGGACCTGGGCGCCGGCGTCTGCCGGCCCAAGGCGCCCCTGTGCGAGCGCTGCCCTGTCGCCTTCGCCTGCGCCGCCCTGGCCGAGGGCGATCCCGACGCCTATCCGCGCAGGACCGCCAGGGCCGAACGCCCTCGCCGCCATGGCGCGGCCTTCGTCCTGATCCACCAGGGCCGCGTGGCGCTGGAGCGCCGCCCGCCCAGGGGCCTCCTGGGCGGCATGCTGGGCCTGCCCACCACCGACTGGCGCGCCGCCAGGCCCTCGCCCGCCGAAGCGCGCGCCGCGGCGCCGGCCGAGGCCGACTGGCGCCCGCTCGGCCCCATCGAGCACGTCTTCACCCACTTCGCCCTGACCCTCGAGGTCTGGCGCGCCGAGGCGGCCGCCGCCGACCCGAAGCTGGATTGGCTGCCGATCGAAGAGGCCGGCCAGGCCCTGCCCAGCGTCTTCCTGAAGGCCCTGCGGGCGGCCCTGGAGACGCTGATCTAGGGGCGCGAAGGCCGGGCCGGCTCGATGGCCGACCGCGCCGCAGCATCCGGACGAACACATCCTCGACCGCAGCGTTCCATAGGCTCGCGGCCCCGCGATCAGGCGGGGAGCGCCGATCCCCACTCGTTCCAGCCGGCCCAACGGGGCGTCTTGGGCAGGTAGGCGGCCTCGCGACGCTCCAGCCGAAACCCCGCCGCGGCGATCGCCGCCGCCACGGGGCGGGTGAGATGACATCCGCCGGCGATCCGTTTCCAGACAGGCTCGATGCGGCGCTGCCAGGCCGCGACGCCCGCGTCTGGAGCGAGGCCGTGTTCGCAGAACAGCAGCCGGCCGCCGGGCTTCAACACGCGACGGGCTTCATGGAGCGCCGCCAGCGGATCCTGCACCGAGCAAAGGGTGAAGGTGCAGACGACGGTATCGAAGACGCCGGCTTCGAACGGCAGCGCTTCGGCGCGGCCCGGCAGGATCTCGACCCTCAGGCCTGAGGGGCGGGCGGCGTGCTCGGCCTTGCGCCGGAGCGGCTCGGATGGGTCCACCCCCTGCAGCAACGAGACCTTCCCGGCATCGTAGAACGGCAGATTGAGGCCGCTGCCCATGCCGAGCTCGAGCACCCTGCCTTTGGCCTCGGGCACGATTCTGGCGCGCTGCTGCGAGATCTGCTTCGCCGAACAGGCGCAGTCGATCGGCATTAGGTAGCAAACACACCTAACCCGGATTCGACCCCTTTGCCGCCCAAAAGCGGACTCTCCAGATGACATTGAAGGGTGGATTGCGGGAGCTGAGCCAACGCCCCGAAGCTGACCTTGACGTGGGCTATTGCGGCGGTGGCCCGCTGGCGGCGTCGCAGGGCGCACCAGCCGTTGTTTCCAGTGCCAGGAACAGGAGCGTTTCAGAACCCGCCGAGCCCTGTCCGTGTTCGAACGCGGCTGTCATTGGCGCGCGACCCTGCGCCGTTAAGCGGTAATAGTCGGTAGAGCCGTTATCGCGTGGGACTTGGCATAGGGCCACAGCGTGAAGCCCTGGCGCCGCAAAGGCTTGATCCGCCGTATAGGTGCAGTTCTTGTCGGTGTCGTTCGAGCAGGGGCCAGGGTTTATGTCGATCACCCGCAGCCCATGGAATGCCGTGTCATTGGAATTCGCAATAGTCACCGTCCACTCTGCCTCTTTAGGCGGTTGTGTGGCGTAGGAGGCCGCGATGGTCCCGTCTACGCGGATGCGTGCGCCGCCCACCGCTATGTTATCGTCACCAATCCACGAAATCGGAGGGTTGCTCAACAAGGCGCGATCAAGCGTCGTCGTGCCTTCCGGCGGCATCGCGTCCCGCACAAGCGTGGATAACTCTATCGGCTTGAGGTTGGCGACAGAGGGGTCTGGCTGCGGCGGCGCGGCCACCGATGAGGGGGAAGCTGTTTGGCTGTCGGAGGCGGGTTGATCGGTGCCGGACGGAGTGCACGCGGCGCAGATTAGGGCCATCACAGTAGCCGCTATCCCGATTTTGATTTCCATCGCTCATCCCTAAGCCAGCCAACATCAATGGGTCTCGGTATGGTCGCGAAGCATGGAGGGATATGAGAGCTCGAATTGATGTTGCGGGCAACCTGGCTCGCTGCAACGCCTTCTCTACCCAAGGGGTGATACACCGAGCACAAAGGGTTTGCAGTCCGGGCCGAGCAGATTGCCGGCGTCTGTTGAAGCAACGGGATTTCCGCGCTCGTCAACTCGCGGGTAGGCAGACCGGGCGAGCCGCAGTTCGAGTTGCGGGAGTGGTACAGTGGTCTCTCCGGTGGCGTCCCCAACCGTAGCGGACACACCTCGGTCCAGCATGAAGCGCCGTACTCGGTCCGCCTGAGGCGCCGACGCCCTGTCGAAAAATCTCACCGTGGTGGTCTTTGGCGCTTGGGCGGTCTGCTCAACCCCCACTTCCGGAAAGCCGGCCCTTACAAGCCCCAATCGCAAGAAGTCCGCAACACACCGCTGCCCAGTCTCGACATACTCGATGTACACCGCCGGGGGCGTAGTCAACAGCACGGGCTTCCCGGCACCCGACGCCAAGCTAAACTTCTGTGCCGTTTGGGTGACCGGGTCGCTGGGGAGGCCTTTGGCCAGAGCGGCCAGGGTAGACTTGAGTTCGGGCGTGAAGATCTTTCGGTCCTCAAGCCCCTGGATCATCAGCGTCGCATAGCGCCTCTCTGAAGGGGCGCCATTGGTCAACCTTTCGATCAAGCCAGCATCGCGGTCCCAAGCTCGCGCAGCCATCTCTCGTTTATCCCGATCGATGGCGTCGTGGCGCGAGACGTCGCCAGCGTGGTACGCAATGTAGACGGACGCCGCTGCAACCACCACCGACGACAAGCCAATGAGCGGCAGCAGGACGTCGAGAACGTCGCGATCAGGCTTAAGAAGCAGGAAACCTCTCCTTTGCGTGGGGGCCGACTCGTTCGCGAGCCGCTGTGCCAAGAGTGACGGGCGGGCTAGAGAGAGACATGGGACAAGCTGCGTTCTATCCCGATCTCGACCGCCTTTTGGTCAAATGGGCAACCCCAATTCCTGGAAACGTGACGGTTACTGGGGGCCCTATCCGCACGGGTTCCGAGCTATTTCGGCGAGAATTTCAAACTCATAAGCGCGCAATTTTTGAACAGCTTATGCTATTTGACTCGATAAATCTGAGCGTGACCGGTCCAAACGTCCATTTTCCTTTGCTCTTTCGTGCTATGGGCGGAGCCACCATAGAGGAATTACTTGATCAGCGGGCAGTAACATTTGTAGTGTGGGCCACCACGCCAATGATGTCCCACGATGACGATGGCGTTAAAGCAACATTTGTAGGGCGGATCGGCGACGGAAAGGGAAGCGAGCTTGATGTTGAGCAGATAGTCGATAACGGACTCAGAATACAAGACGTCGGGATGACCGACTCGTTCAAACGTACTATCCGAACGGCGCTCATAGAAGCACATACGCTAATAGATCAAAAAATACCAGAGTCAGCGTGGGATGTATCCTTGCGCGCACTGCGCGCTGGAGAGCTAACGGAATTCGGCCTATCTCGTCGAGACACCATAATTGGCGACGCGTTGTCCGACGGCCAGAGACTATTGGACATCACGAACGGCATATCAGAATATAGATACGCATTGTCGAACAATATGATCTCTCAAAACAACGACCTCGTATTTGGTCTCTTTGAAGAGTCGTTCCAGAAAATTCGCGAGATGGACTCTCCACTGAAGCGGTTTACAATAATATCCGAATATGAAATTTTTCCTGACCTGCGTTCTCTGTACGGCTGTATTGATAGGCCGTTTGATATGGCACGAAAATTTCGTACAACCCACACAGCGAAGAGATTTAGAGAGTGGCTGACAAGCTCGCCTGATGTTGTTTCTGAAGTCGACGTAATCAGGGATTATGTGAATGCCTGTTCCAACAGGAGGAAGCTGTTTGAGTCGGCCCCTTCAAAATTCTTGAAGATCGCGCTAATGGCTGCAATTGGTCAGTTCGTAACGCCAGAATCTCATCTATTGGGAGCGGCAGTGGGTGCGGTGCTCTCTGGAGTGCCGGCTCCTGCAATCGACGGTGTATTTGAGGCAGCGAAGGATATGGGCTTGGGGGTGATAGATAGCTTCATAGTTGACAATCTGAAAATAGGTTGGACGCCAAAGGCGTACTTCGACCGCCTTCACCGAGTCCAACGTCGAGCCAACGTGAAGTTTCACCAATAGTCGGCCGCTCGGTAGAATGTCTGCTCGTGGTCGGGAGCACGCATTGACGCCCCTGCCTCAAAGAGGCCCCAGAAACCCACCAGCCAGAGCACCAGATTCGGTGTCTGGTGCCCCGACCGCATCTTGGACCCGTAACGTGGGGGTCATCGTAACGAACACCAGTCTCCAGGTCTGGGGGTCACAACAGCCCAGACGCGTCGGGCCAGGAAGCCGCTCCGCGCCTGACCAGGGCTGATCTTAAGTCTGGTGTGGTTTCAGCCAAAAGCGCCGCTTGCCGGACGAATGGCCGCGCGTTAGGGGCCGACATGGCCGGTGCTGACCTCGGAGTCGCCCTCAAACGCTATTATGCACGCCTGCTGGGGCGGCGGCAGCGGCTCCTCGCCCCGCCCAAGTACGAGACGCGGCTCGTTCCAGATCGCGAGCGATACGCTGTCGAAGAGCCGGAAAGGCTCCGGGAGATCGAGCAGATTACGGCCGATTTGCCTCACGTCGAGTATGTGATCCGCATGCTGGACCCGAAATGGGACGAGAAGGACGTAAAGCCAATACGCCCCCACAACCGGGGCCCGGCTCCTCTGCCCTCGACCACGATTGCGGGGGCGGCGATGGACGCCCTTCGTGAAACCGGCCAACCACTCACGATGGGGGAGATCACCCGGCTGGTCGCGGAACGCTATGATGTGGACATAAGCACATCCGATACCTATCAGCGGCTTCACACGGCGGTGAACAACGGCCTGAAAAAGATCTTCTCGACGCACATAAAGTCGGTGGGCGGCAGCCCCGAGCGATTCATCCTCGCGGGAGAGGACGAAACTTAGCGCCGTGGCGTTCCTTTGAAAGTACGCTCAGGAGGCACCCACCGGGACGTGACCTCCTCTCGGAACAACGCCCGAGCCTCCCGCAGCTTTCTTGCAAACTCGGTCGGTTGGTCCCGTCGGGTGTTCAAGGGGCTGGCGACGAAGTTCAGAACGTCCCGCTCATAATCACGAATGTGAGCGCTCTGCTTATGACCGACCAGCGCATTCGCCAGAAGCCATTCGGTCAGCTTGTCCTCGGCACTTGAACGGTCCGGACCAACTTCGATCCCGCCGAACGCCGGGCCGATCGACCAGCGCAAAGCGAGCAGAGACTCCCGCAAGCTTGATCGTTCTAGGCTCCCCGTCAGGTGCTCACGCACGCGGCCCCGGAGGCCATAAGACTCACCTGTGTAAACATGCACGAACCCGCCTCTTCGCCAGAGGGGCAGATCGTTGACGGCATCATCAGGCAAGGTGATCGCCCCGTCCCGCAGCAATAGGACGTAGACGCCCGGCAGGTCCCGCACGACCGACCAGTCCTGGGCGAATTGGGCCGCCGGAACGAATTGGAACCCAGCGGACCAGGTGGCCGGCGTTCGACGAGGCCGGTAAGGGCCACCGATCGGCGCCTTGTCGCGCGCGGCCCGAGCACGGTCCCGCTCTTCTCGGGTCGGAGGCCGCCAAGTCGCCCACTCTCCCGTTTCGCTCACGATCCGGCAGAGCCGCTTCTTCCCTTGGAAATAGCCCGCGAGCGCAGAACGCCCTGGGCGCGACATCATCGCCATAAGCGTCGCGAAACGCTGCTCCTTGCCCCTACGCTGGTGGTTGTAGGTGACGCGCCAGCCGGCCTCGCCCGCGTAGAGGTCGAGATAGGTCTGGGCAATGTGCCGGTGAACGTCTTCGGCCGCCCGCAGCGAACGAACGGCGCTTTCCGCCGCATTGGTGCACGCCTCCGGCGTCATGTAGGCGACATTATGGTTCACTTGGAACAGCCGCCTCTTGCCTCTGAAGGAGTTCCAGGACGGGGCGGAGTCGCTGAACAGGACCGCGTCTTTGGCGAACGCCCGATCCATCTGCTTCTTGGGATGACCTTCCCTTTTCGCGACCCAGGCCCTGACGGCGCCATTCCTCTCCACGGCGAATGTAACGGACATTTCCCGCTCGGCGTCACGGTATGGTATCTTCCGTAGGTCAGTGCGCTCCTTCTTGACGTTCTTCGCCCGGCAATATCCTCCAAAATATCCGCCGTCGAACTCAATTTCCCCGCCGAGAGTCATCTCAGCCATGTGATCAGTGGCCTCTTGGCGAAACTTGTGGAGCCAAAGGAACGTTGTCTTGTCCCAAATCCCCATGTCTTGACGAAGACTATTGGAACTAAGTGCATCCGCCTGATGGCAAAATTCCGCCACCATGTAAAGCAGATCAGAGTACGGCAACTTGTGGTAGGCCCATTTTGTTCCAGATGTTGGCGAGAATTGCTTGTTACAAGCTTTGCACTTGAAGAGGTCTCGGCAGCGGTATTCGTAGAGAACGTCAGATGTGCATCGGGGGCAGAGCGGCACTCCGCCATTGTCGGCATAGCGCCAGGCGATGAACAAGGCGCGCGCCTTCGCTGGGTCCTGGGGGACCTTTCGAGGCGTCACGGGCGTTGCCGAGGCCGTATGGACGAAATCGTGCAAAAGTCAGCAGGACAAGCGGTGAACGTAGCTAAAAATAGCTATATTCACGCGCCGTTCCGGAGCGCAAGAAAAATCGCTAATTTTGATTACGTTTGCACGCGGTCAGATTGTCGCGTGCAAATTGGCATCACCACATATGATGTTGGCCAACATCAAAAATGGTGGTGTTCGTTCGACGGCCCGTTACGGCTGCCGCCAAATGCGCTATGGTCAAACGATTAGGAGATTCGAATGAGCGATCCCGGCGCCGCCGACGACGAGAAGATGTTTTCGGAACAGGCGAAAAGCATCCTCAAGGCAGAGCTAAAGAGGTGCGGCGCGACCTATGCCGATCTCGCCGAGATGTTATCCACCGGAGGGCGGTACGAAACAGAGGCTAATCTGCGGAACCGGATCAGCAGGGGCAACTTCACTGCCTCTTTCTTTCTCCGCTGCCTCAACCTGTTGGGGACAACGTTTATTCAACTCGGGACTGAGCAACTCAGGACCATTCGTGGCCGCGCGCGCCTCAGCCGCAGCACGTTGTATGCGCAGCGGGTGGCGGAGTTCGAAGCTCGGCAGAACTCGCCCGGCCAGCAGGCCGGAGATGGACGGCCAGAAGAGCCCGAGGGGAATGGCAGTTAGGCAGCGTCCCGATCCGCAGTGATTAGAGCCCGTGCGACGGCCGCTCTATCAGGTCCGCGCGCAACCACACGACCATCCCGCAACCCGATGAAGCCGTTCCCAGCGGCGTCGTACGAGCGCGCGATCTGGTACATGTGGCGACCACGAGAGAACCGGATGTGTTCGCCCTGCGGCATTCTTCTCATGGAACAATCTCCCAGCCCTGAAGGGAGCCCGCGAGCGGAGCCATCCTGACGAGCCCCTTCATCCGTTGCGCCCGCAAACAGGCGCACACTCGTTTGACCATGATGATCGAAAGCTCCCGGTCGTCCGGGTTCAGCCCGCGCGCCTCCATCAGGGTCAGGGCAATTTCGCGGGAGGTGACCGGCGCCTCTGCCTCTCGGAGCGTGTCGAGGACCACTCTGGTCACCTCGCCTTTAAAGGCGGCGTGGCGAGGTGGCACAGGCTTCGAACGTATCGCGGGGATGTCCACGTCCGGGTTAAAGATGCGGATCGTGGCGTCCACGTGATCCAACTCAGCGATCAAGTGGCGCAATTCGAGCTGGCAATGCTCGATCCTCCCGGCCAGCTCGGCACGCTTCCGCACGAGTGCGTGCAGAACGTTGGGCTGTTCAGCCCCGATCGGGATAACCTCGTCGACCATGACTAAACCCTAGCAGAAGCAAAGGCTTAGCTCACGGGGGCTCTAGGTGTGTTTGCTACCCGAAGCCGCAGTCGATCAGCCACGGGACGACACAGCGATCATAGAGCGAAGCCATGCGGCAAGCCTAATCCGATACGTCGCGCGGAACCATGGCCGGCCCCGTTCCTAGAGCAGGTTGCGATCTGATGGTATCAGATCGCCGCTCTAGATCTTTGTATTCACGCGCGTCCTGTTCCGAAAACCGGTTCCCACTTTTCGGAACGCGCTCTAATCCTCGAACACGATCCTGGGCGGCGGCTTCAGCTCGCCGCCGGCGTCCAGCTGCGCGGCGACCGCTTCGGCGATGGCCAGGAAGGCCTGGGCGGCGGGACTGTCCGGATGGTCGACCACGAAGGGGCGGCCGGCGTCGCAGGCCTGGCGCAGGGCCACCTCGATGGGGATCTCTCCCAGGAACGGCGCCTTGAGCGTCTCGGCCACCGCCCGGGCGCCGCCGCGGCCGAAGATCTCGATCGGCGCCCCGGTGGTGGGATCGGTGAAGAAGGCCATGTTCTCGACCACGCCGAGGATGGGGATATGGGTCTTCTCGAACATCGCCACCGCCCGGCGGGCGTCGATCAGGGCCACCTCCTGGGGGGTGGAGACCACCACCGCGCCCGACAGGGCCACGCGCTGGGCCAGGGTCAGCTGGATGTCGCCGGTGCCGGGGGGCATGTCGACCACCAGGATGTCGAGCGGCTCGGATTCGGAGCCCCAGGCCACGTCGTTCAGCATCTGGTTCAGGGCCGAGGAGGCCATGGGGCCGCGCCAGATCATCGGCGAGGCCTCGTCGACCAGGAGGCCGATGGACATCACCTTCAGGCCCCAGCCCCGCAGCGGGATCAGCTTGCGCTCGGGGGTGACGCCGGGCTCCTGGTCCAGACCGGTCATGCGCGGGACCGAAGGGCCGTAGACGTCCGCGTCGAGCAGGCCGGTGCGCTTGCCCAGCATGGCCAGGGCCGCGGCCAGGTTCACCGCGACGGTGGACTTGCCCACCCCGCCCTTGCCGCTGGCCACCGCGATGACATGGGCCACGTGGGCCGGCTTCAGGCCCGGCGCCGGGCGCTGCTCGGGCGGCATGACCTGGGCCTGGGCGTCGGCGGAGAGGCGCGCGCCGCGCCGCATCCGCACGGTTCCAGGCGGCACGGGGGGTTCGTGGTCGTGATCCTGGGCGTGGGCGTGCGCGGACGACGGCGCGCCCGCGGCCGGGGCGCGATCGGCGGTCAGCACCACCTGGGCGCGCTCCACGCCGGGCAGGGCCTTCAGGGCCGCCTCGGCCTGGTCGCGGACGGCGGCGTAGAGCTGGGCCTGGCCGGGCTCGACCTCCATCATGAAGCCGGCGCGGCCGTCCCTGGCCACCAGCCCCTGGACCAGCCCGGCCTCCACCAGACCCCGGCCCGACCGGGGGTCGCGGATGGCGTTCAGGGCGTCGAGGACGGCCTTGCGTTCCACGGGCTGGCTCAAGCGGGCTCCTCGCTGTTTCGGTCGCTGGCGACGATCAGGCCCCGCACCTCATGTAGGCTGTCGATGATGCGAACGCACAGGGCGTGCATCTCCGCGTTGGGCTCCAGCAGGTCGGGAACCATCACCGCCATCATCCCCGCCGCGTGGGCCGCGCGGACGCCATTGTGGGAATTCTCCAGCGCCAGGCAGTGGGCCGGGTCCAGGCCCAGCACCTCGGCCGCCTTCAGATAGGGGTCCGGCGCGGGCTTGCCGAGCGCGTAGTCGCCCGCCGCGATCACCGCATCGAAGCGCGCCGTCAGGCCGTGGGCGCGGAGGTTGCGCTCGACGTCGTGGTGCGGCGAGGAGGTGGCGATGGCGCGCGGCAGCTCCAGGGCGTCCAGGACATCGAGCAGCTCGACCACCCCGGTCTTCAACGCCACGCCGAGCTCGCCGGCGGCGCGGAACAGCCGGGTGCTCTCGGCCTGGAAGGCGGGCACGTCGAAGGCCGGGCCGAAGTGCTCGGCGACGATCCTGCCGGAGGCGGCGAAGTTCATCCCCACCAGCTGGATGAAGACCTCGTAGGGCAGGTCAAAGCCCATCTGGCGCGCGGCCAGGGTCATGGCGTCGCGCGACACGGTCTCGGTGTCGACGAGCAGGCCGTCCATGTCGAAGACCACCGCATGCACCTGGCGAGGAAGGCTCATGTGACGAACTCCTCCTCGCGATAGCCCTGGAAGTGCAGCACCGTGGTCAGGTCGCCCCGGTCCACGCGCGCGGCCGCCCGTTCGGCGACCAGGGGCTTGGCCTTGTAGGCGACGCCCAGGCCCGCCGCCTCGATCATGTCGAGGTCGTTGGCGCCGTCGCCGACGGCCAGGGTGTCCGACCGCGCGATGCGCAGGCGAAGGATCGCCGCCTCGAGCGCGCCGCGCTTGGCGGCCCGGCCGAGGATGGGCTCGGCAACCCGTCCGGTCAGGCGGCCGTTCTCATGGAGGAGGACGTTCGCCTGGGCTTCGTCGAAGCCCAGCATGGCACCGACCTTCGCCGTGAA
>JANWHQ010000008.1 GCA_025450315.1 Caulobacteraceae bacterium
GGGCCGATCCTCTGGCCGGCCATCGTGGCCGAGCGGCGGGCCGCCATCGCCGACTGGGCCAAGCTCGACACCCCGCCGGCCTTGGGGCCGGTGCCGGACGTGATCGAGGACCCGGCCATCGTCATGCTCTGGGGCATCACCCGTGAGAACCTCGACATCTGGATGTCGGCCGGCGCGGAGGCCGATCCCAGCGAGATCAAGGGCGTGGCCGCCTCCAACGGCGTGGTCGAGGGCACCGCGCGGGTGGTGAAGTCGGTGGAGGAGATCGGGCGGCTGAAGCAGGGCGACATCCTGGTCTGCCAGGTGACCAATCCCACCTGGGCCCCGATCTTCCAGAAGATCTCGGCGGCGGTGTCGGACATCGGCGGCTCGATGAGCCACGCGGCCATCGTGGCCCGCGAATACGGCCTGCCCGCCGTGGTCGGCACCGGCACGGCCACCTCCAAGATCAAGGACGGCCAGCGCGTGCGCGTCGACGGCGGACGCGGCGTGGTCACCATCCTGCAGTAGAGCCCGAATGCCTGTTTCCACCGACGCCATCGGCTGGTTCGCCGACATCGGACTTTCCGACCGCCTCACCGTGGGCGGCAAGGGCGGGAGCCTGGGCGAGCTGACCCGCGCCGGCATCGCCGTGCCGCCCGGATTCGTGGTCAAGACCTCGGCCTTCGAACGCTTCATCGACGCGCTGGAGGCCTCGGGGCCCATCCGCGCCGAGGTCGAGGCCCTGGATCCCGGCGACCTGGACGCCGTCACCCGCTGCTCCAAGGCCCTGCGCGCCCGCATCGAGGCGGCGGCGCTGCCCGGCGACCTGCGGGCCGAGATCGCCGCGGCCCATGCCGAGCTCTGCGGCGCCGACGGCTCCAGCCCCGTGGCCATCCGCTCCTCGGCCACCACCGAGGACGCCGAGGACGCCAGCTTCGCGGGCCTGCAGGACACCTTCCTCTGGGTGAAGGGGCCCGCGTCCGCCCTGGCCTTCATCCGCACCTGCTGGGCCAGCCTCTATTCGGTGGAGTCGATGACCTACCGGCGCAGGCACGCCCTCCCCGAGTCCGGCGTGCACATGGCGGTGGTGGTCCAGCGCATGGTCGACGCCCGCACCGCCGGGGTGATGTTCACCCGCAGCCCCCTGACCGGCGACCGCTCGGTGATCGCCATCGAAGGCGCCTGGGGCCTGGGTTCGGCGGTGGTCGGCGGCGAGGTGACGCCCGACCGCTGGGTGGTGGGCAAGATCACCGGCGAGATCTCGGTGCGCGACCTCCAGGACAAGCACATCCGCCATGCGCCCTCGCCGGACGGCGGGGTGCGTGAGGAGGAGGTTCCGGCCGAGCTGCGCAAGGCCCCTTGCCTGTCGGACCCCGAGCTGCTGCGCCTGCGGGAAATTGGCCGCAAGGTCGAACGCCACTATGGCCGGCCGCAGGACATCGAATGGGCGGTCGACCAATCGGGCGAGGTGCTGCTGCTGCAGAGCCGGCCCGAGACGGTGTGGTCCACCAAGGAGGCCGCCCCGGTGGCCGCGCCCAAGGCCAATCCCCTGGAGCATGTGATGAGTGTGTTCGGCGGCGCCTCCGCCATGAAGAGCGGCCCGGGGAGGATCGAAGGATGAGTCTGACGGCAAAGGATGTCGCCGAGATCATCCGCCTTCTGGAAGAGTCGAGCTTCGACGAGCTGGAGCTGGAATCGGGGGACCTGAAGCTCAGCCTGCGGCGGGGTGAAGGCGGGGTCACCCCCTCCACCGCCCGCCCTGCGGCGGACGGTCCCCCTCCCCCAAAGGGGGAGGACCTTAGGTCGAGGTCGAAGCGTGGATCTTCCCCCCCCGGGGGAAGTACGGCCGAAGGCCGGGATGGGGGTAGCGCCGCGGCGCCGCCCTCCGACCCCGACGCCGTCGACGTCCCCTCCCCCCTGCTGGGGATCTTCTACCGGGCCCCCAAGCCCGGCGAGGCGCCGTTCATCGAGGTGGGCGCCAAGGTCGGGGCCGACACCGTCATCGGCATCATCGAGGTGATGAAGCTGATGAACTCGGTCCACGCCGGCGTGACCGGCGAGGTGGTCGAGATCCTGGCCGCCAACGCGGCCCTGGTCGAATACGGCGAGACCCTGGTCCGGGTCCGCCCGGCCGGCTGATCCGATGCCGATCCAGCGCATCCTCATCGCCAACCGGGGCGAGATCGCCCTGCGCATCCTCAGCACCTGCAGGCGGCTGGGCATCGAGACGGTGCTGGCCGCCTCGGAGGCCGACCTGGACTCCCTGCCCGCGCGGCTGGCCGACCGCACCCTGTGCATCGGCCCCGCGCCCTCGGCCCAGAGCTATCTGAAGCCCGACACCATCGTTCAGGCGGCCCTGGGCTCGGGCTGCGACGCCATCCATCCGGGCTACGGCTTCCTCTCCGAGCGCGCGTCGCTGGCCAGGCTCTGCGAGCAGGCAGGGGTGATCTTCATCGGCCCCACCTCGGCCCAGATCGAGGCGGTGGGCGACAAGCTGCGGGCCAGGGCCGAAGCCGAGGCGGCCGAGGTCCCGGTGGCGCCGGGCGGCGCGGCCGCCTCGCTGGACGCGGCGGTGGCCATGGGGACCCGGATCGGCGCCCCCCTGCTGGTCAAGGCCGTGGGCGGCGGCGGCGGGCGGGGCATGAAGCGGGTCGACGACCTGGCCGAGCTGCCCCAGGCGCTGGCCATGGCGTCGGCCGAGGCCGGCGCGGCCTTCGGCGACGAGCGGGTCTATCTGGAGCGCTTCGTGGCGCGCGGCCGCCACGTGGAGGTGCAGGTGCTGGGCGATGGCGCCGGCCGGGTGATCCACCTGGGCGAACGCGACTGCTCGGTCCAGCGCCGCTACCAGAAACTGATCGAGGAGACGCCCGCCCCCGGCCTTTCCGACGACGTCCGCGCCGCGATCCGCCAGGCCGGGGTGCGCTACGCCGAGCGGCTGGACTACCGCGGGGCCGGGACGGTGGAGTTCCTGGTCGATGTGGACCGGGCCGAGTTCTACTTCCTGGAGATGAACGCCCGCATCCAGGTCGAGCATCCGGTCACCGAGTGCGTCACCGACGTCGACCTGGTGGCCGAGCAGATCGCCATCGCATCCGGCCAGGGCCTGCGCCTGACCCAGGACCAGATCCGCCTGCAAGGCGCGGCCATCGAGTGCCGCATCAACGCCGAGGACCCCGAACGCGACTTCATGCCCAGCCCCGGGACGGTCACCCAGGCCCGCTGGCCCTCGGGCGAAGGGATCCGGGTCGACACCCACATCGCCACGGGCTCGCGCGTGCCGCCCTACTACGACTCGCTGATGGCCAAGCTCATCGCCCATGGCCGCGACCGGGCCGAGGCCCTGGCCCGCCTCAGGAAAGCCGTGGCCGAAACCCATATCGAGGGGGTCAGGACCAACCTCGGCTTCCACGCCCAGGTGCTCGCCGATCCCGAGTTCGCGGCGGGCGGCATGGACACCGGCTATCTGGCGCGCCTGTTCGAACGCAAAGCCGCCCTTCAGGAGGCCTGACCCATGGCGAACATCCAGCTCGTCGAGACCTCGCTGCGCGACGGCAACCAGAGCCTCTGGGCGGCGCTGGGCGTCGACACCGCCCGCACCCTGACCATCGCCCCGGCGATGGACCGCGTCGGCTTCAAGGCTATCGACTTCACCACCTCGACCCACATGGGCGTGGCGGTCCGCTACAAGCAGGAGGACCCCTGGGAGCGGATCCGGCTGATGGCCGCCGCCTGCCCCAATACGCCGCTGCAGTTCCTGTCGACCGGCTTCCGCTTCATCTCGTGGGAGACCGCCAGCCCCGAGTTCATGGCCCTGGCGTTCAAGACCCTGGTCAACAACGGCATCCGCCGCTTCGCCCTGGCCGATCCGATGAACGACCTGGCGGGCAACCTGGCGGCCTCGAAAATGGCCAAGGCGGCCGGGGCGACCTACATCGTGCCGGCCCTGGTCTATACCCTGAGCCCGATCCACGACGACGCCCACTATGTCGAGCGGGCCCGGGCCCTGGCGGCCAGCCCCGACGTCGACGCCCTCTACATCAAGGACCCTGGCGGGCTGCTGAGCCCGGTGCGGGCCCGGACCCTGATCCCGGCGATCAAGGCGGTGATGGGCGACAAGCCCCTGGAGCTGCACGCCCACTGCACCATCGGCCTTGGCGAGATGACCTATATGGACGCCCCGGACCATGGGGTTTCGGCCGTGCAGTGCGCCTCGGGCGCCGCCGCCGACGGGACCTCAAACCCGCCGTCGCTGCGGGTGGCCTCCAACCTGCGCGAGCTCGGCCACACCATCGACATCGACGACCAGGCCCTGGCCGAGGTCTCCGGCTACTTCGACCGTCTGGCCGAGGCCGAGGGCCTGCCCGTGGGCGGTCCGCAATCGTTCAACGCCGCCTATCTGCATCATCAGCTGCCGGGCGGGGTGGTCGGCACCATGCGCCGGCACCTGGCCGAGCACCGCCAGCCCCACATCGAGGCCCAGGTGATCGAGGAGCTGGGCCGGGTGCGCGAGGAGCTGGGCTGGCCCATCGTGATGACGCCCTTCGCCCAGATGATCCTCACCCAGGCGGTGATGAACGTCACCGGCAAGGAGCGCTATGCCGTGATCCCCGACGAGATCATCCGCTATGCCCTCGGCAAGTTCGGGCGGCCCAACGTCCCCATCGCGCCGGAGGTGATGGACCGCATCATGTCGCTGCCGCGCACCAAGGAGCTGGATCGCGAGCCCGGCATGGCGCCCCTGTCGGAGCTGCGCCGCCGTATCGGGCCGAACCTATCGGACGAGGAGTTCCTGCTGCGCGCCACCATGCCGGCCGGGCTGGTGGACGCCATGCAGCCGCCGGGCGCCGCGGCCCGCCGCTACGATCCGGAGATCAGCGCCATCACCCAGCTGGTCCGCGAGCTGACCGCCCGCACCGACATCGCCGAGATCGCCGTCGACAAGCCGGGGTTCCGTCTGGCGCTGCGGCGCAACCGCCAACTCGAGGAGGCCTAGAGCCTTGGACGCTTCGGTCGATCGCGGCGAGGACGGGCTTCGAACCCCGGCCGGCTACATGTTCGACGTCGACGGCACCCTGGTGCTGGGCGACCGCTCGGGCCACGGCTATGAGGTGCTGCCCGGCGCCAAGCAGGTGCTGGAGACGCTGAAGGCGCGCGGCATCCCCTTCGTGCTGCTCACCAACGGCAGCGCCTATCCGGCCGCGGTCCAGGCGCCGCGACTGCGCGAGGTGGGCCTGCCGGTCGAGGACTGGCAGATGCTGACGCCGTCCAGCGTCACCGCCGACTACCTGGCCCGCAAGGGCGTCAGGAGCGCCCTGATCCTGGGCACGCCCGGTGTCGGCCACGCCCTGGCCGAGACGGGCGTCGAGCTCAAGTTCACCGGCCAGCCGGGCGCGGACGAGGTCGACGCGGTCTATGTCGGCTGGCATCCGGACTGCGGCATGAAGGACATCGAGACCGCCTGCCACGCCATCTGGAACGGGGCCGGGCTCTACATCGCCTCGTCCGTGCCCTTCTTCGCCAGCCACGGCGGCAAGGCGATCGGCTATTCCCACGCCATCTATGCGGCGATCCGCAGCCTGACCGACAACAAGCGCGGGATCATCACCGGCAAGCCCTCCCAGCATGCGCTGAAGTTCGTGGCCCGCACCCTGGGCGTGCCGCTGAAGAGCGTCGGCGTGGTCGGCGACGATCCCACGCTGGAACCGGCCATGGCCCGCAAGGGCGGGGCCATCGGCTTCGGCGTCACCACCGGCATCTACAAACAGGCCGACTGGCTGGCCCAGCCCCCGGCCAACCGCCCGGACCGGCTGCTGACCTGCGTCGGAGACCTCCTGGAGCTTGGGGTGATCGGTTAGGCGGCGGCCCTGGCCCGCCGCGCCAGCGCTGCGGGCGCCGTCTCGGTGAGCAGCAAGGCCAGAAGGCCGCACACGCCGGCGCAGGCGGCGCAGATCCAGAAGGGCGCGCCCGCGCCCACGATGTCGGCCGCCCGGCCGGCCGCCGTCGGTCCCAGGACCCCGCCGATGATCTCGCCCGAGGCTAGGGAGATGGCTACCGCCGTCGCCGCGTGCCGCGCCGGAGCGCTTTCGGTCGGCACCACCGCGACATAGAGAGGGCCCGCCCCGCCGCCGATGTTGCCGACGATCAGGGCCAGGGTCAGAAGCCAGGTCGGACCGTGGATCAGCAGCACCGCCAGGGGCGGGATCATGCCGATGAAGCAGACCGCCGCCAGCGCCGGCTTGCGCCCGATGCGGTCGGAGATCGCCGGCACGACCATGCCGCCGGCGGCGACGGTCAGGCTGGTGGCGGCCACCACGAAGCCCATGGTGGTGGGCGCCAGGCCGTCCACCCGCACCAGGTAGATCGGCAGGAAGACGCCCTGGACGATCAGCCACGCCGAGTAGAGGCCCGAGATCACCAGGCACAGCAGGATGTTGCGAGATCCCAGGAGCGACAGCACGCCGGTCCCGCCGGGGATCTTGGCCTCCGGGGCGCTGCGCGGCGGTTCGGTCGGCCGCCGCAGCCAGATCATCAGGACCCCGGCCAGGATCAGGCCCGGGACCGCCGAGACGAAGAAGGCCGAGCGCCAGCCGAAGGCCTCGGCCAGATGGGTGGATACGATCGGGCCCACGCCGCCGCCGATCAGGGCGGCGCCGAGGTTCAGCATGATGCCCATGTTCAGCCCGCGCCGGTGCTCGGAGGATTCCAGCGCGATCACCGACTGGCCGATGGGGGCCAGGGGGCCCTCGGCGACGCCCAGGATGCAGCGCGCGGCCAGCAGCATGGTGAAGCCCGTCGCCAGTCCCGAAACGGCTGAGAACAGCGAGAACAGCACCAGCATGGCGATCATGATCGGCTTGCGCCGCCCGGTGCCGTCGGCCAGTGACGCCAGCAGGAACCCCGATCCGGCGATGGTCACCGACAGCCCCGAGGCCAGCAGCCCCAGCTGGGTGTTCGAGAGGTGGAACTCCGGGACGATGTAGGGCGAGAGGAAGCTGACGGCCGTCCGGTCCAGGGCGACGATGCCGTTCAACAGGCTCATCATCAGGACGAGCCCGTTCTCGTAGCTCCACAGTCTGGATGTCTTCACGCGCCGCGGCCCTCCCCGGCCAGGTTCAGGTCAGGCCATGTCGCGCCGGATGGTGCGTCCGGCGAGGGCGAAGTGGACGGCCGCCCAGAGGTAGACCAGGGCGAAGGCGATCGAGGCCATCTGCAGCCCATGGGCCGAGGCGGTCATGGCGCCGCTGGGGCCCTGGCGGGCGAAGTGGTCCGACAGGGCTCCGACGATCATGGGCGCCAGGCCCGCGCCGACCAGGTTGGTCATGATCGCCACCACCGCGGCGGCGGTGGCGCGCATGCGCGGCTCCATCAGGTTGGCGCTGACCCCGATCGAGACCGGCAGATAGGCGTATTGCGCCAGTCCGGTGATCATCAGCAGCGCGGTGGCGGCGGCCCAGCTCCCCTGCAGGAAGCTGAGCGCGTAGAGCGGCGTCGCCAGCAGCGCGCCCAATCCCGGGATCCAGGCGTAGAAACGCGCATCCTTCTTGCCCAGCCAGTCGGCGAGCAGGCCGCCGCCCAGCATGCTGATCGAGCCGGGAATGGCGCTGATCAGGCCCGACAGCAGGCCGCTTTCGCCGAGGCCCAGGCCGAACCGGCGGAAGAAGTACTGGGCCAGGAAGACGTTGATGCCGAAGCCGCCCATGGAGGCCAGGGTCGAGCCCAGCATGACGTGCACGAAGGCCGGGCGCTGGAACATGCGCTTGATCACCGCCCAGAAGGACGGGGCGTCGGCCTCGCCCAGGCCCGCGGCGTCATAGTGGCCGCGGATCGGCTCGCGGACGGTCAGCACCAGCAGCAGGGCCAGGACCAGGCCGGGCGCGCCGGCGATCAGGAAGGCGATCCGCCAGTTGAAGTATTGGGCCAGGTAGCCGCCCCCGGCCGCGCCGATCAGGGCGCCCAGGGGCACCGCGAGCACGAACACCGCCGCCGCCGAGGTGCGCCGGTGCGGGGGGAAGTAGTCGGCCATCACCGACGCCGTCGCCGGCGTCGAGGCCGCCTCGCCGACGCCCACGGCCACCCGCGCCACAAGCAGCTGGACGAAGTTGCCGGCCAGGCCGCAGAGGCCGGTGGCGATCGACCAGAGGAAGACGCCGATGCCGATGATGGTCAGCCGGCGCCGGCGCTCGGCGATGCGGGCGATGGGGACGGCGAGCAGCGAGTTCAACAGGGCGAAGGCCAGGCCGCTCAGGATGCCGAACTGGAAGTCGGTCAGATGCAGCGCGGCCTTGATCGGCTGGCCCAGCGATCCGATCACCTGCCGGTCGACGAAGCCGAACATCGAGATCAGCAGGAACAGCACCAGCACCCAGGCCCGGTAGCCCGGGCTGGCCATCAGCTTCAGCGTGCTGGCGCGCTGGTCGTCCGTCGCGGCGCTCGACATCCGCCCCCCTTCTTGATCAGGCGACCTTAGCTGGCGCGGGGCGGCGCACAAGAAAGAGCCGCCGACTCGGGAGGAGCGGCGGCTCAGTGGGGTCAGGGACTCCGGGCCGAGGGCCCGGAAAGGAGAAGGGCGTCAGTAGTGGAAGCGGAAGGTGGCGTACCACTCGGTGGGGTCGGAATAGACCGCGTCGATCACCGCCACGCCGCCCTGGTTCTGGCCGCTGACCACATAGCGCTGGTTGGTCAGGTTGGTGCCGCCGACGCTCAGCTCCCAGCGGTCCTTCGGCTCGCGATAGGTGATCGAGGCGTTGAGGATGTTGGTGGTCGGCCGCTTCAGCTCGGCGGTGTTGCCGATGTCGTTGTAGAGCGGCGAGGTGCGCGTCCAGTCGACGTTGAACTGCAGCTGCCCCATGTGCTGCAGCTCGATCAGGTACTGGGGCCCGAAGTAGAACTTGAACTTCGGCGTCTTCGGCAGCGAGCAGGGCCCGTTCTGGACGTTGGGGTTGGCGTAGCGGCTGTTCGGTCCGGTCGACGGCAGACGCTCGGGGCAGGAGGTCAGGGTCAGGTTGAAGGAGTTGTCGCCGACGTTGTTCAGGTAGGTGTACTTGGCGTCGGTGTAGCCGAAGTTGGCGGTCCACGAGAGGCCGCCGCCCAGCACCGCCTCGGCCTCGGCTTCCGCGCCCCAGATGCGGGCGTTGCCGGCGTTGACGATGGTCGGCGAGATGCCGATCTGGGAATTCAGCTGGATGCCGTCATAGATGGTGTGGAAGCCGGCGAGGTTCAGCCGCAGACGGCGGTCGAACCATTCGGACTTCAGGCCGATCTCCTCGGACTTGGCGGTTTCGGGCGCGAAGAACAGCTCGGAGTCGTAGGTCGGGTGCGGGCTCGACAGGCGGGTGGTCCAGCTGCCGGTCTTGAAGCCCTGGGAATAGGTGCCGTAGGCCATCACGTTCGGCGCGAGGTGCAGCTCCAGGCCGACGTTCGGATCGAACTTGGTGAAGTTCTGATGGAACGGACCGGTCGGATAGTACTGGTAGGGCGAATAGGGCCCGCCCGGCGGGAAGCCGATCACCTGCTGGCAGGTGAGGAAGGCCGGGGCGCCGATCAGGGCGCCCGACGCGCCCGGCGGGTAGCAGCCCGAGATCTTGTAGCTCAGGGCGTTGTCGTCGGTCTGGTAGCCCTGGAAGGTCTTGTGCTCCCAGGTGTAGCGCGCGCCGCCCACCAGCGAGATGAGGTCGTTCACCTTGAAGTCGAGGTGGGCGTAGAGGGCCTCGGCGTCGGTCTTCAGCCGGTTGGGGCCGTCCACCTGCAGCAGGGCGTCGGGGAAGGTGACGAAGTCGTGCAGCCAGCCGCCTTCCTGGAAGTAGTAGGCGCCGACGGCGTAGTTCAGCCGATCGTCGAACAGCTTGCCGGTGGCCTGCAGCTCCTCAGACCACTGGTGCTGGGTCATGTCGAAGGAGGTCGCCAGGATGGTCAGCGGCGAGCCGTCCAGGTCCATGCCGGTGTCCCAGTGCATCTGGCGGTAGGCGCTGATCAGCTTCAGGTTCAGGGCCGGAGAGGTCTTCCACTCGATGGTGGCGCCCACGCCGAAGTTCTTCAGCCGGGAGAAGCTGTTGCCGGTCTCGTAGGTGAAGTCGGGATTGCCGGTCTGGAAGCGGGCGTCCCACGGCATCAGGTTGTTGGTCGGATTGCCGTCCACGTTCACCCCGCCGATGGCCGGCAGCGGCGGTACGGGGGACGGGACCGGTGAGACGTTCAGGCGCGGCTGGGTGCACAGCACGCCCAGCGGCGCGCCCACCAGGCAGGCGTTGTAGAGGCCGCCGAGGCCGAGGCCCGGATTGATCGCCAGGGCGGTGTTCGCCTGGGCCGGCTGGTCGACGAAGGTGTAGTCGCCTTCCAGGGTGATCCTGAAGTCGTCGGAAGGCAGCAGCAGCACCTTGCCGCGGGCGCTCCACTTGTTCTGGCCGCCCGGGCGCTGGGAGGTCGCATAGCCGGCCGCCGGGAAGTCGGTGTTGGCCTCATAGGAGACCGCGCACTTGGTCCCGGCCGCCAGGGCGTCGCAGTCCGGGATGCCAGAGCTGCCCGCCACCGCGCCGGGGAATGGGATGCGGTGCTGCCAGCCGTTGCGCCGTTCTTCGTCGAAGGTGATGCTGGTCAGGATCTTGTCGGTGATCGGCAGGTCGGCGGTGATCCGGGTGTCGAGCCGGGAGAACTGGCCGGTGGTGACCTCGCCCCGCACCATGAAGTCGTGACCGGGATCGCGGGTGATGATCGAGATCGCCCCGCCGATGGTGTTGCGCCCGAACAGGGTGCCCTGCGGCCCCTTCAGGATCTCCACCCGGTCGACGTCGAGCATGGAGGTGTTGGCCCCGACGCTGCGGGCCAGATAGACGCCGTCGACATAGACGCCGACGCCAGGATCGAGGTTGAAGGCGAAGTCGTCCTGGCCGATGCCGCGGATGTAGGCCGACAGCACCGCATCGGAGCCCGAGAACGGGGTGCCGGCGTCCAGCTGCACGTTGGGGGCGATGTTGGTCAGCTTGGAGACGTCGTTGATCCCCTTCTGCTGCAACGCCTTGGCGGTCACCGCGGTGATGGCGATGGGAACGTTCTGGATGTTCTGGGTGGTCTTCTGGGCGGTGACCACCACCTCCTCGACCGTCGAACTGGGCGCGGCCTGCTGGGCCTGGGCCAGGGCCGGCGCCATCAGCGCCAGGCCGGAAACCAGCATCGTGGACGTCACCAGTCCGGACTTCAGGACGCTCATCTCTTCCCCCTTGTCGCCCCGACCGGATCCGGCAGGGACCTATGCCCTCGTGGGGTGGGGAATATCAGCCGGGGCCCTGCCGCTTCTCGGCTGGGAGCGAAGCGGATTCGATAACAAGCGAAGTAATACGGGTGCGCTCAGACGCCTGAGGCGTCGACCGAGACTTCGACCGCGGGTTGCGTGCGCCCATTTCTCGCCCCGTCTCGATAGTCGCGCGGCGTCACCCCATAGCGCTTGCGGAAGGCGCGGCCGAAGTGGGTCAGGTCGTTGAAGCCGACCGCCATGGCCACCTCGGTGATGCAGGGCGCGTCGGGCCGGCGCAGCCGCTCGGCCGCCAGGCGCAGCCGGCGATCCTGGATGAACGCCGAGGGGGTGGTCCGCTCGGCCGCGAACAGCATCTGCACATAGCGCGGCGAAACCCCCACGGCTGCGGCGATCGCCGCCACGCCGAGGTCGGGATCGCAGATATGCTGGTCGATGAAGCCGCGGGCCTTGGCCATCGATTGCAGCCGGCCGGCGCCCGCCCCGGGCCCCTCGCCCAAAGGCCGGTAGGCCAGGGTCAGAAGGTCGAGGATCACCTCCGACACGGTCTCGCCCCAGCTGGCGTCCCGGGCCAGGTCGATCTGCGGCCACAGGCTCGAGAGGAAGGAGGACAGCATCGCCCCGGCGCCGTTGGAGCCGGAGACCGGCTTGCAGATCAGGGCGTCGACGTCGCCCAACCGATGGGCCAGCGAGGCCATCGGCACCTTGATGCAGAGCATGTGGTTGGCTTCGGTGAAGCGCACCTGGTAGGGCCGCGAGGCGTCGCACAGGGTGAAGTCGCCGGCCTCCAGCACCGCTTCGCGGCCGCTCTGGGCGTTCAGGCTGCGGCCGGTGAGCTGGAAATGCAGGTCGAGCATCCCCAGTCCGCGGGCGTTGCGCTGCGGATCGGAGCGGCGGCTCACCTGGGCGGCCGCCGAATGGGCGCTCATCAGGCTGAGTTCGCCCAGCTCGGCGCGGACCATCTCGGCGAAGAACGCCCGCTCGGCGTCCGCGTCGATGACCAGGTTGTTGTAGATCTCGCAGGCAAGCGCATTCCAATAGGCGAGCCGCCCGTCCGCGGGCGCCGCCGACGTGGAGAAGCGCTGAACACCCGGCTCACCCATGTCCCCTCCTCCGGATGATCCGGAAGGCCGCTCGCGGCTGTTGGTCGCCGCTGGAAGCGAACGATGACGGTAAGCGCCCGGAGAAATTGCGTCAAACCCGACACGCCCGCGCGTTGCGCCCGGCGAAACGAAAAAGGCGCCCGCGCGTCGGTCGTCGCGCCAGGAAAGCGCGCGCCTACAGCCCCAGCCGCTTGGCCCGCGCCGCCACGCTCATGGCCAGCCGCTCGGCGATCAGGCCGTCTGGCGAGCCGGTGCGCTTGCAAGCCCGGTCGGCGTCCAGCACCTGAGGCTGCAGCGCCTCCAGCGTCTCCAGCGACCAGGACCGGGCCTGGCGCAGGAACTCCCGTTCGTTCTTCCAGAACACGCCCGCCGCCTTGGCCGCTTCCTGCAGGCCCGCGCCGGACCGGTGCAGGGTCAGCACCTGGCGCAGGCGTCCCAGGTGCATGCCGAGCGCCCGCACCGCCGCCGGACCGCCCTCGCCCTCGGCCCTGGCCCGCCTGAGCGCCGCCTGGGCCGCCCCCAGCCGGCCGCCGAAGGCGTGCGCCGCGGCGTCCGCCAGCGAGGCTTCGGGCTCGACGCCCAGGAAGGCTTCCAGATCCTCGGGCCCGGCGATCTTGCCGCTGCCGGGGCCCAGATAGAGGGCCAGACGCTCGATCTCCTGGCGCGCCACACCCCGCTCGCGCGGCAGGCGGTCGACCAGCAGCTGGACGGCGTCGGCGGTGAGGCCGACCTGGTCCTTGGCCAGGCTCTCGCGCACCAGCCGGGCCACGTCGCCGGCCTCGTCCTCGTAGCAGGGAATGGCGGCGGCGGCCTTGGATTGCTCGGCCGCCTTGCGCAGGGCCGAGTCCCGCCCCAGGCCGCCGGCCTCCACCAGGAAGAAGGCCTCCGGGTTGAACCCGCCCTCGGCGTGGCGCTTCAGCGCTTCGGCGGCGGCGCGGTCGGGGCCGCCCTTCTCGCTGTCGAGCCTCAGGCGCACCAGACGGCGGCCGCCCATCATGGAGATGGCCGACAGCTCGCCCTCCAGCCGCCCGCCCTCGATCTCCGCTTCGTTCAGCACCGCCACGTCGAAGGGATCGTCCGGCCGGGGCACGACCTTGCCGGCCAGGATGTCGGCCCGCTCGCGCACCTGGCCCCGGTCGCGGCCATAGATCACCGTGGCGCGGACCTCAGGCGGCGGGGCCTGCAGGAAGCGTTCGATCTCGGGCCGCTTGGAGAGGTTCACGAGCCCGCGGAGGTCCCCGGGGTCCTGATCGGCGCGCCGGCGAAATAGGCGGCGAGCGCGATGCGGATGCGCTGGGCGGCGTCGGAGGCGGCGCGCTGCTGGCCGTTCTGCTGGGCGACGACCCCGGCATAGGGATCGCTGGCGGCGTTGTAGCTGACGCTCACCGGCATGACGCCGCTGGTCAGGGCCTTGCCCGAGGAGATGTCCCTCAAGGTGTAGCTGACCCGGAGCGACAGCTCGTACCAGGTGGCCACCTGCTCGAAGGTGAGGCCGCGGGCGTAACGCTTCTCGTCGACGGCCAGCTCGAGCTGGTAGCGCGGCTCCTCGCCCCGGGCCGTGGCCAGAGCGTCCTGCAGGTCCTCGCTCAGGAGGTGACCGGTGCGGCCTTCGGGCGTGATGACGTGGATCGCCGACATGTCGGGCGATACCCCGGCGGTGGCGTAGAGGGGGGTGAAGCCGCAGGCGCCGAGCGCGGGCGCCAGCAAAAGCAGGGCGCCGATCGCGAGCCGGGTCAGCGGGCGCATCAGGCGGCCACGATGTTGACGATGCGGTCCTTGACCACGATCACCTTGCGCACCTGCAGCCCCTCCAGACGCCGGCTCACCTCAGCATCGGCCAGGACGATCTTCTCGACCTCGGCCGGTTCGGTCCCCGGGGCCACGCGAATCTCGGCGCGGCGCTTGCAATTGACCTGCACCGGCAGGACGAGGACGTCCTCGGCGGCCAGGGCGGGATCGTACTCCGGCCAGGGCGCCTGCGCCACCAGCCCTTCGCCGCCGATGCGGGCCCAGCATTCCTCGGCCAGGTGCGGCGTCACCGGCGCGATCAGCCGCGCCAGCACCGACAGCGCCTCGGCCCGGGCCACCACGCCGCCGGGGCCGGCCCTGTCGCCGGGCAGGCCCTTCAGCACGTTCAGGAACTCGTAGAGCCGCGCGATGCCGCTGTTGAAGCGGAAGCCTTCCAGGGCCTCGGTGAAGCTCTTGATCAGCCGGTGGGTGGCCCGGCGCAGTTCCTCGGCGGCGGGATTGGCCAAGTCGCCGGCGAAGGGCTCGGGCTCGGGCTGGCTGTCGAACTCGTTCCACACCCGGTGCACGAAGCGCCAGGCCCCCTCGATGCCGCCGGTGGTCCACTGCACGTCCCGCTCGGGCGGGGAGTCGCTCATCACGAACAGCCGCGCGGCGTCCACGCCGTAGGTCTCGGCGATCACCTCGGGCGAATAGGTGTTCTTCTTGGACTTCGACATCTTCTCGACGTCGCCGATGATCAGGGGCTCGCCCGTGCCGATCAGCCTGGCGCGGCGGCCCGAGCCCTCGGTCTCGAACTCCACCTGATCGGGCTCGACCCATTCGCCGTTCTGGCGCCGGTAGGTCTCGTGGGTGACCATGCCCTGGGTGAACAGGCCCGCGAACGGCTCGCAGACCGACAGCAGGCCCTCGTCCTTCAGGGCGCGGGTGACGAAGCGCGAATAGAGCAGGTGCAGCACGGCGTGCTCGATGCCGCCGATGTACTGGTCGACCGGCAGCCAGTAGTCCGCCGCGGCCTTGCCGATCGGCTCGTCGGCCTTGGGGTCGGTGAAGCGGGCGAAGTACCAGGAGCTGTCCACGAAGGTGTCGAGCGTGTCGGTCTCGCGCTCGGCCGCGCCGCCGCACTTGGGACAGTCGACATGCTTCCAGGTGGGATGGTTGGCCAGGGGATTGCCCGACTGGTCGAAACGCACGTCCTTGGGCAGCTCGACCGGCAACTGGTCGTCGGGCACGGCCACCGGCCCGCACTTGGGGCAGTGGACGATCGGCACCGGCGCGCCCCAGTAGCGCTGGCGGGCCACGCCCCAGTCCCGCAGGCGATAGACGGTGGCCCCTTCGCCCTGGCCCTGGGCCTCGATGCGGGCGATGGCGGCGGCCTTGGCGGCCTCGACCTCCATCCCGTCCATGAAGTCCGAATTGAAGGCGCGGCCCGGGCCGCTATAGGCCTCCTGGCCCACCTCGAAGCTGGCGGGGTCGGCGCCCGGGGGCAGGACGACCGGCCGGACCGGCAGGCCATACTTGCGGGCGAAGTCCAGGTCGCGCTGGTCGTGCGCCGGGCAGCCGAAGATGGCGCCCGTGCCGTAGTCCATCAGGACGAAGTTGGCGATCCAGACCGGCAGGGCCCAATCGTTGTCGAATGGGTGAACGACCTTCAGCCCGGTGTCGTAGCCCAGCTTCTCGCCCGCCTCGAGCTCGGCCTCCGAGACTCCGCCCCGCCGGCAGGTCTCGATGAACTGGGCGGCCCCGGGGTCGCGCGCGGAGATTTCGGCGGCCAGCGGATGGTCGGGCGCGATGGCGACGAAGCTGGCGCCATAGAGGGTGTCGGGACGGGTGGTGTAGACCTCCAACCCCTCGGCGAAGTCCTCCGGCGCCGGGCCCTGGAACAGCCAGCGCAGCTTCAGGCCGCGCGACTTGCCGATCCAGTTCTCCTGCATGACCCGCACCTTGTCGGGCCAGCGGTCCAGGGTCTTCAGCCCTTCCAGCAGGTCGTCGGCATAGTCGGTGATGCGCAGGAACCACTGGTTCAGCTTGCGCTTCTCCACCAGCGCCCCCGAGCGCCAGCCGCGTCCGTCGATCACCTGCTCGTTGGCCAGCACGGTCTCGTCGACCGGGTCCCAGTTGACCGTGCCCGCCTTGCGGTAGGCCAGGCCCCGCCGCCACAGGTCCAGGAACCACTTCTGCTGATGCCGGTAGTACCCCGGATCGCAGGTGGCGAACTCGCGCGACCAGTCGATCGACAGGCCCAGGCCCTGCAGCTGGCCGCGCATGACGTCGATGTTGGCGTAGGTCCAGTCGCCCGGGTGCACGCCACGTTCCTTGGCGGCGTTCTCGGCGGGCAGGCCGAAGGCGTCCCAGCCCATGGGGTGCAGCACGTTGAAGCCGCGCGCGCGCTTGAAGCGGGCGACCAGGTCGCCCATCGCGTAGTTGCGCATGTGACCGACGTGGATGCGCCCCGACGGATAGGGGAACATCTCCAGGACGTAGTACTTGGGCTTGCCGCCGGCCTCTTCAGGCGAACGCGTGCGGAAGACTCCGGCCGCCTCCCAAGCGGCGCGCCATTTGGGTTCTACGACCTTCGGGTTGTACCGGGCCATGGAGCTGGAGCGATCAGCCCCTGCTGCCGATGTTCGACAGGCGCAGCTGGCGAGCGCGGGTCAGGATGGCGTTCTCGAAATCGGACTCGGTCTGGTCGGAGGTCGGGGCGTCCACCCACTGGCCGGACGCGTCCTTGATCTGCTTGAACACCGTCACCTTCAGGCCGTCGGCCCTGAGGCGGGTGTCCAGGATGTAGACCGTCACCTTGAAGCGCTCGTCGGGCTTTTCGGGGTTGGCGTACCAGTCGGTGATGACGGTGCCGCCCCAGGGGTCGGCGCTGGCCAGCGGCATGAAGGCCAGGGTGTCCAGCGTGGCGCGCCACAGAGAGCCGTTGACGCCGATCGTCGCCTGACCGGCGGACGAATTGCCATGAGGGAGTCCGCCGTGCGAGCAGGCGGCCAAGGACGCCGCGGCCAGGCCCGCCAAGACCGCTCCGGTCCTACGCTTCCACCCCATTCTATTCCGCTCCAGACCTGCTGCGCCGCACCTTCGCGGCCGCGCCCCTCGCACCCCGCCGTGGGCCGCTCTATATCATGAGCGGCGGCGCTCCAAGGGGTCGATGGCGCCGCAGAGGCTTTTGCACCGCTTTGGCTTGGTGTGCGTTGGGCATTGCAGCCCGTGGCGCTTACGACACAGGGACGCAAGGATCGACTTGATCGGACGCTTCGCCGCGGGCGCGAACATTGACCTTCATCAATTCGCTGCATTTATTCGACTATGAGAGAGTACGTTGGGTTGTCCGCGCGTTTGGCCGCCCAAGGTCTTGGGGCGCTTCGGGGTAAGATCGGTAGGGGTATGGCTGGGCGAAAGGTCCTGTTTGCCGCTGTGGCGGCCGCGTTCATCGCGGCCGGCGCGAGCGCGCACGCCGAGACCAAGGGCGTCCCGTCCGACAACTTCACCGTGCACGACTTCTTCGCCGCCGACGCGAACCACTCCTCGCCGCAGATCGGCCGGCGCAGCCTGCAGTGGGATTCCAAGAAGGCCAAGTGGGGCCTGAAGCTGGACATGGATCAGCAGCTGGGCCTGCCGCAGAGCTACACCACCAATCGCGAGCTGCAGGCCGGCGCCTTCTACAAGATCACCCCCTCGTTCCGTGTCGGCGGCTCGGTCCGCCTGGGCGCCATGAACGACGGGCCCCAGCCGGTGGTCCCCACCGACGCCGCGCCCAAGGTGCGGCTGGAGACGTCCCTGAAGTTCTGATCAGGGTTCGAGCAACGCTTCCACCGCCGCAATCCCCGCCGCGCCCGAGCTCATGAGCCGGCGCGCCGTCGCCGCGTCGATCCCGCCCAGGGCATAGACGGGACCCGCCCCGCGCCGGACCAGGCTCGCGAACCGCGCCGGGCCCAGCGGCCGGCCCGCCGAAGGGCTGCGGCTCTCGAACACCGGCGAGACCAGCACCGCGTCGGCGCCGGCGGCGAAGGCGCGCCTCAGGGCCGCCTCGCCATGGGCCGCCGCGGTGACGATCCAGCCCGGCCGCGCGCGCTTGATGGCGCCGGCCCTGTGGCTGGCCCGCTCGGGCAGGTGCACGCCCTGGGCGCCGATGGCCGCCGCCAGGGCCGGATCGGCGCCCGCCAGCAGCACCAGCCCCCTTTCGCGGGCGATGGCGGCGAGATCGCGACCCTGGCGGACCGCGTCCTTCGCCCCGAAGGCGCGGAACACGATGGCCGCGCCGCGCGGGAGGCGCCGGGCCGCGGCCTCGAGGTCCGCAACACGTTCGGGATCGGTCATCAGCATCAGGGCCGGCAGGCGCCGGGCGCGCCTTGAGGACGCCTTGGCGCTTGCCTGGAGGCGCCATGCCGCGCGATGGAGCGCCTGCATGCCGCCCGCCTCCGCCATTCCAGCTCCCTTCGATCCCGTCCGCGCCCGCCAGGACATCCTGCAGCGGATCGCCCGCGCGGCCGAGGCCTCGGGGCGGAGGGCCGAGGATGTCGAGCTGGTCGCCGTCAGCAAGCAACAGCCGTGGGAGCGGGTGCAACGGGTGGTCGCCTCAGGTCAACGCCTGTTCGGCGAAAACCGCGTCCAGGAGGCGATGCAGCGCTGGGAGGGACGCCGCGACGGGCTGGAGTTGCGTCTGATCGGCCCGCTGCAGACCAACAAGGCCACCGACGCGGTGGGCTTCTTCGAGGTCATCGAGACGCTCGATCGCGAGCGGCTGGCCCGGGCGCTGGCCGACGCCATCCAGACGCTCGGCCGCGCGCCCCGGCTCTACGTGCAGGTGAACACCGGCGAGGAGCCGCAGAAGGCCGGCGTCACGCCCGCCGAGGCCGACGGCTTCATCGTCCTGTGCGGCCGGACCTATGGGTTGAAGATCGAGGGATTGATGTGCATCCCGCCGGCGGCCGAGCCGGCGGCCCCGCATTTCGCCCTGCTGGCCAAGATCGCCGCCCGCCTTGGCCTTCGCAAGCTGTCCATGGGCATGAGCGCCGATTTCGAGGAGGCCGTGCGCCTGGGCGCCACCTCCGTACGCGTGGGATCGGCCCTGTTCGGCCCGCGCCTCCCCCGGGCCTAGGCGGCCACGATCCGCAGGGAATCGCCCGGCCGCGCCGCGCGCAGCAGCGCCTCCAGGTCGGACCGCCTCAGCGCCACGCAGCCCTCGGTGGGGCGGTAGTCGAGCGACGCCAGGTGCAGGAAGATCGCCGAGCCCATGCCGGGCTCCACCGGATCGTCGTTGTGGCCAAGCACCACCACCAGGTCGTAGAGCCGGTCGTCGCGCCAGAGCTTCTCGGCGCTGGCCGGATAGGGCAGGCGCACGGGGCGGTTGTAGCAGGGGTCCGACGGGGCGTCGCACCAGCCTTCGTCGGGCAGGATGGCGCGCGTCTCGAGCGCGGTCTGCGGCTCTCCGCCGTGGTCGGCCCGGTAGAGCACCCGGCGCATAGGCCAGTTCCCCAGCGGGGTCCGGCCATCGCCCTCGCGCTTGTCCGCGGCCGGCGCCACCCCGCCCCGGCCCAGGGCGCAGCGGACCTTGCGCCCGCGTCCGAGATCGAACCAGCCTTGGGAGTTCGCCTCGAAGATCACCTCGCGCACCGTCCCTCCAGAGCCGGCCGCCGCCGGCGTCAACGCCCCGGCGCGAACTTCGCGCCCTCTCGATCCTATATCGGCGCGTGACGATTTGAAGTAATCGGGGGCGTCAGCCATGCCGCAGCACAAGACCATCCTCGTCGTCGACGACGATTCGGACCTCCGGGGCGCTCTGGCCGAGCAGTTGCACCTGCATGAGGAATTCCGCACCGCCGAGGCGGCGACCGGGGGCGAGGCCGTGCGCCTGGCCCGCGAGCACAAGCCCGACCTGATCCTGCTGGACGTCGACCTGCCGGACATGGACGGCCGCGAGACGTGCCGGCTGATCCGCAAGGCCGGGGTCGGCGCGCCGGTGATCATGCTGACCGCGGCCTCCACCGATTCCGACACCATCCTGGGGCTGGAGGCGGGGGCCAACGACTACGTCACCAAGCCCTTCAAGTTCGCCGTGCTGCTGGCCCGCATCCGCGCCCAGCTGCGCAGCCACGAGCAGTCCGAGGACGCGGTCTTCCACATCGGGCCCTACGAGTTCCGGCCCTCGGCAAAGGTGCTGACCGACCCGCGCCAGAGGAAGATCCGGCTGACGGAGAAGGAAACCAACATCCTGAAATACCTCTACCGCGCCGGCGGCAAGGCCGTGTCGCGCGAGGAACTGCTGACCGAGGTGTGGGGTTACAACGCCGGCGTCACCACCCACACCCTGGAGACCCACGTCTACCGCCTGCGCCAGAAGATCGAGCCCGACCCGGCCAATTCCTCGATCCTGCTGACGGAGACGGGGGGCTACCGGCTGCAGCCGTAGCGGGTTGGAGCCCCCCGGGGTCGGGGTTCGTCGAACGTCTGCAGGCGCGGCTGGCCGCGACGGCTGCCGATCAGAGCATCAGGTCGGCGCTGACCGGGGCGTGGTCGGAAGGGCGTTCCCATTCGCGCACGTCGTCGTGGACGCGGGCGGCGACCGATCCCAGGCGGTGGGCGGCGTCCTTCAGGCCAGGGGTGATCCACAGGTGGTCGAGCCTCAGGCCCCGGTTGGAAGCGCGGAAGTCGGCGGCCCGGTAGCTCCACCAGGAGAACAGCTTCTGGGGCTCGGGCACGGCGGCCCGGACCAGGTCGATAAAGCCGGCCGAGGCCTTCAGCTTCTCCATCGCCTCGATCTCGACAGGCGTGTGGCTGACCACCTTGGACATGTAGCGGTGGTTCCAGACGTCGTTCTCGCTGGGCGCGACATTGAGGTCGCCCGAAATCACCAGCGGCGCCCTGGGGTCGCGGGCGGCCATCTCGGCGGTGAGCTTCTCGTAGAAATCGAGCTTGTGGTCGAACTTCGGATTGAGCGCCCGGTCCGGCACGTCGCCGCCGGCGGGGATGTAGAAGTTGTGCACCGCGATCCCCGCCACGCTGGCGGAGACGCAGCGGGCGTGGCCCTCGCGGCAGACGTCCAGCGGCTGGGCGTCCTCCAGCGGCAGGCGCGAGGCGATCGCCACCCCGTGCCAGCCCTTCTGCCCCCGGATCTTCACGTGCGGCAGGCCCATGTCGGCGAAGGCGTTGGTGGGGAATTCGCCCTCGCGGCACTTGATCTCCTGCAGGCACAGGACGTCGGGGGCCTGCTCGGCCACGAAGCGGGCGATGTGGTCCACGCGCAGGCGGACGGAATTGACGTTCCAGGTGCAGAGGCGGAGGCGCATGGGCGGATATATAGCGTGGCCGCAAAGAAAAGCGCCCGGCCGACGTCGCGTCGGCCGGGCGTTGAAGGTGGTCTCTCATGCCGCCGCCGGGAGGGGATAGAGTCCGGCACGGGCAGCGTGGGACGAACGTCCCGAGCGCTGTGTGCCATTAATGCCACGACATTCTGAAAAGTCAAGCCGAGCCGTCGCCAGCTCTTGGCTGTTACACTTTTGCTACATTAGCCCGGAACCAGCGGGTCGCGTTGCACGAACAGGTCGGGATCGAGGCCGCGGGTCGGCTGCAGGTCGCTGATCCTCACCGTGGTGCGTCCGCCCCGGGCGTCGATGATCGACCATTGCCTGAGGGCGACCGGGTTGTCGGAGAAGGTCAGGGTGATCTGGCCGTGCACCCCGTGGGCGCCCCCCTTGGCGGTGATCGAGAAGCCGCCCTCGAAGCGGTCGACGTCGGTGATGTCGATCTTGTCCAGCCGCACGTGCTTCTGCAGGAACAGCGCCAGCGGCGTCGAGCCCAGGGGGTAGCGGTTGCGGGTCTTCAGCCGGCGGTCGTAGACCATCACCGTATGGCCGTCGGCGATCACCAGCATGGTCGGCGGGTTCTGGTACTCGAAGCGGGCCTTGCCCGGACGGTCCAGGTAGAGCTCGCCCTCGCTGGTCTGGCCGCGCGGATCGGTCTGGACGAACCGGCCGCGCGCCTCGTTCAGGCCGTCCAGATAGGCGGCGGCGCGCTCGACCAGGGCCTGATCGTCGGGGGCCAAAGGCGCGGCCAGGGCGGCGGTGGGGCCCGCGGCGGCGGCCACCACGGCGGCGGCCAGGAATTCACGACGGCGCATGGGACAGGCTTTCCTAGGGCTTCGGACGTGCCGGACATGTGGGGGTTCGAGCCTGAACCGCGAGTGACCAGCCCTCGGAAACGCGCCGGCCCCGGCCGGTTTCCTCAGGGCGGCGGGCCGACCAGGATCTCGCGCTTGCCGGCGTGGTTGGCGGCGCCGACGACTCCCTCCCGCTCCATGCGCTCCATCAGCGAGGCGGCGCGGTTGTAGCCGATCTGCAGCCGGCGCTGGATGTAGCTGGTCGAGGCCTTGCCGTCGCGGGCGACCACGGCCACCGCCTGGTCGTAGAGGTCGTTGCCCGACCCGCCCTCTTCGCCGCCAAAGCCGCTGCCGCCGTCCTCGTCCTCCTCGGGGCTCGAGGTGACGTCCTCCAGGTATTGGGGCTCGCCCTGCTTGCGCAGGAAGGCGGCCACCGCCTCGACCTCGCCGTCGGAGACGAAGGGGCCGTGCAGGCGCGTGATCCGCCCGCCGCCGGCCATGTAGAGCATGTCGCCCTGGCCCAGGAGCTGTTCGGCGCCCTGTTCGCCCAGGATGGTGCGCGCGTCGATCTTGGAGGTGACCTGGAAGCTGATCCGGGTGGGGAAGTTGGCCTTGATCGTGCCGGTGATCACGTCCACCGACGGACGCTGGGTGGCCATGATCAGATGGATGCCGGCGGCCCGGGCCATCTGGGCCAGGCGCTGCACGGCGCCTTCGATATCCTTGCCGGCCACCATCATCAGGTCGGCGACCTCGTCGATCACCACCACCAGATAGGGCATGGGCTCCGGATCGACCCGCTCGGTCTCGTAGGTGGGCCGTCCGCGCTCGTCGAATCCCGTCTGGACCGTCCGCTCGAAGTGCTCGCCCTTGGCGGCCAGCTCCTTGGCCCGCTCGTTGTAGCCGGCGATGTTGCGCACTCCGATCTTGGACATCCGGCGATAGCGGTCCTCCATCTCGCGCACCGTCCACTTCAGGGCGACGATCGCCTTCTTCGGATCGGTGACGACCGGCGCCAGCAGGTGCGGGATGCCGTCGTAGACCGACAGCTCCAGCATCTTGGGATCGATCATGATCATCCGGCACTGCTCGGGGTTCAGCCGGTAGAGGATCGACAGGATCATCGCATTGACGCCCACCGACTTGCCCGAGCCGGTGGTGCCGGCGATCAGCAGGTGCGGCATGCGCGCCAGGTCGGCGATGTAGGGCTCCCCGCCGATGGTCTCGCCCAACGCCATGGGCAGCACATGGGTGGTCCGCTCGTAGTCGGCCGAGGAGAGGAGGTCGCGCAGATAGACGGTCTCGCGCTTGGCGTTCGGCAGCTCGATGCCGATGGCGTTGCGTCCCGAGGCGACCGCCACCCGGCACGAGATCACGCTCATCGAGCGGGCGATGTCGTCCGACAGGGCCACCACCCGGGCGGTCTTCACGCCGGGCGCCGGCGCCAGCTCGTAGAGGGTGACCACCGGGCCAGGCCGGATCTGGTCGATGCGGCCCGAGACGCCGAATTCCTGCAGCACGCCCTCCAACAGGCGCGCGTTCTGCAGCAGCGCCGCCTCGTCCACCATCGAGGCGCGGGGCTTGGGCTTGGCCAGCATGGCGAGCTCGGGCAGCCGGAAGCCCGGATTGGCCACGAAGGCGAAGGCGCCCTGGCTCTCGCGGTCCTCGCGCCGGGAGGCCTTGGGCTGGGGTTTGAGGTTCATCACCTGGGGCGTCGGCGCGGCGGCAGGGCCGCGGGACGCGCCAACCTGCGGCTCGGGCCCCTCGCCGTCCCCGTCCGGCAGGGTCAGCACCATCTCGCGTTCGCGCCGGGACCTGGAGATCCTGCGGGCGGGCTGGGCCGCGGGCTGGGCCGCCGCGCGGCGGCGGGGGGCCAGCGCCCCGCCGATCCAGGCGAGGGAGTCCCAGACGTCCCCCAGCTTCAGGCCGAAGACGAAGGCGAAGGCGACCACCGCGGTGGCCGCGAACACGATGCCGGCGATGAGGCGCGGGGCCGGCGCGCCCACGGCGTCGAACAGCCGCGCCAGGGCCGACAGGAAGGCGTCGCCCCAGAAGCCGCCCAGGCCCTTGGCCAGGGGCCAGGTCGCCGGCGGCGCGGGCAGCGCCAGGGCCGCCGACACGGCCACCAGGGCGATGGCCACGGCGAAGAGGTTGGCCTTGCGCTCGCCGGGGGCCGGCCGACGCCCCGCCGCGCGGACCACCCCGCCCAGGATCAACAGGATGGCCACGATCCAGGCCGACAGGCCGAGCGACTGCATGCCCGCGTCCGCCAGGGTCGCGCCCAGGCGGCCCGCGAAATTGGACGGCGCGCCGGGGGCGGAGACGTTCAGGCTGGGGTCGGCGGCGTTGTAGCTGGCGAAGGCCAAGGTCAGGACCAGGCCGAAGAGGAGCTCCAGGCCCCCGCCCACGCGCCAAACAAACGGATGGCCCAGGACCCCGCCGGCTGGCCGCCGGGACGCGCCGGTCCCCCGCTTCGCCGCCGCAGCCTTCGCCATCAGACCCTCCGTTCTGGAAATCCTGCCGATTCCTGGAGCGATTAGGTTAAGGGGCGTTTACGGCGACGCTTAACTGGACAGCCTGCGCCCTGGGGCCGCATATCGCCCCATGGCCCGTCCGATCGTCTGCGACGTCCTCATCGCCGGAGCCGGCATGGCCGGCGCGACCCTGGCGCTCGCCCTTCAGAGCGGCGGGCTGAAGCCGGTCCTGGTCGATCCTTTGCCCTTCGACACCCAGACCGCGCCGACCTTCGACGGCCGCGCCTCCGCGGTGGCCTTCTCCTGCTTCCGGCAATGGCGAACGCTGGGCGTCGGCCAGCGGCTGGAGGCCCTCGCCCAGAGGATCGAACAGATCCTGGTCACCGACGGCCGCTCGCCCGGCGCCGCGCCGGGGCTGAAGCTGCCGGCGTTCCTGCGCTTCGATTCCTCCGAGATCGCCGATCGCAGCGACGGCGAGCCCCTGGGCTATCTGATCGAGAACCGGCACATCCGCGCCGCCCTGGCCCAGCAGGTGAAGGCCGCCAGGATCAAGGTGCTGGCCCCGGCCAAGGTGGTGGGGCTGCAGGTCGGCTCCGACGCGGTGGTGGTGCGCCTGGAGGACGGCCGCACGACCCAGGCGCCGCTGGTGGTCGGCTCCGACGGCCGCGGCTCGCTGGTCCGGCGCGAGGCCGGGATCGGCACGGTGGGCTGGCCCTATCCCGAGGTCGGGGTGGTGGCGACGGTCAAGCTGTCCAGGCCCCACAAGGGCGTGGCGCACGAGCACTTCCTGCCGTCGGGACCCTTCGCCATCCTGCCGCTGACCGAGGACCGCGCGAGTCTGGTCTGGACCGAGAAGGCCGCCCGCGGCCGCGCCCTGGCGGGCGCCCGCAGCGAGGTCTTCCACGCCCACCTGAACCGCCGCTTCGGCGACTTCGTGGGGCCCGCGACCTTGGACGGCAAGGTGTTCGTCTATCCCCTGGCGCGGGAGCTGGCCGAGGCGATGACCGCCCCGCGCATCGCCCTGTTGGGCGACGCGGCCCACGGGGTGCACCCGATCGCCGGCCAGGGGCTGAACCTCGGGCTCAAGGACGCCGCCGCCCTGGCCGAGGTGCTGGTCGAGGCCGCCCGCATCGGCGAGGACCTGGGCTCGGAGGCGGTGCTGGAGCGCTATGCCCGATGGCGGCGGGCCGACAACGTGGCCCTGGCGGCGGCGACCGACCTGTTCAACCGGCTGTTCACCAACGACATCGCCCCGCTGCGGCTGTTGCGCGGCGCCGGCATGGCGCTGGTCAACCGCGTCGGCCCCGCCCGCCGCTTCTTCATGCAGGAAGCCGGCGGCGCCACCGGCGATCTGCCCAGGCTGCTGAGAGGCGAGGCGCTCTGAGGATCAGCGCTTCAGGCCGTAGCGCTCGAGGTCCGCCAGGTACTTGCCCCATTTGACCGGCTGGTCGCGGCCGAGCTCGTAGAGGGCGTCCCAGCTGTAGAGGCCGGTGTCGTGGCCGTCGTCGAAGCGGATGCGCACGGCATAGCGGCCGATGGGCGCGATCTCGGCCACGCCGACGCCCTGCTTGCCCGCTACCGGGGGCCGTTCCTCGGCATGGCCGCGGTCCAGGGCCGAGCCGGTCATCACCCTGAGGTATTCGGCCGGCAGCACGAAGCGGGAGCCGTCGTCGAAGGCGATGGAGACGGTGTGCTCGGAGCGCCTGACCCGGATCTCGGTCGGCCAGGGACGCTCGCTCACTCGCCCGGCCCCAGTTCGCGGGCCTCTTCGGGCAGCATCACCGGCACGCCGTCGCGGATCGGATAGGCCAGGCGCGCTGAGGCGCTGACCAGCTCGCCCTTGGCGCGGTCGTAGGTCAGGGGCCCGCGGGTCACGGGGCAGACCAGGATCTCCAGCAGGCGCGGATCGATCTGGGGGCCGGCGTCGGTCATGCGGATGATCTACTGCAACGACCGCGGCGCGTCTTCCTCGTCCGGGGCCTGGGCGTCGATCTCCATCAAGGCCACCAGCGCCTCGCGCCGCTCGTTCAGATGGGGCGCTTCCAGGAGGGCCTGCTTCTCGGCCGGATCGAAGGGCAGGGCCATGGCCAGGCTGTTGACCAGGGCCTCCGCGGGGGCGGCCTTGGCCGTCTCCCAGTCCACGTCCAGCGAGCGGCGCTCCAGATAGCTCTTCAGCGCCGACAAGAGGCGCAGCCGGTCGAAGCCGTCGTCCTCGCCGTGCGGCGGCTCCAGATCGGTCTCGTAGGGCATGAAGTCCACGCGCGTCTGGCGATAGGGCGTGGGCACCGCCAGCTCGTCGCGCACCTCGAAGCGCGACAGCCCCGTCAGGGTGATCAGGTAGCGCCCGTCGTTGGTCTCCGAGAAGGTGGTGATCTTGCCGGCGCAACCGATGTGCTGCAGCCCGGGCCGCTCGGGATCCGCGCCCGGACGGGTCTGCACCATGCCGATGATCCGCTCGCCCGCCATGGCGTCGTCGACCATCGAGATGTAGCGCGGCTCGAAGATCTGCAGCGGCAGCTGCGCGTGCGGCAGCAGCAGCGCGCCGTCCAGCGGGAACACCGGAATGACCAGAGGCAGGTCCTGCGCCTTCTTGAACGGGCTGGCGACCATGATGGGACCTCCGGTCAGGAGAACAGGATCGAGGAGAGCCGCCGGCGGCCGCGCTTGGCGGTCTCCGACCCGGGTCCGGCCGCCTCGAACACCTTCAGCAGCTGGGCGCGGGCGGCGCCGTCGTTCCAGTCGCGGTCGACCTCGATGATCCGCAAAAGCTGATCGGCGGCCTCGTCGAGCTGGCCGCGGCCGGCCAGCGCCTTGGCGAGCTCCAGCCGCGCGTCATGGTCGGCCGCATCCTTGGCCAGCCGCTGTTCGAAGGGCGCGAGGTCGGACGGCGCCTCGTCGGCCAGGGCCAGGGCCGCGCGCACCCCGTCCAGCTCGGCGTCCTTGACGCCGTCGGGCGCCATGGCGACGACTTCGCGGGCCCGCTCGACATCGCCGCCGGTCAGATAGCAGCGCGCCAGGCCGGCGATGGCCTTGGGGTTCTCCGGATCCAGCTGCAGCGCCTGGGCGAAGGCCTGGGCCGCCCCGCCGACATCGCCGAGCTGCAGCGACTCCGCCGCCATGGCCAGCACCGCGTCCAGGTCGCTGGGGGCGGCCGGACCGGTCAGGCGGTCGATGAAGCTCTTCAGCTGGCTGTCGGGCACCGCGCCCATGAAGCCGTCGACCGGCTGGCCGTCGACGAAGGCGTAGACGGTGGGGATCGATTGCACGCGGAGCTGGGCGGCGATGGCCGGGTTCTTGTCGACGTCGATCTTGACCAGCTTGACCACGCCCTTGGCGGCGACCACGGCCTTTTCGAGCGCCGGCCCGAGCTGTTTGCACGGGCCGCACCAGGTCGCCCAGAAATCGACGATCACGGGTTGGACCCGCGAGGCCTCGATCACGTCGGCCATGAAGGCGGCGTCGGTGGAATCCTTGATCAGGTCGGCGGGTGCGGCGGCGGCGCTGGCTTCGCCCAGCATGGGACCTCCCTCGTCAGGCGTCGTCGTTATCAATGGCCCAGGCGATAAATGGTCGCATCGCGCCCGCTTCGCAATCGCCGCTCAGCCGGAAACCGCGGCGGCCTCGAAGTCGACGATCTGGGGCCGGACTCCCAGCGCCGCCAGGAAGGCCATCATGTCTTGGATCGAGACGGCGGTGGTGGCGGTGTTGGTCAGCGGATGGAAGTTCACCGTCCGGTGGTCGAACAGGGCCTTGTCCAGCACCAGCCTGACCTTGCGCCTTTCGTCGTTGATCAGGGCGAACAGGGTCACCGAACCTGGCCGCACGCCCAGGGCCTCGTGGAGCAGCGCCTCGCGGCCGAACGACAGCCGGGCCGAGCCGATGGCCTTGGGCAGGCTCTTCAGGTCGATGCGCGTCTCGCCCAGGGCCGAGATCAGCCAGAGCTGGTCCTTGGCGTCCTTGAGGAACAGGTTCTTGGTGTGACCGCCCGGCAGGGCGGCCTTGATCTCCTGGCCCTCCTCCACCCGGAACACCGCCGGATGGCGGAGGGTGGAATGGGCGATCCCGAGCCCGTCCAGGAAGGCGAAGAGGTCCTCGGGGGTCTTGGGCCGGCTCACGCCGCGGCCCGCGCGCTGGACGCCGATGGGCCCGCGCCGCTATAGGCGCCGCAACGTCCCATTAGCGAGGCCGCCCGATGGAACTGGAATGCTACGCCGTCGACGCCCGCCCGCCGGAGATCGTGCCCGGCCGGCCCCAGCGCGGCTGGATGGACTCCTTCACCGACCGGCATCCCTATCGCTGCCTGCCGATGACCATGGCCAACACCACCGGCTGGGAGATCCTCTGCCCGATGGGCTTCACCATGGAGTGGAACGGCGGCGTCCAGGCCCACGACATCCAGTTCCTGCCCGACCATCCGCACCCCGACTTCCACGAGTTCGTGAAGTCGCATTTCTCGCATGGAATCGTCACCTTCCATCCCGGCTACCTGTTCCGCACCCCGCCCGGCTGGTCGATGTGGGCCATGGGGCCGCCCAACCACATCAAGGACGGCATCCAGCCCCTGGTGGGCCTGGTCGAGACCGACTGGCTGCCCTTCCCCTTCACCATGAACTGGCGCTTCACCCGCCCGGGCCGGGTGCATTTCGCCAAGAGCGAGCCCTTCTGCTTCATCACCCTGGCCCAGGACAAGCTGCTGGAGCAGGTGGACGTCACCCGCAAGCGGCTGGAGAACGAGCCCGACCTCAAGGCCGAGTACGAGGCCTGGTACAAGCAGCGGCAGGCCTTCAACGACCGTCTGGGCAAGCGCGATCCGGAGGCGGTGCGCGAGGCCTGGCAGCGCTTCTACTTCAAGGGCGAGATGCCGGAGGAGACCGGCCGCGCCCCCGCCGCCCACGTCAACAAGCGGCGGCTGAAGGCGCCGCGCCTGGGCCGCTGAGACGCCTCGGCGCAGGCCCCTCCGGGCCGCTTGCCAACCCCGGGACGCTCTGCCATAAGCCCCGCCTCCGACGGAGCGCGGGCGTAGCTCAGGGGTAGAGCACAACCTTGCCAAGGTTGGGGTCGTGAGTTCGAATCTCATCGCCCGCTCCAAGTCGGCCAGCCGCAAAACCCAGCCCGCCCGCCGGCCATCGAGGGCCGCGGCGCTCAGGCGTGCGAGGCGATCAGCCCGGCCACCACCTTGCGCCAGCCGGCTTCGGCCTCCGGGCCGGCCTGGGCCAGGGCCGCTTCCAGGTGGCGCATCTGGGCGCCGGAGAGCTCGGCTTCCAGCTGCTGGCCCTCCTCGGTGAGGCGCAGGTTGCGCACCCGGCGGTCCTCGGTGTTGGCGGTGGCGGTCATCAGCTTCATCTCGATCAGCTGGCGCAGGGGGGCGTTCAGGGCCTGTTTGCTGACGTTCAGGATGTCGAGCAGGCCCTTGATCGAGACACCCGGATTGCGGCCCACGAAATAGAGGATGCGGTGGTGCACCCGCCCCAGCCCCCGCCGCTCCAGGATGCGGTCGGGGCGCTCGGTGAAGGCGCGATAGCTGAAGAACATGCCCTCGATGGCGTCGCGCAGCTGGGCCTGGCGCTTCAGGTCAACCATCTTGACACGCTAGCCCTGGCGGCCTTAGCGTGTCGATAGGTCAATAACATTGACTCATAAGGAGGCCGCCATGCCGCGTCTGTCCGCGCGCCTGAAGGACCTGCACGGATCGCCGGTCCGGGCCATGCTCGAGGCCTCGCTGAGGCCCGAGGTGATCTCCTTCGCCGGCGGCCTGCCCGCCCCCGAGACCCTGGAGGACATCGAGCTTCCGCCCCCGCCCAGGGCCTTGCTGCAATACGGTCCGACCGAAGGCGAGCCGGCGCTGCGCGCCCGCATCGCCGAGGAGCTGGCCGCCATCGGCCTGGACTGCCCGGCGGAGCGGGTGATGGTGCTGTCCGGCTCCCAGCAGGGGATCGACCTGGTCGCCAAGCTCTGCGTGGACGCTGGAACCCCGGTGGGCGTGGAGTCGCCCGCCTATCTGGCGGCGCTGCAGGTGTTCCGCTTCTTCGGGGCCGAGCTCAGGCCCATGGCCCCGGGGGGCTGGGGGCCCGGGCCAGCGCCAGCGCTGGCCTATGTCACCCCGACCTTCCAGAACCCCACCGGCCGCTGCTGGAGCCTCGAGGCGCGCGAGGCCCTGGCCCGGGCCTGCGCCGCCCAGGACGCGGTGCTGTTCGAGGACGATCCCTACCGCGAGCTGGTCTACGACCCCTCCGAGCGGCGGCCCGCCGCCAGCTTCATGCGCGGCGGCTCGAGGGTCTATCAGGGCTCGTTCTCCAAGGTGCTGGCGCCGGGGCTGAGGCTGGGCTTCCTGGCGGCCTCCGAGGACCTCTACACGCCCCTCTACCGGCTGAAGCAGGCGGCCGACCTGCACACAAGCCGCGTCGGCCAGTGGGCCGCGCTGCACTATCTGAACGATCCCGGCCGCCCCGAGCGGCTGCGCCGGCTGGTCCAGCACTACCGCGTCCGCCGGGACCGCTTCGCCGAGGCGCTCGAGCGGCGCCTGCGCGGGCTGGCCCAGTGGGACGTCCCGCCGGGCGGCCTGTTCTTCTGGGTGCGCCTGGGCGCGGGGGTCGATGCCGATGCGCTGCTGGCCCAGGCGGCCGAGCGCCAGGTGCTGTTCACGCCCGGCCGGCATTTCCTGGCCGATCCGGCCGGGGCGCCGCCCGCCATCCGGCTGAACTTCTCCAACGCCGGGGAAGCGGAGGCCGAGCGGGGCCTCGGTATCCTCGGCGAGCTGCTGGCCGCGGCCACGCCGGCCGCGCACGCGGCTTGACGAGCCGGGGCCGCTCGCCCAGACACTCGCGGCCGATGAGGGCCGCCCCGATCCGCCGCACATGACCACTGTCCTGGTGACCGGCGGGGCCGGCTATATCGGCAGCCACGCCGTGCTGGCGCTGCGCGACGCCGGCCATGCGCCGGTGGTGCTGGACAATCTGTCGACCGGCTTTTCCGAGGCAGTGCCCGAGGGCGTGCCGCTGGAAAGCGGCGACGTCGGCGACCGGACGTTCGTGGCGGGGGTGCTGAAGCGCCACGGCGTGGGCGCGGTGATGCACTTCGCCGGCTCGATCGTGGTGTCGGCCTCGGTGACCGATCCCACCAGCTACTACCGCAACAACACCGCCGCCTCGCTGAGCCTGATCGAGGCCTGCCTGGAGGCGGGGGTCGGACCCTTCGTGTTCTCCTCGACCGCCGCGGTCTATGGCGAGGTGGAGCGCGCGCCCATACTCGAGGGCGATCCGACGGCGCCGATCAATCCCTATGGCGCCTCCAAGCTGATGGTCGAGCGGATGCTGTTCGACACGGCCCGGGCCCATCCGGCGTTCCGGCCCGTGGCGCTCAGGTACTTCAACGTCGCCGGGGCCGACCCGGGCGGGCGCGCCGGCCAGCGCACCCGCAACGCCACCCACCTGGTGCAGCTGGCGGTGGAGACCGCGCTCGGACGGCGCCCGACGCTGGAGATCTACGGCCAGGACTATCCGACCCGCGACGGCACGTGCGAGCGCGACTACGTCCACGTCACCGACCTCGCCGCCGCCCACGTGGCGGCCCTGGCCTATCTGGAGGCCGGCGGCGCCCCCGAGGCGATGAACTGCGGCTACGGACACGGCTTCACGGTCAAGGAGGTGATCGAGCGGCTGGAGGGGGTGATCGGCCGTCCGGTCGACAAGCGCGCCGCCGAGCGCCGGGCCGGCGACCCGCCGATCCTGGTCGCCGATCCCGCCAAGCTGCGGCGGCTCTTGGACTGGACCCCGGCGCACGACGACATCGACGAGATCCTGAAGACCGCGCTGGCCTGGCAGCGGGGCCTCAACGGCTGAGGCGGCCCGCCGCCGGAACCCTAACGCCCATCCCCCGTTGCAGACGTGCCGGGCGCATTCGCCGGCCCGGGCATTGGAGCGGATGAGATGAGTTGGCTGTTGATCGTGTGGGCCGGAAGCGCCGTATCGGCGTTCGCCGCCATGACATGCCTGAGCTTCGTCCGCCGCCACTAGATCCGACGGAATCGGATCGCCCGCTCCAGCTCTTCGTATTGACGCGCGTTTTGTTCCGGAAACCGGTTCTCGTTTTTCGGAACGCGCCCTAGCCCCTGGCTAGGCCCCCAGGGGCATCCCGACTTCGCGAGGCTTGAAACGCGGCGGCGCCGGGCGCCGCGGCGCGGGCGCCGTGCGGCTGGCCTGCAGCAGCTTCCAGACCTGGGCCCAGACCCCGGCCACCTCGCGGGCGGCGGGACGATCCGGGTCGATCTCCTCCACCGAGATCCCGCCAGCGGCGGCGGCGGGGAAGGCGGCGCGGTGGCGAAGGCCGGTTTCCGCCAGCCGCGCGCCCTGGGCCTGCAGGTCGGCGATGGCCCGGCCGACAACTTCGGATTCCTGCCCCAGCCGGCGCGGCGGCGCCTGGTTCAACACCACCAGATGGGGCTTGCCCTGGCGCTGGACCAGGCCGAGCGACTGCTGCAGGGCGTCGACGTCGAAGACGTTCGGCCGGCAGACCAGAAGGCACAGATCGGCCAGGCGCACCGCCTGCAGGGCCTCGTCCTCGCCGCCGGCGGGCGTGTCGAGCAGCATCAGGTCGCAGCCGGCGTTCTCGGCGGCCGACCAGACCGGAAACAGCTTGCCGGCGGTGGTGGAGACCACCGCGGGCGCCGGGGTCGCACGGGTGCGGCCCCACAGGGCGGCCGAGCGCTGGGGATCCAGATCGACCAGGATGGCCTTGAGGCCCGCGCGCCAGGCGCTGACGGCCAGGCTGGTCGACAGGGTGGTCTTGCCCGCCCCGCCCTTGCGCGAGATCACCGCCAGCGTCCGCATGCTCATGCGGCCATCCACGTCAGCTGTGCCATTTCGGCCTTGCCGGACATCTTCGCTCCGCCCCCGGGCACGATCCCGCACCCTAGACCCTGCATTGTGGCGGTTTGGTGCAGGAATCCCGCCAAACCGCCTCGCCGGGCCATCGAAACCCTCGATCCGCCTGCCGATTGTCCGGCCCGACGCCCAGGAGGTCCGCACAAAATGCAAAACGGGCGGACCCCTGAAGATCCGCCCGCTGCAGGTCGTTCAAGCTGACGGGGGCTATTCGCCCGCGCCGGCCTCTTCCTTCTGGCGATGACGGGCGGCGTCCCGCTCGGCGCGCTCGGCCTCGACCTTGTCGGACAGGTCCTCGCCGGTGGTCTGGTCGACCACCTTCATCGACAGCTTGACCTTGCCGCGGTCGTCGAAGCCCAGGAGCTTGACCTTCACGGTCTGGCCTTCCTGGACCACGTCGGTGACCTTGGCGACCTTCTGGGGCGCCAGCTGGCTGATGTGGACCAGGCCGTCCTTGGCGCCGAAGAAGTTCACGAAGGCGCCGAAGTCCACCACCTTCACGACCTTGCCGTCGTAGATGTGGCCGACCTCAGGGTCCGACGCGATCGACTTGATCCAGTCCATGGCCGCCTTGATCTTGGCCCCGTCGGACGCCGAAACCTTGATGGTGCCGTCGTCGGAGATGTCGACCTTGGCGCCGGTCTTCTCCACGATCTCGCGGATCACCTTGCCGCCGGTGCCGATCACTTCGCGGATCTTGTCGGTGGCGATCTGCATGGTCTCGATCTTGGGCGCGTACTCGCCGATCTCCTCGCGGGAGTGGTCGAGGGCCTTGTTCATCTCGCCCAGGATGTGCAGCCGGCCGTCGTGCGCCTGGGCCAGGGCCTTGCGCATGATCTCCTCGGTGATGCCGGGGATCTTGATGTCCATCTGCAGCGAGGTGACGCCGTCCTGGGTGCCGGCCACCTTGAAGTCCATGTCGCCGAGGTGGTCCTCGTCGCCCAGGATGTCGGACAGCACCGCAAAGCCGTCCTTCTCCAGGATCAGGCCCATGGCGATGCCGGAGACCGGCTTCTTCAGGGGCACGCCCGCGTCCATCAGCGCCAGGGACGAGCCGCAGACGCTGGCCATGGACGACGAGCCGTTGGACTCCAGGATCTCGGAGACCAGGCGGATCGTGTAGGGGAATTCCTCGGCGCTGGGCAGCATCGGACGGATCGCCCGCCACGCCAGCTTGCCGTGGCCGACCTCGCGGCGGCCGGGCGAGCCCATGCGGCCGGTCTCGCCCACCGAGAAGGGCGGGAAGTTATAGTGCAGCAGGAACTTCTCGTAGTACTTGCCTTCGAGCGCATCCATCAGCTGCTCGTCGTCGCCGGTGCCCAGGGTGGCGACCACCAGGGCCTGGGTCTCGCCGCGCGTGAACAGGGCCGAGCCGTGGGCCCGCGACAGCACGCCAACTTCCGACTGGATCGGACGGACCTTGTCGACGGTGCGCCCGTCGATGCGGATGCCGGTCTCCAGGATCGAGCGGCGGACGATGTCGGCTTCCAGGTCCTTGAAGACGCCGCCCAGCTTGTTGGAATCGGCGCCGTCGGGGTTGGCGTCCGACTTGCCGAGCGCCTGGGTCATCTTGGCCTTGGCCGCTTCCAGCGCCGCGACTCGCTCGGTCTTGCCCTTGATCTTGAAGGCGGCGGCCAGGTCCTTGCCGATCAGCTTCTTGGCCTGGGCCTGGAGGGCGTCGGTGTCGTCCGGCGCGAAGTCGAAGGGTTCCTTGGCCGCGTGGTCGGCCAGCTCGATGATGGCGTCGATCACCGGCTGCATGCCGGCGTGGGCGAACATCACGCCCTTGAGCACCTCGTCCTCGCTCATCTCCTTGATCTCGGACTCGACCATCATCACCGCGTCCTGGGTCCCGGCCACGACCAGGTCCATGCGGCTTTCCTTCAGCTGGTCCAGCGTCGGGTTCAGCACATATTCGCCGTCGACGAAGCCCACGCGGGCGCCGCCGATGGGGCCCATGAACGGGGCGCCGGAGATCACCAGGGCCGCGGAGGCCGCGACCATGGCCAGGATGTCGGGATCGTTCTCCAGGTCGTGGGCGAGCACGGTCGCCACCACCTGCACTTCATTCTTGAAGCCCTTGACGAACAGGGGCCGGATCGGACGGTCGATCAGGCGCGAGGTCAGGGTCTCCTTCTGCGAGGGGGCGCCCTCGCGGCGGGGGAAGCTGCCGGGGATCTTGCCCGCGGCGTAGAACTTCTCCTGGTAGTTCACGGTCAGGGGGAAGAAGTCCTGACCCGGCTTGGGCTGTTTGGCGTAGACGGCGGTGGCCAGCACCATGGTCTCGCCGTAGGTGGCGAGGACGGCGCCGTCGGCCTGGCGGGCCATGCGGCCCGTCTCGAGGGTCAGCTTGCGGCCGGCCCAGTCGATGGTCTTTTTCTTGATGTCGAACATGTGGGATCTTTCTCTCATCCCGAGGGCGCATTCCCTTCGGGGGCGGACAGGTGCGGAACGGCGTCTTTTTGCGGGCCCGAAATCCTCTCCGGTGGTTGCCTCCCCACGCCACGGGCGGGGAAGGGACAGGCTCATCGAGGACCTCGCTTGGACCCTCGGCGGATGGAAAAGGCCCGGCTCATGGACCTCTGCCGCGGCGCGCCCCGAGCCTGTCAGGCGGACGGACGGCGGCGGTCTTGATCCACTCATCCCCACGAAGGCGGGGACGAGCGGCAAAGGGGCCTACCTGCGCAGGCCCAGGGTTTCGATCAGGGTCTGGTAACGGCCCTGGTCGGACGATTTCAAATGGTCGAGCAGCCGGCGGCGCTGGGAGACCAGCTTCAGAAGCCCGCGGCGCGAGTGGTTGTCCTTCTTGTGCGTCTTGAAGTGCTCGGTGAGGTTGGCGATCCGTTCGGACAGGATCGCCACCTGGACCTCGGCCGAGCCGGTGTCGCCCGTCTTGCGGGCATGGGTGGTGATGAGCTCAGCCTTGCGTTCGGCTGTAATCGACATCGGGATCTCCTTAAAGGTGGAAGAGCCGCACGGGTTGGAGCCGTCCGGCGCGCATTTCGCACAGCGCCAACGCCCGCCCCTGGTCCGTCGCCAAAACGGTGCGGGCCACGTCCTTGTCTCCGATCGCCCGGGACTGAAGACGCGCCTGCAGGGTTTCGACCTGACGGGGAAGCAGAACGACCGCTCGCCCTTGCGAGAGCCGGAAGGCGTCTTCCTGCGTCATGGCCATCGCCGGGATGTCGTCCAGCGCGGTCTCGACGGGAAGCAGGGCCTTCAAGCCGGCGCCCCTATTGCAGAAATCCTCCAGACTTTCCACAGAAATCGAGTCCGCCGCGGTGAAGCGGCCGACCCGCGTGCGGCGCAGCTGGCTCACATGCCCGCAGGCGCCGAGCTTGGCTGAAAGGTCGCGGGCGAGGGCCCGGACATAGGTGCCCTTGCCGCATTCGATCTCGATCTGGATGTGGTCATCGTCCGGGACGGACGCAACCCGGGCGGCGTGGATGACCACCGGCCGGGCCTTCAGATCCAGCGGGGTCCCCTTGCGCGCCAGGTCGTAGGCCCGCTCGCCGCCGACCTTCACCGCCGAGTAGTCCGGCGGGATCTGCAGGATCTCGCCGACGAACCCTTCCAGCGCCGCGGCGGCGGCCTTGGCGGAGGGCCGGACCTCGGACTCGGCGATCGTCTCGCCCTCGGAGTCGCAGGTGGCGGTCGAGCGACCCCAGGCGAGGGTGAAGCTGTAGGCCTTGTCGGCGTCCACCAGGAACGGGACGGTCTTGGTCGCCTCGCCAAGCGCGATGGGCAGCACGCCGGTGGCCAGCGGGTCGAGCGTGCCGGCGTGGCCCGCCTTCTGGGCGTCCAGCAATCGGCGCACCTTCGACACCGCCTGGGTCGAGGTCATGCCGGACGGCTTGTCGAGGTTGATCCAGCCCGAAACCGGCGCGCCCTTGCGGCGGCGGCTCACTGGTCCTCCTCGCCTTCGATGTCCCGCCTGACCTCGGGCCGGCGGAATAGGGCTTCGATGCGCGAGGCCTCCTCGAAGCTCTGGTCGTGCACGAACTTCAGGTCGGGGGTGAACTTCATGTCGATCTCGCGCCCCAGCCGTCCGCGCAGGAAGCGCGCGTGCCGGTTCAGCGCCTCGACCGCCTCGCCCGCATGGCCGCCGCCGAGCGGGATGACGAA
>JANWHQ010000009.1 GCA_025450315.1 Caulobacteraceae bacterium
GCCCAGGAGTACGAGGCCAAGATCAACTCCGGCGACCTGATCTCCATCGCCGAGGTGGTGCGCGACCTGCACCGGGCCGAGAACCAGCCCGAGCAGTCCTATTCCGAGCGCCAGCTCTACGAATCGGCCCTGGACCGCATGGCCCGCGAAGTCGCCGCCATCGAGCGGATCGACCGCGACGCGGCCATCAGCCTGCTCAACAAGTCGCTGTCCAAGGCGGCCTGAACCGGCGGGCGGCCTCGGCCGCCCCCGAATCCTCCCCATCATTGGCGAACGGCCGCAGGGCGCTCAGCCCGCGGCCCGGCGCACGATGGCCGCCAGCTCGGCCTGCGTCGCCTCGTCCAGCGCTGTGATGCGGTAGGCCGATACGGCCAGGTGATGGGCCGCGCCCTGCTGGGGGGCCAGCACCGCCGGGTCGTCGAAGCCGAAGGTCACGAAGCCGAAGGTCGTGGCCCGGAAGAAGCACCAGCTCTTCCCGTCCCTCATGTACCAGGGCATGCCGTAGCGGACGCGGGGCGCCAGCCCCGGCGCGTTGGCCATGATGATCTCGTGCAGGCGCTCGCCGATCGCGCGGAGCGGCGCCGGCATCTGGGCGATCTTGGCCCGGACCTCGGCCTCGCTCTCGGCTGTCTTCGCCGCCTCCCGGACGCCCTTCGTCTCGGCATCGGGCATGAGTTGGAGCCTCCCACCGACGACGAAATTTGGCCAGGGGCGCCGGCCCCGCCCGCCGACCCCCGCCCGCGATTGACAGCGCCCCCGCCCGGGCGCAGCTTTTCCGTCGGCCGGTGCGGCCTGCCGCTTGCGCCTTCGGGTAAGGCGAACGCACCCTCGAACCCTGAACCCCTTTGCGAGAGCGAACGGGTCAGCAACGCAAGCCCTGACGCAGCACGTTCGCTTCAAGCAGAGGCGCCTCCATGCGCGATTTCCGCAACGCCAAGGCCATGGCCAGGACCCTTCGCGAGGATCTGGCCGAGCGATCCATGCCGATCAGCCATTCCGACAGCCTGGAGCTGATCGCTCACGCCCTGGGCTGCAAGAACTGGCAGACCCTGTCGGCCGCCATCGAGACTGACCCCCTGCAGGCGGCGGCTTCGCCCGCGGCCCCACCCCGCCCCGCACCGGCGCCGCTGGTCCCGGTGATCCCCATGCGGGACCTGGTGCTGCTCCCCGAGATGACCGTGCCGGTGTTCGCCGGGCGGCCCAAGACGCTGCGCGCGATCGAGCGGGCCATGGCGGGCGACCGGCGCCTGTTCGTCGTGACCCAGCGCAGCGGGGAGACCGACGCGCCGACCGAGGCGGACCTGTTCGAGATCGGCGTCGTCGCCCAGATCCTGCAGATCCAGAGGCTGCCCGACGGGAGCATGAAGGTGATGGTCCAGGCCGAGCGGCGGGCGCGACTGGTTCGCCTGACCGACGGGGAGCTGCTCGAGGCCGAGCTCGAGGCCCTGCCGGCGCCGGCGTCCGACGAGGCCGGCCAAGCCATGGCGCGAGAGGCGCTCGAGCGATTCGTCGGCTTCGCCCACATCGACCCGGCCGCGCCGCCGCTGGCCATGGCGCGCATCCCCCACATGGCCGGCCATCCGGGGGCGTTCGCCGACCTGATCACCCCGCACGTCGCCACCCGGCTCGACCAGGCGCAGGAGCTTTTGGCGACCAACGATCCAGCCGAGCGCCTGCGGAAGCTGATGGCGCTCATGGGCGAGGGCCGGAAGGCCGCCTAGAGTTCCAGCTCGGCCACGATGGGGACGTGGTCGGAGGGCTTGTCCCAGCCGCGCACGTCCCTGTGGATCTCGAAACCCCGCAGACGGTCCGCCGCCTGCGGGGACAGGAGCGCGTGATCGATGCGGATGCCGTGGTCCCGCCGCCAGGCGCCGGCCTGGTAATCCCAGAAGGTGTAGACGTTCGGCCGCCCGTCGGCCTGCAGATAGGCGTCGGTCAGGCCCAGCCACTTCAAGGCCCGGAAGGCCGCCCGGCTCTCGGGCTGGAATAGGGCGTCGCCCATCCAGGACGGAGGGTCGTCGCAGTCCTGGGGCTCGGGGATGACGTTGTAGTCGCCCAGCAGGGCCAGGGGCTCCTCGTAGGCCAACAGCGCCGCCGCATGGCGGTTCAGCCGCTCCAGCCACCTCAGCTTGTAGCCGAACTTGTCCGTGCCGACGGGGTTGCCGTTGGGCAGGTAGATCGAGGCCACCCGCACCGGCCTGGGCCCCGAGACCACCGCCTCGAGATAGCGGGCGTGGTCGTCGCCGTCGTCGCCCGGCAGGCCCCGGCGGACGTCCTCGAGCGGGGTCTTGGAGAGCAGCGCCACGCCGTTGTAGCTCTTCTGGCCATGGACCTGGATGTTGTAGCCCAGGCTCTCGAAGGCCTCCCGCGGGAAGGCCTCGTCGACGCACTTGATTTCCTGCAGGCAGGCCACGTCCGGCGCGGCCTGCTTGAACCAAGCCACCACCGTGTCCAATCGCGCATTGATTGAATTTACGTTCCAGCTCGCGATTCGCATTGACGGCCCGGTTCTTGAAGACTTCCCATAGTGGCAAGGCTCCGGGTCCGCGCAAGACAAAGCGCGCCGGGGGAGCGGGGATCCGATGTTGAGGCAATGGGAGCCGGTCTGGCTGGGGATCGCGTCGGGGGTGTCGCTGCTCGCCGCGCCGATCGGAGGGGTGGTGGCGATCCTGTCGCCGATGGTCTTCGACCCGCACCAGAACCTGCTGAACCCCGCCGCCTGGATCGCCTTCCTGCTGATCGTGAGCTTCTGGGCGGTGTGCATCGCCGCGCCCTATGGGGCCTGGGTGGCCTATGCCCGCAAGCTGCGCACCCTGGCGTGGCTGTCGATGTCCGCGCCGGTGGTCTGGATCCTGGCCGCCGCCGCCAGCGTCAGCTTCCTGCCCGCCTGAGCGGGGGGCGCGAAGCGTCGGCCAGGCAACCAACTTCGATCTGTCTCATTCTGATCATCGGTGTGGGCGGCCTGGACCGACTGAAGCCCACGCCGTCTTCCCGCATCGACAGCCCCGCCCAAGCCCCAGGGCCACGGCGGGATGCCTGGAAGGACACAGACAGATCATGTTCCTCAAGACCCTCCCCGTCCTGGCGGCCGCCGCGAGCCTCGCCGCCATCACCCCCGTCCACGCCCAGACCTATCTGGGCGACGACGCCCAAGTCACCGGCCCCACCGTCGCCGAAGTCGTGGTCACCGCGCCCTACGAGACCCCGGGCGGGCGGCAGATCAAGTCGACCCCGGTCTACTTCTCCGACCTCGATCTCAACTCGCCCGACGGCGGCTACACCCTTCTGACCCGCATCCGCGGCGCCGCGCGCGAGGTCTGCAGTCCCGCCGCGGACTTCCACGACCTCTCCGACACCAGCGACTACCAGCGCTGCGTGCGCCGGGCGGTCACCCATGCGGTGAACGAAGTGGGCGCTCCGGTGCTGCAGGACGCCTATTATGACCTGGGCGTCGGTACGGCCGACCTGCCGAACGGCTGATCGCGCCCGACCGCCTGCGGGGTCAGAGCGAGAAGCTGACCCCGCAGCCGCAGCTGGACTTGGCGTTGGGGTTGCGCACGCGGAACTGCGCGCCCACCAGCTCGTCGACGAAGTCGATCTCCGAGCCCTTCAGCAGCAGCATGGAGACCTGATCGATCAGCGCGCGGGCGCCGTCGCGCTCGAGCACGAGATCCTGCGCCTCCGCCTCGGCCTCCTCGACCAGATCGAACTCGTACTGGAAGCCCGAGCAGCCGCCGGCCGACACGGCCACGCGCAGCATCAGCGGCCGGCCTCCGTCCTTGGCCAGGTCGTTGATCCGCCGTGCGGCGGCTTCGGATAGGCTGATCGAGGCGTCGGTCATGGATGCGCAGCTTCCGTCACGGTACACCTATATGCGGTCCGCTCCACTCCAGCGAAAGAGGCCGGCCGCTTGGCCCACACGCCCGACGCTCCCATCGCCCGCGCGCCCTATGCCGCGGATCCGGCCAGGTCGCGGGGCCGAAAGCACCCCGAGCCCCCCAGCCGCACCCGCACGCCTTTCGCCCGCGACCGCGACCGCATCATCCACGCCTCGGCTTTCCGGAGGCTGAAGGAGAAGACCCAGGTCTTCGTCGCCCACGAGGGCGACCATTTCCGCACGCGCCTGACCCATTCGCTGGAAGTCGCCCAGATCGCCCGCTCCATCGCCCGGGCCATGGGCCTGGACGACGACCTCGCCGAGACGGTGGCGCTGGCCCACGACCTCGGCCATCCGCCCTTCGCCCACGCCGGCGAGGACCTCTTGCGCGACGTGATGGCCCCCTACGGCGGCTTCGACCACAACGTCCAGACCTTCCGGGTGATCACCCGCCTGGAGCGCCGCTATCCGCTGTTCGACGGCCTGAACCTCACCTGGGAGACGCTGGAGGGCGTGGTCAAGCACAACGGTCCGGTCGCCCACCGGCTGGACGAGCCGGCGTTTCGCGCCATCACCGAATACGCCGCCGCCGACTTCGACCTGGAGTTCGGCACCTTCGCCTCGGCCGAGGCCCAGGTCGCCGCCCTGGCCGACGACATCGCCTACAACAACCACGACGTCGACGACGGCCTGCAGGCCGGGCTGTTCACCCTGGCCGACCTTGCCGACGTGCCGCTGATCGGCCCGATCGTGGCGGGGGCCCGGCGCGACTATCCGGACCTGGACGACCGGCTGCTGAGGTTGGAGGCGGTGCGGCGGATGATCGGGGCCATGGTCGAGGACGTGATGACCGAGACCCGGCTCAGGGCCGCCGAGCTGCGCCTGGACAGTCCCGCGGCCGTCCGCGGCGCGCGCCGCCAGCTGGTGGCCTTCTCCGCGGCCATGGACCGCGACGTCACCGAGCTCAGGCGTTTCCTGCACGGGCGGATGTACCGGCATTTCCGGGTGAATCGGACGCGCAGCCAGGCGCGTCGCATTCTGGCCGAACTCTTCGGGCTGTTCATGCGCGAGCCCGACGTGATGCCCGACGAATGGTGGCGCCGCGCGGACGTGAAGACCGCGCAGGATGGAGAAGCCGGCCATGCGCGGGTGGTCTGCGACTACATCGCCGGCATGACCGACCGCTACGCCATCGAGGAGCACCGCAAGCTGTTCAATCTCGATATCTGGAGCTGACGCCGGCGCGCGCGCTCGTTTCGGCGCCCAGCGTCCCTCCGCTAATCTCATCATCCGGCCGCGCCTGATTCGTGCGCGCCGACCCGGAGCTGTTCCATGACCGATTACGATCGCGATCGCGGCGCCTACACGCCTTCGGGCGACGCTCCGCTCGCCTTCGACCCCCGAAGCCAGGGCCGCCCCGGCGTCGGCCGGCCGCCGACCACCCTGATCATCAGCGCCCTGATCCTGCTGGTGATGGTGGTGGCCATCGTCATCTACTACCGCTCGGGCGTGCGTCATTCCGGCGAACCGCCGGTGGTGGGCCAGCAGCTGGGCGACATCAAGCAGGCCGCGCCCGCGTCCTCCCAGCCCACCGACGAGGCCGCGGGCCTGTCGATCTACAAGGCCGAGGAGACGCCGGCCTCGGCCGCCCCCACCTTCGCGCCGCCCCCCGAGCAGCCCCGCCCCCTGCCCGCCGCGCCAAAGGTCCAGGCGGCGCCGGGGCCCCAGGCCTCGCTGAAGGGCCTCGCCGCGCCCTCGAAGCCGAGCGCGACCGCCGCCAGCCCCGACGACAACGACACCGCGCCCGACGACAGCCTGACGAATGCACCGGCCAGGCCCGCCCCCAAGCCGGCTCCGGCCAGCGCGCCCGCGGCGCCGGGCGGCGGTCGGCTGGTGCAGATCGGGGCCTATTCCTCGCGGCCCCTGGCCGAGAAGGGCTGGACCGACATCGCCAGGCTGATGCCGGGCGACATGGCCGGCCGCACCGAGAGCTTCGAGCCGGTCTCCAAGGATGGCCAGACCCTCTACCGCGCCTATATCGGCGGCTTCGCCTCCAGGGCCGACGCCACGGCCTTCTGCGACAAGCTCAAGACCCAGGCGCACAGCTGCATGGTCAAGTAGGCGGAGCATCCGGTGGCCCACCGCGCCTGCATCCTCGGCTGCCAGGGCCAGAGCCTCACGGTCGAGGAGCGCGCCTTCTTCCGCGACGTGCGCCCGTGGGGCTTCATCCTGTTCGCCCGCAACGTCGGCGACCTGGATCAGCTGCGCGCCCTGACCGACTCGCTGCGAGAGGCCGTGCAGGACGAAGCGACCCTGGTGTTCGTCGACCAGGAAGGCGGACGCGTGCAGCGGCTGCGGCCGCCGCTGGCCCGGCTGCGGCCGCCGGCCGGGCGCTTCGGCGAGCTCTACGCCAAGGACCCCGCCGTGGGGCTGGAGGCGGTCTTCCTGAACCACCGGCTGATCGCCGCCGAGCTTGCGGCAGGGGGGATCGACGCGGACTGCGTCCCCTGCCTGGACATCCGCCATCCCGGCGCCCACTCGGTGATCGGCGAGCGGGCCTTCGGCGAGGATGCGGCCTGCGTCTCCGCGCTCGGGCGGGCGGCGCTCGACGGCCTGCTGGCCGGCGGCGTGGCGCCGGTGATCAAGCACATGCCCGGCCACGGCCGCGCCACCTCCGACAGCCACCTGGAGACCCCCCGCGTCACGACGCCGCTGGCGGTGCTGGAAGCCACCGACTTCGAGCCCTTCCGCGCCCTCGCCGACGCGCCCATGGGCATGACCGGCCACATCACCTTCCCCGAGGTGGATCCGGAGGCTTCGACGACTCAGTCCAGGCATGTCATCCAGACCATCATCCGTGGCTGGATCGGCTTCGACGGGCTCCTGATGACCGACGACCTCTCGATGAAGGCGCTGGGCGGCGACCACGCCGAGCGGACCCGCCGGGCCATCCGGGCCGGCTGCGACGTCGCGCTCTACGGCAACGGCGCCCTGGTCGGCGAACCGGTGCGCGATCTGATGGGCGAGATCACCCAGGTGGCCGAGGCGGCCGGAGACCTCTCGGGCGACGCCATCCGGCGGGCGGCCGACGCCCGCGCCGCGGCCCGCGCCACCCGCCCGTTCGATTTCGACGCCGCCCAGGCGCGGCTGGACGAGCTCGGACTGGGCGGAAGGCCGGCCGCATGAGCGATCCGGGCCAGGACAGCTTCGACTTCGCATCCGCCGAGGCGGCGGCCGATGACGGCGAGGCGCTGATCGTCGAGCTCGACGGCTACGAAGGCCCCCTGCATGTGCTGCTGGCCCTGGCCCGCAAGCAGAAGGTCGACCTTCTGAAATTGTCGGTGCTGCAGCTCGCCGACCAGTACCTGACCTTCATCCACCAGGCGCGCCGGCGCGATTTCACCCTGGCGGCCGACTATCTCGTGATGGCCGCCTGGCTGGCCTACCTGAAGTCGCGGCTCCTGCTGCCCAAACCCGAGGCCGCCTCCGAGGAGCCCGCCGCCGCCGACATGGCTGCGGCCCTGGCCTTCCGCCTGGCCAAGCTCGACGCCATGCGCCGCGCGGTCGAGGCCCTGGGCCAGCGCCCGCAGCTGGGCCGCGACGTGTTCGGAAGAGGCGATCCGGAGGCCATCCGCGTGGTCCCCTCCACCCGGATCGAGGGCGACCTCTATCAGCTGATGCAGGCCTACGTCGGGCAGGCCCGGCGCGCCGCCGCCCGCCACTACCAGCCGCGCAAGCTCGAGGCCTACGCCATCGACGACGCCCGCGAGCGCCTGCGCGGCCTGATGGCCGAACTGAAGAGCTGGACGCCCCTGGCCGGCATCGCGCCCTTCCGCCACGGCGGCGAGGGGCCGAGCCGCGCCTCCTACCTGGCTTCGACCCTCTCGGCCGGCCTGGACATGGTGAAGGAAGGGATGCTGGAGGCCCGCCAGATGGAGGCCTTCGCCGACATCTACCTCAGGGCGCGCACGCGCAAGGAGGCGGCGTGAGCGATCCGGCCACAGTTTCCTCTCTCACAGGTGAGGATAGGATGGGCGACCCGGCGGCTGGCGAGCGGATGGTCGAGGCCCTGCTGTTCGCCGCCTCGGGGCCCCTCAGCGAGGAGGACCTGGCCCGCCGCCTGCCGGCCAACCTCGACATCAACGCGGCCTTGGGCGCGCTGCAGCGGCTCTACGCGGGCCGGGGGGTGGAGCTGGCGCAGGTGGCCGGGCGCTGGCGCTTCCAGACCGCCGCCGATCTCGAGCATCTGATGACCGAAGAGCGCACCGAGGCCCGCCGGCTGTCCAAGGCCGCGCTGGAGACCCTGGCCATCGTCGCCTACCACCAGCCGGTCACCCGCGCCGACATCGAGATGATCCGCGGCGTGCAGGCCTCCAAGGGCACGCTGGACGTCCTGTTGGAGCTGGGTCTGGTGCGCATGCGCGGGCGCCGGCGCGCGCCCGGCCGGCCGATCACCTACGGCACCACCGACCGGTTCCTGGAGCACTACGGCGTGGCCAGCCTGGCCGACCTGCCGGGCGCCCAGGAGATGAAGGCCGCGGGCCTGCTGGACCTGGACCTGCCGCCCGACTTCGCACCGCCCGACCCCAGCCGCGCCGCCGAGGAGGAGGATCCGCTGGACGCGGGCGACGCGCCGGAATTCCATCAGGACTTCCTGGGCGAGAGCTGAGCCGTACCGGGCGCGGGCCAGCCCCGCCGATGGCGCGCGGCGGCGCAATCGCCTATATGTCCTGCGACAGCCGCCCGGCGGCCGCCCGAAGACCCGAGAAGGAGTTGCAGCGTTGATTGGCGGACTGAGCCCGATCCACTGGATCATCATCATCGCCGTCCTGGTCCTGCTGTTCGGCGGGCGCGGCAAGATCTCCTCCCTGATGGGCGACACGGCCAAGGGCATCAAGGCGTTCAAGGACGGCCTGAAGGGCGAGGATCATCACGACTCTCCGCCGGCCGGCGCCATTCCGCACCAGGACGCCGAGAAGGAAGAGATTCGTCGCTGACGGCTTAGCGCGGCTTCCCGTCCATGCTGCCCGAAGTCGGCGTCCCCGAATTCCTGGTCATCGCCGCCATCGCCCTGATCGTGGTGGGCCCCAAGGACCTGCCGATCCTGCTGCGCAAGGTGGGCCGCTTCGTCGCCCACATGCGGGGCATGGCGGCGGAGTTCCGCGCCAGCTTCGACGAGCTGGCCCGTCAGTCCGAGCTGGACGAGCTGCGCAAGGAGGTCGAGGCCATGCGCGCGGCGGCCCGCCAGCCCATGGACGCCGCCATGCAGTCGGCCGGCCTCGGCGACATGAAATCCGAGATCGAGGCGGGACTGTTCAACCCGCACGAGACGCCCCAGCCCCACGTGGGGCCGCTGGGCGAGCCGCTCGAGGCGCCCGTGGCGGCGCCGGCCGCACCCGAGCCGGCGGCGGCGGAGGCTGACGCCAAGCCCAAGCCCAGGCGCCGCAAACCCAAGCCGAAAGCGGCGGCCGAGCCCGAAAAGCCCACGCCGGAGGCCGGCTCTTGAGCGTCCCCGACGACGACGCCGATATCGAGGCTTCCCGGGCGCCGCTGCTGGATCACCTGGTCGAGCTGCGCCGGCGGCTGATCGTCTGCTCGGCGGCGCTGGTGGTGGGCTTCGTCGGCTGCTTTCTGATCTCGACCAATCTCTTCGAGCTGCTGCTTCGGCCGCTGACCCTGGCCAGCGCCCTGCTGGCCGAGCAGAAGCACGGCGGGCGGGGCAGCTTCGATCTGGTCCTGGCCGTCACCGGGGTGCATCACGTCGCGGCCGCGCCCCAGAAGATGGAGCTGGTGTTCACCGGGCCGCTGGAATTCTTCTTCACCAAGATGAAGCTGGCGATGTTCGGGGCGGTGGTCCTCACCTTTCCCGTCCTGGCCTGGCAGCTCTACCGGTTCGTGGCGCCGGGCCTCTATCGCCGGGAGCGCAAGGCGTTCCTGCCGTTCCTGCTGGCCTCCCCGGTGCTGTTCCTGATGGGCGCGGCGCTGGTCTACTTCATCATGATGCCCTTCGTGCTCTGGTTCTCCTTGAGCCAGCAGATCGAGAGCGCCCAGTTCAGCGTGAAGCTGCTTCCCAAGGTGTCGGACTATCTGGACCTGGTGATGCACCTGCTGCTGGCTTTCGGGCTCTGCTTCCAGCTGCCGGTGGTGTTGACCCTGGCCGGCATGGCCGACCTGATCAGCGCCAAGACCCTGGCCTCGGGGCGCCGCTACGCCTTCGTCGGCATCATCGTGGTCGCCGCCCTGATCACCCCGCCCGACATGGTCAGCCCGTTCCTGCTGACCATCCCGATCTACGCCCTCTACGAAGCCTCCATCTGGTGCGTGCGGCTGATCGAGGCCCGGCGCGCCGCCGACGAGCGCCGCGAGGCCGCCGCCTAGGTCTGCGCCGCCCGGGCCGCCAGCGCCGCGGCGAGCTCACCGACCGCCGAGGTCCAGTCGCCGTGACGCCGCGCCACGAAGGCGCGCGAGGACGGATACCAGGGAAGTCCGCTGGTCCCGAGCTGGGTCCAGGCCATCGGCGCGGTCAGGAACCAGACCTCCGCCCCGCAGGCCCCGGCCAGGTTGGTGGTGGCGTTGGAGGGACCGATCACCACATCCAGCGCGGCGCAGAGCGCGGCAAGCTCGTCCAGGTCCTGCCTGAGGTCCAGCGGCGGCTGGAGCAACTCGACCCCCATGCCGGCGGCGCAGGCCCGCTCGGCGGCGCTGTCGCCATATTGCAGGTTCACCAACCGGGTCCCCGGCGTTCGCAGGACCGGCTCCAGCTCGGCGAACGGGCAGTACTGCAGGGCCCTGGCGCCGGTGGCGTTGGAGCCCTTCCAGAGCAGCCCCGCCTTGCGGCCCGGGTGGGCCGACAGCCACGCGCGCCAATGCGCCGCCCGCCCAGGATCGGGCGTCAGATAGCCGCGGCGGTCCGGGAAGTCGGCGAGGCTTCGCCGGTATCGCCGCGCCAGGCTGGCCATCGGCTCCCAGACGCCCGACGCGGGCGCATCGGGGACCCGGCGCCGGCGCCGCCCGTTCTCGCGCCGGGTGGCGTGGGCGACCACCTCCATGGCCGGGAACGAGCGCCGGAACAGGGGCGCGAGCCGCGGGTCCACGGCCAGCACCACCTCGGGGGCCTCGGCGGCCAGGTCCGCCAGCACCCCGGCGAACAGGATCTCGTCGCCCACCCCCTGTTCGGCCACCACCAGCAACGGGCCGCCGGCCGGCGCCTCGGAAAGCCGCGGCAGGTCGATCTCGAACACCGGCGCGTCGGGCAGGTCGGGGTCGAGCCGCGCCTCGTAGGCGTCCCAGCCCTCGCCGAGGCGGCCGGCGCAGAGCAGCATCGTGGCCCGGGCGAAGCGGATGATGGCGCGCTCGGACGGCTCGGCGGCCTGGGAGAGGGCCAGCTCGCTGCTGTCCAGCGCCCCAGCGACGTCGCCGAGGTCGAACTGGGCGCAGGCCAGGTTGTAGCGGGCGCTGGAATAGCCGGGCTGGAGCCGCAGGGCCTCTTCGAAGAAGGTCACCGCGGCGGCGCTGTCGCCCTGGGCGCTCAGCACCGTGCCCAGGGTGTTCCAGAGCCGGTGATCGCCGGGGGCCTTCGGGATCGCATCCTGCAGGAGCGCGATGGCCGCGGCGGGCTGGTGCTGGTCGCGCAGGACGCAGGCCAGGACGCTGACGCTGTCGGGATCGCCGGGCTGGGCTTTCAAGTGGACGGCCAGCAGCTGGCGGGCCTGGGTGAGCAGGCCCAGGCGATGGGCCAGCCGCCCCAGATCGCCCGCGATACCGGCGTCCTCGGGCCTGAGCTGCAGCGCCCGCTCGTAGGCGGCCACCGCCTCGTCGAACTCCTGGCGCATCTCGTGGGCCATGGCCAAGGCGCGCCAGACCTCGCCGTCCGCCGGGCGCGCGCGCAGGGCCTCCCGCGCCATCGCCAGGGCGGCCTCGGCATCCTCGGGCGGGGGCGCGGACATCGTCCGGATCATCGTCGGAATCGGCTCGGGCGGGCAATGTCCGCCTCAGACCCGGCGTCCTGGACGCCATCGCGCGCTTGGCTCCCCTGCCGACGCGCCTTAAACGGGTCGCTCCCGCCCGCCCCTTCCCCGGACCAAGGCATGCACGACATCAAGGCCATCCGTGACGATCCCGAGCGCTATGTGCGCGGCTGGTCGGCGCGGGGCGTGTCGGGCTCGGCCGAGCTGGTGGGCCAGCTCTTGACCCAGGACGCGGCCCTGCGCGCCACCCAGACCGCCCTGCAGGACGCCCAGGCCCGCCGCAACGAGCTGTCCAAGCTGATCGGCCAGGCCAAGGGCCGCAAGGACGAGGCGGAAGCCCAGCGCCTGATGGCCGAGGTCGACAGGCTGAAGGATCAGATCGCCGAGCGCTTCGAGTCCGAGGGCAAGACCGGCGCGGACCTGAAGCGCACCCTGGAGGCCCTGCCCAACCTCGCCGCCGACGACGTGCCGGTGGGTCCGGACGAAGACGCCAACGTCGAGCTGCGCCGCTGGGGGCGGCCCTTCGCCATCGACAATCCCAAGGACCATGTCGACCTGGGCGAGGCGCTGGGGATGATGGACTTCGAGGCTGCGGCCAGGATGTCGGGCGCCAGGTTCGTCGCCCTGAAGGGCCAGCTGGCCCGGCTGGAGCGGGCGCTGGGCCAGTTCATGCTCGACCTGCAGACCGCCGAGCACGGCTACACCGAAATCTCGCCGCCGCTCCTGGTGCGTTCGGAGGCGGTGTTCGGCGTCGGCCAGCTGCCCAAGTTCGCCGAGGATCTGTTCCACACCACCGACGACCGCTGGCTGATCCCCACCGCCGAGGTGTCGCTGACCAATCTGGTGCGCGAGGAGATCACCCCCGACGAAAAGCTGCCGCTGCGGTTCACGGCGCTGACGCCGTGCTTCCGCTCGGAGGCCGGCGCCTCGGGCCGCGACACCCGCGGCATGATCCGCCAGCACCAGTTCCACAAGGTCGAGCTGGTCTCGATCACCACCCCCGAGCAATCGGACGACGAGCACGAGCGGATGGTGGACTGCGCCGAGGCGGTGCTGAGGCGGCTGGAGCTGCCGTTCCGCACCATGCTGCTGTGCACCGGCGACATGGGCTTCTCGGCCCGCAAGACCTACGACCTGGAGGTCTGGCTGCCCTCGCAGGGCCGCTATCGCGAGATCTCGTCCTGCTCGAACTGCGGCGACTTCCAGGCCCGGCGCATGGACGCCCGCTGCAAGGCGGCCGGCGCCAAGGGCTCGCGCTTCGCCCACACCTTGAACGGCTCGGGCCTGGCGGTCGGCCGCACCCTGGTCGCGATCCTGGAGAACTATCAGGACGAGCAGGGCCGCATCGCCATTCCGCAGGCGTTGCACGGCTACATGCGCGGCCAGTCCCACATCGAGCGTGTTCAGTAGAAGATCATGGCCAGGCGCGAACAGGACCCGATGGAGACGCGCAAGGCGCGGCTGATCCTGGCGCTGAGGTCGCAGGGCGTCACCGACAACAAGGTGCTGGACGCGATCGAGCGGACCCAGCGCGAGCTGTTCACGCCGGAGCTGTTCACCGACCGCGCCTGGGAGGATTCGGCGTTGCCGATCGCCTGCGGCCAGACCATCAGCCAGCCCTTCATCGTGGACCTGATGACCCAGTCGCTGAAGCTGGAGCCCCGCTCGCGGGTGCTGGAGATCGGCACGGGCTCGGGCTACCAGACCGTGATCCTCGCCCGCATCGCCCGACTGGTCTACACGGTGGAGCGTTACCGGACGCTGCTGCAGGCGGCCGAGGACCGCTTCAAGGCGCTCGGCCTGCTCAACGTCATCACCCGCTTCGGCGACGGCGGCGAGGGATGGCCAGAACAGGCGCCATTCGACCGCATTCTGGTCACGGCGGCGGCGCCGGAGGAGCCCAAGACTCTGCTGGCGCAGCTGAAGCCGTCGGGGGTATTGGTCGCGCCTATCGGCAAAGGGCCCGTCCAAAGCCTTCGGCGCTACACGGGCGACGGCAAGGGGGCCTTCAAGGCGGAGACGCTATGCGACGTGCGTTTTGTCCCTCTGCTCGAGGGGACGGCGCGCGAACTTTGAGGTTGGCGGAAACGCTCCGGGTCGCCAAAGTCCCGGGGATCCCGCAGGCGAGCGGAGCTGTGATGAGGCGATTGTGGACGACAGCGGCGGCGGCCGCGCTCTGCGTGTTCGCGGCGAGCGCGTGGGGCGCGCCCTCGGGAGGCCAGCTGGAGCTGGTGGCGGTCCACCACCATCTGCGGGGCAGCCAGGACAGCGAAACCACGACCTCGCGCCATCACAAGGCCAAGTCCGAAAGCTCGTCATCCGCGCGTCGCAAGGCCAAGTCCGAAAGCGCCTCCTCCTCGCGCCATGAGCGCCGCTCGCGCACGGGGCGCCGGCACGGGGAAGCCGCCAGCGAAGAGACCGCCCCGCACGCCAGGGGCCGCAAGGGCCGCCACCACACAGAGCCGGCCGCCGAGGCGCCGGCGCGCGGCCGGCATGGCCGCCACGCCCACGTCCCCAGCGAGATCAGGACCGAATCCGGCGGCACGGTCGAGGTCGGCAGGCACGACACCCTGGAATCGATCTCCCGGGATACCGGGGTCACCATCCCCGAGCTGGCCAAGCTCAACCACCTGAGGAAACCCTTCCGCATCCGCAAGGGCGCCAAGCTGAAGCTGCCCGAGCGCCGCTATTATGTGGTCAAGCGCGGCGACACCATTTCCGGCCTCGCGCGCAAGTTCGGCGTGGAGTCCTCCGAGCTGGCGGCCGCCAACGACCTGTCGCGCAGCCGCGCCCTGAGGTCCGGCCAGAAGTTCTACCTGCCCGGCTCCGCCCACGAGGCCGCGCCGCCCGAGGAGCAGGAGGCGCCGCCGCCCGAGCGTCCATCCCGCCGGCCCACGCCGCCCCCGCCCCGCTACCGCCCGCCCTCGATCGCCCCGTTCATCCCGGCGCCGGCCCAGCGGCCCTATGCCTACCCGGCCCCGCCGGCCAGCACGCCCGCGCCGGAGACCGACGCCCTGAACACGCCGCCCGCCTCGACGCTCCAGGGCCAGGGCCAGGCCCAGGCCCCGGCCCCGGCGTTCCAGACGACCCCAGGCCCCCGTCCCTACCAGGCGGTGCCGCCCAATCCCGGACGCCCGATCATCCAGAGCTCGCCCGCGCCCACCGCCTCGGACGTGGCCACCGCCGGCAAGGGCAAGTTCATCTGGCCGGTGAACGGCCAGGTGATCCAGGGCTTCGGCCCCAAGGCCGACGGCCAGCGCAACGACGGCCTCAACATCCAGGCCGGCTCCGGCGATCCGGTGCGCGCCGCCGCTGATGGCGAGGTGGTCTACGCCGGCGACCAGGTGCCGAGCTTCGGCAACCTGGTGCTGATCAAGCACGCCGGCGGCTGGGTCACGGCCTACGCCCACATGGCGCGGATCATGGTCAGGAACCGCGACACGGTGGTGCAGGGCCAGCAGATCGGCGTGGTCGGCCAGACCGGCCAGGTCGACCGACCCCAGCTGCACTTCGAGATCCGCTACGCCCCCTCGCCCAGGGACAAGGCGATCCCGGTCGATCCGGCGCTGGTGCTGCCGGAGAAGTAGGGGCCGGGACGCCCCCTCCACCGCCTTCGGCGGTCCCCCTTCCCCCAAAAGAAAGTGGGGAGGATCCTGGGCCGACGCCGGCCGAGATCTTCCCCCTCTGGGGGAAGTACCCGCGAAGCGGGGATGGGGCCGCGGCTCCCCTACTTCGCGAACAGCTGTCCGAAGTCGGCGAAGGCCTTGAACTCCAGGGCGTTCCCGGCAGGATCCAGCAAGAACATGGTCGCCTGCTCGCCCGTCTCGCCTTCGAAGCGGACATAGGGCTCGATCACGAAGCGTACGCCTTCGGCCTTCAGCCGCGCGGCCAGCACCTTCCAGCGGTCCAGGTCCAGCACCACCCCGAAGTGCGGCACAGGCACGTCGTGGCCGTCCACGGCGTTGGCGCCGGCGGTGCGCCGGGACGCCCCCTCGACCTTGTGGGCGACGATCTGGTGGCCAAACAGGTCGAAGTCGATCCACTCGCCCTCGGCGCTGCGGCCCTCCGGGCATCCCAGCACCTGGCCGTAGAAGGCGCGCGCGGCCTCCAGGTCGTCGACGGGGAAGGCGACGTGGAACGGAGTCAGCTGGCTCATCGCGGCGGTTCTGGCGCCGCCCGGCCGCATTACCAATCCCTAAGTTGTCGCCCCGGCCCGAAGAGCGCAGCATCCGGGCCCACCTGAAGCCGCAGCGAGCCGCGCCCGTGATCCGCCTGATCCTGAATATCCTCTGGTTCGTCTTCGGCGGCTGGATCTCGGGCCTCGCCTGGATCCTGGCCGGGCTGATCATGTCGGTCATCGTCGTGGGCCTGCCCTGGGCGCCGGCGGCCTTCCGCCTGGCCGGCTTCTCGGCCTGGCCGTTCGGCAAGACCATCGTCCGGCGCGAGGCGCTGGGGCGCGAGGACCTGGGCACCGGCCCCTTCGGCTGCGGCCTGAACGTGATCTGGGTGGTGGTGGCCGGCTGGTGGCTGGCGCTGCATCACGTGGTCATCGCCGCCGCCCAGGCGGTGACCATCATCGGCATCCCCTTCGCCTGGCAGCACCTGAAGCTGGCGCTGATCTCCCTGGCGCCGGTGGGGACCGAGGTGATCGAGACCTGACCGCGCGCTGGGGCTAGCGGCCGCGGCCGCCCAGCAGCTTCTGGACCCTTTTGGGCGCGACATGCGTCCAGGCGAAATGCAGCACCGTCTCCAGGTCGGCGGCGTCGATGGCGTCCAGCACCACATAGGTCCAGCCGTGATGGCCGTAGCTCTCGGTGGGGCGCAGCGCGGCCGGATGGCCGGCGACCAGGTTCAGCTGGTGCTCCCGCTCGAGCTTGACCACGCCGACGCCGTCCGCACCCAGCCCATCGAACAGCGCCTTGCCGCCCCGGGCGCCCAGCAGGCCGAAGATGCGCTTTTCCACCCGGAAGGCTGCGCGGGCCCGATGCAGGTCCTCGTAGGCCTCGGGAAACCCGAGGGCGATGCGGCGAAAGTCTTCGGCGCTGCTCATGCCTCGACCCCCTGGCGCCATGGCCTGGCCGCCTGACAGACTGGACGCGAGACTGGCAGCCCGGAGAGGACTCGAACCTCCGACCTTCGGTTTAGGAAACCGCTGCTCTATCCTGCTGAGCTACCGGGCCGTGCGCCGGGTTTTAGGGGTCGGAGGCGCATGGCGTCCAGCGGCAAGCTCACAAGGGGCCTGCGGGTCTTCGCGTTCCTCGCGCTCGCGGCGCTGGCCGGCTGCGGCCAGGGCGGGCTGGAGCGGCTGGCCCGCGGCGAGACCGGCAAGGTGATCTCGGTGCATTCCGGCGACAGCCTGACCCTGGATTCGGGGCTGGAGGTGCGCGTGGCGGGGGTCGAGACGCCGCGGGGCGATCAGCCTTTCGCCGACCAGGCCCGCACGGCCCTGACCCTGATGGTGGTGGGCCGCAAGGTGCAGCTGCTCTACGGCGGGGCCCGGCGCGACCGCTTCGGACGGGCGCTGGCCCAGCTGAAGCTGGTCGACAACGGCGACTGGGTGGAAGGCCTGATGCTGCGCAAGGGCGATGCGCGCACCCGGACCTGGGCCGACAACCGCGCCATGGCCAAGGCCATGCTTGAGGACGAGGCCTATGCCAGGAACCGCAATCTCGGGCTCTGGGCGCTGAAGGACTACCGGGTGCTGGTTCCGTCCGAGACGGCGGGCCGGACGGGTTTCCAGATCGTCGAAGGGCGGGTGCTGGGATCCACGGGCGCGGCCGACGGCGCGGGCGTGGCGCTGCAGTTCCAGCGGGGACCCGGCCAGCGCTTCACCGCCGAGATCGACGCCAAGGCCCTGGCGGATTTCCGCACCGCCGGCGACGGGCCCGAGAAGCTGACGGGCAAGCTGGTGCGCGTGCGCGGACCGGTCCGCTATGGCCCCGGCGGTCCGGTCATGCGGCTGGATCATCCCGAGCAGGTGGAGCTCTTGAAGGGCGGGTGATCGCCCCCGCGGTCAGTTCGGCGGCTTGGCGGCGATCGGACAGCCCGCCTGGATGCGGGCCCTCTCCTCGAGGAATTCCTTGCGATGCGGCGCGTATTTGAGCGCGGCGTCCATGTCGGCCAAGGCCGCCGCACACTGTCCCCGCCCGGCCTCCAGGCCGGCCCGGTTCGAATAGGGCAGCGGCCAGCCCGGGTCGTACTGGATCGCCGCGCTGAAATCGGCCAGCGCCTTGTCCAGGTCGCCGATGTGCGCATAGGCCACGCCGCGGTTGGTGAAGGCGCCGGCCACGTCGGTGCTCACCAGCCCGCCATGCTTGAGGCAGGTGGTGTAGAGGTCGATCTGCTGGTGCGGGTCCTTGGACGCATAGGCCGCCGCGCAGGCGCTGAAGTCGGCGCGGGCAGGCGCCGGAAGGACGGCCAGACCTGCGGCGACCGCCGAGATGGGGATCAGGATCCGGATCATGCGACGCGCTCCCCCAAACACCGCTCAATCTGAGCGCGATTCAGGGGCCCCGCAACAGCTCAGCTGTCGCCCAACGCGAACTCCACCCCGGCGCGGGCGTGGATCTCGGTGGAGTTGAAGCTGGGCACGCGGATGTCGCCCTCGCCCACCAGCATGCCGAGCTCGGTGCAGCCCAGGATCACCCCGTCCACGCCGGCGGCCCTCTCGGCGCCGACGATCTGCAGCAGCGCCGCCCGCGACTGGGGATTGATGACGCCCCGCACCAGCTCCTCGTAGATCATCCGCTGCAGCCGGGCGCGGTCGACCTCGCCGGGGACCACCACGTCCACCCCCAGGCTCGCCAGCCGGTCGCGGTAGAAGGCCTCCTCCATGGTGTAGCGGGTGCCGAGCAGGAGCGGCCGGCGCACGCTGGTGGCCTTCACCGCCGCGGCGGTCGCCTCGGCGATATGGATCAAGGGGATGGCGACCGCCGCCTGCACCTGGTCGGCCATGCGGTGCAGGGTGTTGGCGCAGATCATGATCGCCTCGGCGCCGGCCCCCTCCAGCCGCCGGGCGGCCTCCGTCAGGATCTTGCCGGCCTCGTCCCAGCGGCCCTCGGCCTGCATGTGGGTGATGGGCTCGAAGTCCACCGACCACAGGATCAGGGGGGCGGAGTGCGAGCCGCCCAGCCGCTCGCGGGTCATGCGGTTGACCAGGGAATAATAGTCGGCGGTGCTTTCCCAGCTCATCCCGCCGATCAGGCCAAGCGTCTTCAACGGTGCGACGACCCCCGGTTAGATGTCCGCATAGACGTGCCGCTCGCCCTTCTGGCCCGGATGGGTGACCGCGCCCTGGTGGGCGGGACCGACGCTCTGGGCGAACTTCCAGATGGCGCCGGAGCCGTAGCTGGTCTCGCGCGCCCGCCAGTCGCGGGCCCTGTGCTCCAGGATGGTGGAATCGACCTCCAGATCGATGGTTCCGGCCTCGGCGTCGATGGAGATGATGTCGCCGTCCTGCACCAGGGCGATCGGGCCACCCACCTGGGCCTCGGGACCCACGTGGCCGATGCACAGGCCCCGCGTGGCGCCCGAGAACCGGCCGTCGGTGATCAGGGCCACCTGGTCGGAGATGCCCTGGCCGTAGATGGCGGCGGTGGTCGACAGCATCTCGCGCATGCCGGGGCCGCCGCGGGGCCCCTCGTAGCGGATCACCAGCACGTCGCCGGGCTTGTAGTCGCGCGTCTCGACCGCGGCGAAACAGGCTTCCTCGCCATCGAAGACGCGGGCCGGGCCGCGGTGCTTGGTGTGCTTCAGCCCCGCCACCTTCACGATGGCGCCGTCGGGGGCCAGCGAGCCCCAGAGTCCGACCACCCCGCCGGTGGGCGAGAAGGGATTGGAGGCCGGACGGATCACGTCCTGGTCCTCGCGCCAGGTCACCGTCTCCAGGTTTTCGCGCAGGGTCTTGCCGGTCACGGTCATGACGTCGCCGTGGATCAGGCCGGCGTCGAGCAAGGTGCGCAGCAGCATGGGCACCCCGCCCGCCTCGCCCATGTGCTTGGCCGCGTAGCGGCCCCCCGGCATCAGGTCGCACAGATAGGGTGTGCGGGCGGCGATCCTGGCCACGTCCCTCAAGGTGAACTCGATCCCCGCCTCGTGGGCCATGGCCGGCAGGTGCAGGGCCCCGTTGGTCGAGCCGCCGGTGGCGGCCACCACCACGGCGGCGTTCTCGAAGGCCTGCAGGGTGCAGATGTCGCGCGGGCGGATGTTCTGCTCGATCAGCCGAACCACCGCCTCGCCCGAGGCGCGGGCGTACTGGTCGCGGCTCAGATAGGGCGCCGGCAGGGCGCTGGAGAGCGGCAGGGCCAGGCCGATGGCCTCCGACACGCAGGCCATGGTGTTGGCGGTGTACTGGCCCCCGCAGGCGCCGTCGCCCGGGCAGGCATGCTGCTCGAGGTCGCAGAGGTCCTCCAGGCTCATGTTGCCGGCCGAGTGCTTGCCGACCCCCTCGAACACGTCCTGGACCGTCACCTCGCGCCCCTGCCAGGTCCCCGGCAGGATCGAGCCGCCATAGAGGAACACCGAGGGGACGTTCAGGCGCAGCATGGCCATCATCATGCCGGGCAGCGACTTGTCGCAGCCGGCCACGCCCACCAGGGCGTCGTAGCTGTGGCCGCGGATGGTCAGCTCGACGGAGTCGGCGATCACCTCGCGGCTGACCAGCGAGGAGCGCATGCCCTCGTGGCCCATGGCGATGCCGTCGGTGACGGTGATGGTGCAGAATTCCCGGGGCGTCGCGCCGGCCGCCTTGACCCCCTCGGCCACGGCGGTCGCCTGTCGCATCAGGGTGGTGTTGCAGGGCGCGGCCTGGTTCCAGCACGAGGCCACGCCCACGAAGGGCTGGCTGATCTCCTTCGTGCCCAGCCCCATCGCATAATAGTACGAGCGGTGCGGCGCGCGGGCCGGCCCCTCGGTGACGTGGCGGCTGGGCAGGTGGGATTTGTCCCAGCGGCCGTCGGCGGTCTTGGTCATGACTGCTCCTTGCGCGCCGGGTCTACCCGCTGGAAGGGCCGCTTGGGAAGGCCGTAGCGTCGCCCTGGGCGGTTGGCCGAACACCCCGGCGGCGGCCCAGAAAAACCTCGGCTTGGCTGCAATATCGATGCGCCCTGGCCGTGTAACGGTCACGCTTGATTGAACTGAATCCGACCGCTGTTCTGAAACCATGCGGCATCTATGCAGTTAGTTCGATGTGGGGGTCGAGCAAAGGCGACCAGAGGAGTTGAGAATGGCCCAAGCACGATCCAAGCGCGGGTTCGCGGCGATGGACCGCAACAAGCAGCGGGAAATCGCCAGCAAGGGCGGCCAGAGCGTGCCGAGCGAGAAGCGCAGCTTCTCCAAGGATCCCGGGCTGGCGGCCGAAGCCGGCCGCAAGGGCGGCCAGAGCGTCGCGCCCCAGGCGCGCAGCTTTTCCCAGAACCGGGCCCTGGCGGCCAAGGCCGGCCGCAAGGGCGGCGAGGCGCGCGGGGCCCGGACCGACCGCCCCCAGCGCGCGGCGGGCTGAAGCCGCGATAGGTCCAGCTCAGAGCGCCGCGTCGATTGCGCGGCGCAGCTCGGGATCGGACGGTTCGGTGCGCGAGCCGAAGCCGCGGATCGGCCGTCCGTCCTTGCCGAGCAGGATCTTGTGGAAGTTCCACCGAGGCTCGGCCTCGTCGCCTAGCTCGGCCTTGGCCCACTGGTAGAAGGGGTGGGCGCCAGCGCCCGTCACTGGGACCTTGGCGGTCATCGGGAAATCCACCCCGAAGTTGGTGGCGCAGAAGCTCTGGATCTCGCTCTCGGTCCCCGGCTCCTGGGCGCCGAAGTCGTTGGACGGCACGCCCAGCACCACCAGACCCTTGTCCCTGTAGGCCGACCACAGGCTCTCCAGCCCCTCGTACTGCGGCGTCAGCCCGCAGCGCGAGGCGGTGTTGACCACCAGCACCGCCTTGCCGTCGAAGTCCTTCATCGGCAGCGGCTGGCCGTCGATCGAGGTGAAGTCGAAGTCGTGGGCGGTGGTCATGGGGGTTCTCCTTCGCAAGAACCTCACCCTAGCACCGTCATGGCCGTGCTCGTCCCGGCCACCCATGAACACCGAATTGCGGGATTTCTGGCAGCGCTCAGCGTGTACGGGTTCGCGGGACAAGCCCGCGAATGACGGTGGCGGGGGCGGAGGGCCTACCCCACCGCCTCGATCAGGCGGTCGCAGACGTAATTCGCCTGGGCGTCGGTCAGGTAGGGGTGCATGGGCAGGGACAGCACCCGGCCGGCCAGCCGGTCGCTTTCGGGGAAGCTCCGGCCCTCGGCATAGGGGCTGAAGGCGGCCATTCGGGGGAGGGGCTGGGAATAGTAGACCGCGGTCGGCACGCCGTCGGCCTTGAGCCGGGCCTGCACCGCGTCGCGCCGGTCGGTGGCGATGGTGTAGAGGCCATAGCCGCTCCCGCAGCCGACGCCGAAGGCCTGGGGGTCGACGTGGTTGGCCAGGCGTCGGTCGTAGATCGCCGCGATCTGGCGCCGGCGGTCGAGTTCTCCCTGGAACAGTTTCAGCTTCTCGACCACCACCGCGCACTGCAGGCTGTCGAGCCGGCCGTTGAAGCCGACCCGCACGCTCTCCTTGCGGCCGGTATCGGTGCCGTGCCAGCGCACCTGTTCGGAGGCCTCGTAGAGCTCCGGATCGCGGAACAGCACCGCCCCGCCGTCGCCGTAGCCGCCCAGGGCCTTGGCCGGGAAGAAGCTGGTGGCCGTCACCGGGGCGATGTTCCCAGCCCAGCGGCCGTTCCAGCGCGCGCCGAAGGACTGGGCCGCGTCGGCCAGCACGGTCAGGCCCTGGGCCTCGGCCACCGCCAGGATCGCCTCGTAGTCGGCCGGGATGCCGAACAGGTCGACGGCCACGACCAGCCGGGGCGTCAGTCCCTGCGCCCTGGCCTCGCCGATGCGGCGCTCGAGATCGATGGGGTCCAGGCAGAAGTCCTGGGCGCGGACGTCCACGAACACCGGCGTGGCCCCGGCCAGGATCACGGCGCTGGCGGTGGCGTTGTAGGTGAAGGCCGGCAGGAACACCGCGTCGGTCTTCTCGAGATTCATGGCCATCATCGGGATCATCAGGGCGTCGGTGCCGCTGGCCGCCGCCAGGGCCTTGGACGCGCCGGTGAAGGCGCAGAGCTCGGCTTCCAGCTCGGCCACCTCGGGCCCGCCGATATAGGCTCCGTGGTCGAGGACAGCCTTGAAGCGCGCCTCGATGCGGTCCCGGATACGGGCCTGCTGGGCCTTCAGGTCGATGAAGGCGATCGGCTCGGGAGGCGCTGGCATGAAGCGGCCGGTCAGCCCCGGACCAGGCGCAGCTTGGGCCGCTGGACGGCCTTGCGGTCGACCTCCAGCGCCACGTCCAGCGCCAGGGCGGCCTCCGCGCCGGTGACCAGGGGCCGGGGCGCCTCGCCCCGCACGGCGGCGACGAAGGCGGCGACGCTGGCGCCCAGGGGATCGCGGCCGTCAGGGGTCTCGGCGAAGCGGCCGTCCAGGCCGAAGGGGGTTGCGTCCACGAAGCGGCGGGACAGGAAATCGATCTCCAGCTCGCCGGAGGGGAACACCAGCCGCATGGTCCGCTCGCGCCTGTCGGCTGTGCGCGAGGCTTCCAGCCGCGCGGTCATGCCGCCCGAGAAGGCCAGCTCGGCGCGCGCCTCGTCGGCGAAGGGGCCCTGGGTGATGCGGCCGCGGGCCGTGACCTCTTCGGGCGCCTCGCCCGCCAGGGTCAGGGCCAGGTCGATGTCGTGGATCATCAGATCCAGCACGCAGGAGACGTCGGTGTTGCGCCCGGTGAAGGTCCCGCGCCGCACCGCCTCGATCCGCGTCGGGCGCTCGGGCAGGTCCAGAAGGCCGATAGCGCGCAGCACCGCCCGCTCCTGGTGGCCGCAGGCCAGCACCGCGCCCGACTCCTCGGCGGCGGCGACCAGCGCCCGGCCGTCCTCGGCGTCGTCGGCCAGGGGCTTTTCCACATAGACGTGGCGGCCGCGCCGCAGGGCCTCGGCCGCCAGCCGCGCGTGGGTCGAGGCGGGCGAGGCGACCGTGACCAGGTCGACCTGGTCCAGGAAGGCGTCCATGTCGTCAAAGATGGCCGCGCCCAGGGGCCCGGCCAGGGCCTCGGCCCGCTCCTCGTGCGGATCCAGCACCGCGGTCAGCACGACGCCCGGCAGGCTGGCGCACTTGCGGGCGTGGTGGCCGCCGAACACGCCGGCGCCGATCACTCCCGCTCGCAGGGGCTGCGGCATGCGGACTCCTTATTTCGCAGATGCGTAAATCGTCTGCGTCGCCGGCCCAGGCAAGGCTGGGCGCCTTCACGTTGTGTGCCCGTTTGTTGCCGCTCCCCCTGCCTCCTCGGTTCGGCTACAAGGACGCGCCCTTGGTTGGAGGCTGCATTGCCCCGCTTGTTCGATGCCTATGTGATCGTGCGCTGGAGCGCGGCTTCCAAGGCCGCGGCCGGAGCGGACTCGGTGCTGCTGGGGCTGGTGCGGCGCGACGTGCGCTTCCGCAACGCCTATTCGGTGCAGACCGCGCCGACCCGCGCCGAGGGCGAGAAGAAGCTCGCCGCCATCCTCGAGGACCTGGCCCGGCGCAACGAGAAGGTGCTGCTGGGGCTGGACTTCCCGCTGGGCCTGCCGCGCGGCCTGGCCGCGGGGCTGAAGCTCGCCGGTGAGCCCTGGCAGGCGGTCTGGACCCAGCTCGACCGCATGGTCAAGGACAAGCCCGACAACACCAACAACCGCTTCGGCGTCGGCGCCGAGATCAACCGGCGCCTGACCGGCGGGCCGTTCCCCTTCTGGGGCTGCCCGCCCCGCGACGCCCTGACCACCCTGCAGCCCAAGCGCACCCGCGAGCATGGCGAGGGCGACCTGCCGGAATTCCGGTTCACCGAGACCCAGGTGAAGGGCGCGCCCTCGGTCTGGAAGCTCTACTACAACGGCTCGATCGGCGGCCACGCCATCCTGGGCGCGCCCATGGTGCGGCGGCTGAAGCTGGCCCATGGCGACAGGATGAAGGTCTGGCCGTTCGAGACCGGCTGGGGCCCGCCCGATCTGGAGGGCGTCCAGGTGGTGGCGGCCGAGGTCTTCACCCTGGGCGCCGAGGCCAAGCCTGCGGCGGGCGAGAGCAAGGACCAGACCGAGATCCGCGCCTATGCCGAGCAGATCGCCAAGCTGGACGACGCCGGCAAGCTCGCGGCCCAGTTCGCCGTCCCCAAGGGCCTTTCCGCCGCCGACGCCGACATCGCGCGGACCGAAGAGGGCTGGATCCTGGGCGCCTAGCGCGTGACGTCATCCCGGAAACGGCGGAGCCGTTATCCGGGATCGCGGCGAGCGCCGGCGCCTGGGCGATCCCGGATAGCTCGCTTGGCGAGTTTCCGGGATGACATCCGGTATGTGGCGTCCGCCTACCCGCCGCCGCGCTTGACGAGGCAGGCCAGAGGAATGGCCTTGGCCGCCTGGCAGAAGCCCGCGGCGTCGGCCGCGGAGCCGAAGCCGCCGACGGTCAGCACCGTATAGACCTTGCCCTTCACCGTGGCGGTGACCAGCGCCTTGGCGTGGCCGGCCATCTCGCGCGCCAGCACCTGGTCCAGCTTCGCGGACGCCGCCAGGGCGTTCGACTTCACCGTATAGCTGCCCAGCACCACCTCGTAGGGGCCGCCGGCCGCGGGCGCCGGCCTGGCGGAAGAAGCCGTCCCGGTCGCCGCTGGCGTCCTGGGCGCCGGGGGGGCGGACGAGGTGAAGGCGATCGGCGGCGGCAGCCAGGACCCGTCCTGGGCCCCGCCGCGCTTGGCGGCCGGGGCGGCGGCGGTCGCCGTCCTGGGCGCCGCGTAGGGGAAGACGAAATCGGTCGTGCAGACCGCCTGCCAGGCCTTGGCCACCGGCGCGCCGTCATTGATCTGCGACCACGGCCCCGGCTGCGGATTGACCTGGCCCTCGCCCTTGAGGTCGGGCAGCAGGTAGGTCTTGCGCTGGATGACCCGGAACCTGTGGCCGGCGCAGTCCAGGTCCACCGAGAAGATCGCCGAACGGATGCGGGCGTCCGGGCTGATCAGCTCCTCGCGCACCTCCGCATGGGCCAGCGAGCCCGCGACGCCGGGCGCCGAGCGGCCGGCCAGGGCGGCGACCGCCCGGGGCTCGATCATCAGGATCGAGGCGCGCGGGATCGTGGTCCGGGTGGCGACCCAGCGCAGGATGTCGGATTCGGAGGTTGTCGCGGGAAAGTCGCCGGGCGGCGCGGACGCGGCCGGCGACGGGGCCGGCTGGGCCTGGACAGCGCCCGCGGCCATCGCCGCCCACATCACGCCGGCCGTCAAGGCCCATGCCCGGCCCAAGCCCTGTTCGACGCCACTCGTTCCGCCCATCACGCGTTCCCCCCGACTGCGCGCGTTTATAACGCCAGACTCCCATTAGGCGAAAAATCACCCGCGACCGATCGTCAGGGCGCGGCGCACAGGAAAGCGGCGGCGCGGGGCCGCGCCGCCGCTTCGTCCCGGACGGGCGTCCGTCGCCTCAGCGAGGCGCCGCAGAGGTCACGCCCTTCGCGGCGCTGGTCAGGCCGCTGGTCAGCCCGCCGAGGCCGCCGAGGCCGCCGGCGGCCTTGCCGAGGGTCCCGGTAAGCCCGCTCACCGCATTGCCGAGACCTCCGGTCCCGACCACGCCGGCCCCGAGGCCGCTGGTCTTGACCGAGGTCGCCGCTCCGGTGGCGGCCAAGACGTTGGCGCCGGCGACCTGCGCCGAGGCTCCGAGGTTGCCGGACCCCGCCAGGGTCGCGCCGCCGGCGCCGAGGGCGGCGCTGGCGCCGAGGCTGGTGTTCAGGCCGGCCCCGAGGTTCCCGGCTCCCAACAGGCCTCCGAAGCCGCTGGTCTGGGCGAACGCCGGCGCGGCGGCGAGCAGGCTGGCGGCAGTGGCGATGAGCAATGTGGGTCGCATTGTTCGTCCCTTCACTCTGGATTGGCCATGACGGCCTGCCCCGCCCAGCAAAGCCCGGATGCACCGGGCGCCTGGAAAGGATTCGTCGAGAGATTAGGTTTCCCGAAAAACCTCGTTCGGCGAAGTTATATTTGCTCAGTTCACGCTTTTACGGGCGCATTTACACCAATATTGCACCGCTCTCGCGCGGGTAGCCAAATCGCAATTGTCACAGCGACTTTTACCTTCTCCACTACTCATCCGGGCCGCGGCCTGTGCCTGAAGCAGCGCCGCCGTCATGGTGAAAGGGAACAAAGGCGCCGCTCAAGGACTTAGGCGTCCAGGTGGAGGACACTCGCATGTCCAGGCTCGGATTGGCCGCCACGATCGCCGCGGCGGCGGCGCTGGCGGGCTGCATGACCGGCCGCTCGTCGCTGATGGCGACCCAGGGCGCCCAGGGCGGCGCCGTCCTGGCAGCCAGCGATCCCCTGCCCGGCTCGCCCCTCGCCCGATCCGCGATCCTCGGCCCCAGCCGGACCCTCGCGGCCAGCCGCGGCGGCGCCGCGTCGCTGGCCCGCTCGTCCAATCTCCAGACGGCCGGCGTGCAGGGCGGCCCGGCGGCCAGCCTCGGCTCGGCAGGCTCGCACGCCACCAGCCTGGTCTCGGCCAAGGTCGCCGCCAACCTCACCGCGCCTTCGCCCTCGGCTGGCGCGGCGCAGGTCTCCACCGCCGTGGCGGTCAAGACCAGCGCCCTGGCGGCCAGCAGCCAGACCAGCCTTGCGGTCACGCCGACCCTGGCGCCGGCCGCGTCGGTCGGGGCCTCGGTGGCGGCGGTGAGCCAGCCGCTGAACGTCGCGGCCTCGGCCCGGGCCACGGCCAAGACCGGTTCGACGACGCCCGTGGCGGTCAAGGCCAAGCTCAAGGTCGCCGACGTCGGCGTCTCGGTCCACGTCGGGCCCTGAGGCCCGCTCAGGCATGGGGGGACCTGTTCCGAGATGAAGACCCGGATACTGGCCCTGGCGCTGGCCACGGCCTGGATCGCCGCGCCCGATCCGCGCGCGGCCCAGACCACGCTCTCGCACATCAACCCCGGGCGGCTCGACACCAACCCGCCGGCGGCGCGCCACCGCACCCGCAGGCCGCGCGGGACCCGGCGCACGCGGGTGAAGACGCCCGAGGTCAAGCCCTTCACCCTCGCCGCGGTGCAGATCACCGGCTCGACCCTGCCGGCGGAAGACCTGGCCGCCGCCTACCGGCCATTCGTCGGCCGCACCATCGACAAGGCGGCCCTGCAGAGCATCACCGACGCCCTGGCCAAGGTCTATGCCCAGAGCAACATCGCCCTCTACAGCGTCACCGTGCCTGACCAGGATTTCGCCGGCGGCGTGCTGAAGCTGAAGGCCACCGAGGGCTACATCGGCAAGACCGAGTTCAAGGGCGGCGAGAACCGGCCCGGCGTCGCCCTCGCCCGCCGCTATGCCAACAGGCTCGGGGCGGAACGGCCGTTGAAGCGCACGGACCTCGAACGCTACATCTCGCTGATGCGCGACATCCCCGGGCTTTCGCCCGACGTCGAGGTGGGCCAGGTCCAGCCTGACGGATCGGTGACCCTGGACGTCGATCCCAAGGCCCAGCGGGTCCAGGCGGCGGTGTCGATCAACGACCGAGGCACCGCCTATTTGGGGCGCACCCAGGTGCAGGGGGACCTCTATCTGGACAGCCTGTTCCGCCCGGGCGACCAGACGCGGCTGTCGCTGGCCCTGCCCACCGACGTCGACCGCTTCCAGCTCTACGGCTTTGGCGAGACCCAGCCGATCGGCGCGGACGGGGCGACGGTGCAGGTCTACGGCAACTATCTGCGCACCCGGCCGCTGGGGCTGAACATCCAGGGCAAGGCCTATTCCCTGGGCGGCCAGGTCAGCTATCCGCTGATCCGCAGCTACAGCAGCAACCTCTATGTCAGCGCCAGCCTGGACGGGCTGAACAGCCAGAACGCCTTCTTCGGCGACGAGATCTCCAACGAGCACACCCGGGCCCTCCGCGGCGCCCTGGCCTACAGCCTGACCTCGTCCCAGTCGGTGCTGCTGGCGTCGGGCACGGCCAGCTTCGGCCTGGACGCCCTGGGCGCGCACGAGGACCCGAGCCTGGCCAAGACCTCCTTCCGCAAGTTCAACTTCAAGCTCGCCTACAACCACAGCCTGGGCGCACACTTCGTGATCCGTCTGGACAGCGCGCTTCAGCTGACGCCGGACCTGTTGCCCGCGTCCGAGCAGTTCTCGCTGGGCGGAGAGGAGTTCGGACGGGCTTATGAGGCGTCCTACCTGGTGGGCGACGAAGGCTACGGCGCCTCGGCCGAGCTGGCCTATGTGATCCCGGGCGGCCTGCCCAAAGCGCTGAGCGGCTCGGAGCTCTACGGCTTCGCCGACAAGGGCGGCATCCGCTATTTCTCGCGGCTGGGGCTGCCACGGCAGGACCTGTCCCTGGCCTCGGCCGGCGGCGGCGTGCGCGTGCCGATCTGGAAGCACCTGGTGGTCCAGCTGGAAGCCGCCCGCGGCCTGGAAGACCCCATCCCGGTGCTCAACGGCAAGCGCTGGCGCGGCGTCTTCAGCATCCGCACGGCGTTCTGAGGTGTCCTGTCCGCCCGCTTGCGGGGGAGGAGACTTCGCCCTACCCCGCCCCGACCGCCGCGCGGGCGGAATCCTGTTCTCGGCGCAGGCGCTCGGCCACCAGGAAGGCCAGCTCCAGGGCCTGGTCGGCGTTCAGCCGCGGGTCGCAGTGGGTGTGGTAGCGATCACCGAGGTCGGTCTCGGTCAGGGCCCGGGCGCCGCCCAGGCACTCGGTGACGTTCTGGCCGGTCATCTCCAGGTGCACGCCGCCGGGATGCACGCCCTCGGCCTCGGCCACCTCGATGAAGCTGCGCACCTCCGACAGGATCCGGTCGAAGGGCCGGGTCTTGTAGCCGTTGGCGGCGGTCAGGGTGTTGCCGTGCATCGGGTCGATGGCCCAGACCACCTGCTTGCCCTCGCGGCGGGTGGCCGCCATCAGCGCCGGCAACGCCTGCTCGACCTTGTCGGCCCCGAAGCGGCCGTAGAGCGTCAGCCGCCCCGCCTCGTTGGCCGGGTTCAGCACGTCGATCAGGGCCAGGAGCTCGTCGGGCGTCATCGACGGCCCGACCTTGCAGCCGATCGGGTTCTTGATGCCGCGGAAGAACTCCACGTGCGCCCCGTCCAGCTGGCGCGTGCGTTCGCCGATCCAGAGCAGATGGGCGGAGGTGTCGTAGCGGTCGCCGGTGGTGGAATCCACGCGGGTCAGCGCCTCCTCGTAGCCAAGCAACAGGCCCTCGTGAGCGGTGAACACCTCCACCTGGTGCAGCACCGGATGGCTCTCGGGGGTGACGCCCAGGGCGCCCATGAAGTTCAGGGCGTCCGAGATCTTGTCCGACAGCTCGCGGTAGCGGGCCGCCTGGGGGCTGCCCTCGACGAAGCCCAGGGTCCATCGGTGGATGTTGTGCAGGTCGGCGTAGCCGCCGCCGGCGAAGGCGCGCAGCAGGTTCAGCGTCGCGGCCGACTGGTTGTAGGCCTTGATCAGCCGTTCGGGATCGGGCGTGCGCTCCTCGAGCGTGAAGCCCATGCCGTTGATGTTGTCGCCCCGGTAGGACGGCAGGGTGACGCCGCCCTGGGTTTCGGTGGCCGACGAGCGCGGCTTGGCGAACTGGCCGGCCATGCGGGCGACCTTCACCACCGGCCTGCCGCCGGCGAAGGTCATCACCACCGCCATCTGCAGCAACAGGCGGAAGGTGTCGCGGATGTTGTCGGCGCTGAATTCCTTGAAGCTTTCGGCGCAGTCGCCGCCCTGCAGCAGGAAGGCCTTGCCCGCCGCCACCTCGGCCAGCAGACCCTTCAGCCGCCGCGCCTCGCCGGCGAACACCAGGGGCGGCATGCGGCGCAGCTCGTCCTCGACGCGCGCCAGCGCCGCCGCGTCGGGATAGTCGGCGGGGATGTGCTTGGCGGGCTTGGTCCGCCAGCTCTGGGGCGTCCAGCGCTCGGTCATGGGTCAGGCGTCCGAAAAGAGGCGGGCTTTTAGCTCATATGGGATTGGGTGGCAAAAACCCGAGCCGCCGGCGCGCGGGTGGTCTACAGTCGCCAGCGCCGCCCGCGACAAGCGCAGCATTTACATCATGCTCGGATACACTATCTAGAGTGCGGGCTGGCTGGCTCTGACGCTTCTCAGGAGGACACCGATGGCGAACGCTGTGTTGCTGGACCGTCGACGGGTTCTGCTGGCCGTCTCCGGCGCCGCGCTGGCGATCGGCGCCGGCCCGGCCCTGGCCGCCGCCGATCCCTATGCCAACTCCCGCTGGCGCAAGCTGACCAACGCCGACTGGAAGAAGCGGCTGCAGCCGGCGGTCTACAACATCCTGCGCGAGGACGGCACCGAGCCGCCGGGGTCCAGCCCGCTCTTGAACGAGCATCGCGTCGGCCAGTTCGTCTGCGCCGGGTGCGGCCTGCCGCTGTTCAAGTCCAAGTGGAAGTTCGATTCCCACACCGGCTGGCCCAGCTTCTACGACGTCATCCCGGGCGCCGTCGGCCGCAAGGTCGACCACCAGCTGATCGAGGAGCGGATCGAGTACCACTGCGCCCAATGCCTGGGCCACCAGGGCCACGTGTTCCGCGACGGCCCGCCGCCCACCGGCCTGCGCTACTGCAACGACGGCCTGGGCCTGAAGTTCGTCCCCGCCTGAGCCCGCCGGCTCAGCCCATCGGGTACATGAGCTCGCGCGACACCTGATCGATCTGGTCCAGGGTCTCCGGGGAGAGCACCAGCGCGTCGGCGGCCAGGATTTCGTCCAGCTGGTCCTCGCGGCTGGCGCCCACGATGGTGGAGGCCACGAACTCCGGCCGCAGGCTCCAGGCCGTGGCCAGGGTGACCGGCGAGACGCCCAGCCCCGCGGCGATGTCCATGAACCTCTGGGTCGAGGTCAGGCTCTTGTCGTTGATGAAGCGCTGGGCCATCGCCGCCTGGCGCCCGCCCATGTCGAAGTACCTGGAGAAGCGCGCGCCCTCGGGCCGCCGGCCGTCATTGTACTTGCCCGACAGCACGCCCCCGGCCAGGGGCGAATAGGGGATCAGGCTCACCCCCTCCTGCAGGCAAACCTGGGCCAAGGCGTCCTCGAACCGGCGGTTGTTCAGGCTGAAGTTGTTCTGGATCGTCTCGTAGCGGTGAAAGCCGTTGTCGGCGCAGACCTGCAGGCTCTTCATCAGCCCCCAGGCGGTCTCGTTGCTGCAGCCCAGCACCCGCACCTTGCCGGCCCGGACCAGCTCGTCCAGCGTCTCCAGCGCATCCTCGTGGCGGGCGCCGTGATCGGGCCAGTGAGTCTGGTAGAGGTCGACGTAGTCGGTCCCCAGCCGCCTCAGGCTGGCCTCGATGGCGCGGGTGATGTTGTGCCGGTCCAGCGCCGTCATGCCGGCGCGCTGGGCGCCCCGGATCCAGCCGTGGCTGGGCCCGCAGACCTTGGTGGCCAGGATCACCGCGTCGCGCCGCTTGGTCTTCAGCCAGCGGCCCAGGATCTCCTCGGTGCGCCCGGCCCAGTCCTCGCTGGGCGGCACAGGATAGTTCTCGGCGGTGTCGTAGAAGTCGATCCCCGCGTCGAAGGCCTTGTCGAGGATCCGGAGCGACGTCGCCTCGTCCGCCTGGGACCCGAAGGTCATGGTCCCCATGCAGATCTTCGACACGACGATGGCGCTTCGGCCGAGCCGCTTGGATTGCATCTGTCCGCCCTGATGGTGATGGTCCGACGCTCCCGGCCGGCCCAGGCGGAAGCGCGGGTGTGTTACGCGACGGCGGTGGGGGCGGGCAAGGTGGGGGCGAGGCGCGCGCCAGAGGCCCAACCCCAGGGGCGCGAACACGGCGTGGCGTCGCCAAGTCGAGCCCGGGGGCTTCGATGCGCGTGCCGAATTGACGCAGGTCAAGGCCTGGGCCGGACTGAAGGGATTAAGCGTGATCGACTTGGAGCTTCGCATCCTGCGACTCCAGGGCAGAAGAACGGAAAGCCCGATCATGACCAGGACCTTCATCACGGCGGCGCTCGCCGGCGTCAGTCTGGCGGCCGCCTCTCTCGCAGGCGCTTCGGCGCAGGCCGCCCAGCCGCGGTTCGACACCGCCCTCGCTGCCCCTGGCGACGCCCAGCTGATCCAGGCGGCGCAACGCTGCTACAGAGGGGAATCTTCCGCCAACTGCCGTGAGCGCCTCGCGGTCGAGCAGCGCAGCCACAGACACTACGTCTATCGCAACGGCCGCTACGAGGACTCCTCGGGAGCCGCGGTCGCCGCCGGCATCTTCGGCTTCGTCCTCGGCGCCGCCATCGCCGGATCCCAGCAGGACCGCGACTACTACAACCGCCACCGCAACGACCGCAGCTGGCAAGAGCGCTGCCGGTCGAGCTACCGCGATTTCGATCCCCGCACTGGCACCTATGGCGGCAGTGACGGCTATCGCCACTACTGCACGCGCTAGGACCTAAGTCCGGCGGACTCGGCGGATTTCGACTAATCAGTTCCAGTCGGCGCCCAAACCAATCCGAAGGGGCGCCGGCCAGGAGCCGCCCGTGAGACGGAAGCACCATCGCGCCATTTCCTGGCCAGGCGGGGCAAGGGGAGCCGTCCGCGGCGGCGGGCCATGTCGACGGGTGCGGGACGTTCTGCTGGCGGCCTTCTTCTGCTTGCTCGCGCCGTCGCTCGGCATGGCTCAGTCCCCCACGGCGCCGGGCGTCCAGCCGTCCATCCCGGAAGGTGTCTGGCTTCTCGAGGGAAAGGCGGCGGTCGAGATCCTCGACTGCTCGGGCTCGATGTGCGGCCGGATCCTTTGGCTGCGGATTCCGCGCAACCCCCAGGGCGAGTTGGTGCGCGACAAGAAGAATCCGGACCCATCTCTGCGGCTGAGACCGCTGTGCGGCCTGACGGTGATCGGCGACTTGCGGCCGGACGGTCCGGGTCGCTGGAAAGATGGCTGGCTCTACAACCCTGACGAGGGCGTGAAATACAGGATCACGGCGCGGCTCGTTTCCAACGATGTGATCGTCGCGCGCGCCTATCTTCTGCTCCCTCTCTTCGGCAAGACCTTGACCCTGGCGCGCGTCCCGCATGGTCGATCCGAGGGATGGTGCTGAGCGCCGTCCCTCGCCGTGACGCCAAGGCTGCGCGGATCGGCTCAAGGTCCGACAAACGACCTTCGCAGGGTTGGCGTTGCGGGGTTCAGCTTCCCTGACGGCCAGGCCCGCCGGCGACGGCATGGGCCCCGACGATCCTGGCGACGGCCTCCGCATCGAACAGAGCGCTGTCCACCTTGAGGTAGGCCACCTGCTCGTCCGGCGCCGCGACGGCTTCCACGACTCCCGGCGCCTGCTCCAGCGAAGCCACGATCGCGCGCATGGCGGCCGCATCGGCGTTCTCCAGGCGCACGATCCGCCCGGAGAAATGGCCGGGCCGGCGCATGGTGGCGGCGATCGCGAGCCAGATCAGCGCCACGGCGGCGGCGAACAGGAAAACGCCCCTGGCGCCGGCCAGCCCCGAAACCGCGCCTCCGGCGACCCCGCCGACGAAGATGCCCATGAACTGCGAGCTCGAGTAGACGCCGGTCGCCGTCCCCTTCGCATCCGCCGGCGCCGTCTTGGTGATCAGCGAGGGGAGCATCGCTTCCATGATGTTGAACGCCGTGAAGAACGCCAGGAGCGCCAGCGCGACGGTGACCGCTTGCCATCGCGCCAAGGCCAGGGCCGCCAAGCTCGCGACGAGGACAAGGATGGCGGCGAGGAAGACCTCCTTCATGCGGCCTCGCGCCTCGGCGACGGCGATCGCAGGCAGCATCAGCACGACCGATCCCGCCAGCACGGGCAGGTAGAGCTTCCACTCGGCGGCGGTGGAAAGGCGGAAGGCGCCGGCGATGATCTGGGGAACGGCGAGGAAGCTGGCCGTCAGGATGACGTGCAGCGCGAAGATCGCGACATCCAGCCTGAGCAGCTCGCCGTCGCGCAGAACGCGTCCAACCATGGCAGGGACGGCCTCGGCCCCGCGATGGCGGATCAGCCGGGCGGGCGTCGGGACGGCCAGCAGGGTAAGCGCGATCCCCACCGCCGCCAGCATGGCCGTGAACCAGAACACCCCGCCCAGGCCGAACCGCGCCGCGACGGCAGGACCGATCAGGATGGCCACGACGAACGACAGGCCGATCGTCATGCCCACGATCGCCATCGCGCGGGTGCGCACCTCCTCGCGCGTCGAGTCCGCGACCAGGGCGAGGATCGAGGATCCGACCGCGCCGCATCCCTGGATGATCCTTCCCACCACCACGCCTTGGATGGTGTGGGCCAGCGCCGCTATGACGCTGCCGGCGCCGAACAGGGCCAGCCCGCCGCAGATCACGGTCTTGCGGCCGATCCGGTCCGAGACCAGGCCGAATGGAATCTGCAGCAGTCCCTGGGCCAGGCCGTAGCCGCCCAGCGCCAGCCCGATCAAAGCCGGAGTCGCGCCCTGCAGCTTGTGGGCGTAGGTGGCGAACACCGGGTAGATCATGAACAGGCCCATCAGCCGCACGCCGAAGATGAAGGCGAGGGCGATCGCTGAGCGGATCTCGGTCTTGGTCATGCTTGCGTTCGCCGTCTGGCGGCGGCCCTCCGTCTTTGGGGACAGGACTTCGGCTGGTGCGCGGACGGCGTCGGGAAGTCGAACCTGGATTGGAAGGGCCGTTCAACCATTCTGCGCGCCGTCCTTCGTCTCGAAACCGCGGGCATGGGCCAGTTTCGCCACGCCGCCCGCCGGCTCCAGCGCGCGAAGGCCGCCCGTGTTCGAGGCCTGGACCAGCACGCCCAGGAGCATGACGGCTGCGAAGATCGACATCACGAAGACGCTGAGGCCAAGCGCCATGGACCTGTTCTTCGGCCTCGCCAGCCTGACCAGCTCGGCGGCCGTGGTGGGATAGAGCAGAGCGATGGCGTTGGAGCCCGGCTGGGCCCAGACCCGTCGCCTCACGCTGGTCTCGAAGAGGGCGAGCATGCGCAGCACGATCAGCACCGCGAGGATGCACATCATGCTGCTGGGAATCCAGATGATGAAACCGCCCGTCTGCTCGTCGGCCATGGGCGTCATTCCAAACAGCCGTCCGTGGAGGTCGTACACCGGATAGAGTTCCACGCGCTTCAGCACGGTGACGGCGCCGAGAAGGATGTTCGACAGGATCACCAGGCCCAGCATCACCACGCGCACGCCATAGCGGAGCCCGTAGGGGGACTTGCGGCCGAACAGCCGCCACCACGGAAGGTGATGGTCGTCCATGTCGAGCACTGACTTCGGCGGCCGGCGGTCGAAGATCAGCCACCAGAAGAGCAGGCCCGCGATGAGCATGGTCACGTGCATCGTGTAGTGCACGCCGTCGTTCAGCACCGCGAAGTCGTGCAGTCGCGGGATTTGCCAGACATAGAGCGCCGCGACGAACAGGATCGTCGCGATGGCCGGATGGCCGAGGACGCCGAACAGCTCCTGGATGGCGCGACTGGAGGCGACCGGCGCCAGCACATTGCGGCGGACGGCGCGCGGCAGGCCGGCCGTGAGCAGGCCCTCGGGCCACGACAGGGCCAGCAGCATCGGCCCCACCATCCGCAGCAACAGGTGCTGGATCTGGTGGACCAGGAACAGGCGATCGGCGATGGAATCGATCGGCGACTGCAGCGACAGGAAGATGCAGGCCACCCCGGCGAAGAACAGGAGATGCCGTCCGGGCGGAACGCGGTTGGCCGCGGCCCGGCGGCGCACCATCCCGTTGATGTAGATCGCCAGGACGAGGCCGGTGAGGATCACGATGTCGGGGGTGAAATCCCAGGCGCTCCAGGCGGTCCTGTCGGTGAGCGCGTCGCTTTCGTCGGCGAGCGCCGGCCCCGCGCCGGCCAGCAGGATCAGTGCGCCGCCCAGCACACGGCCGAGGAAGGGGTTGCAGGGCGGCCGCGGGCGGCGCGCCTGACCCGACGCGATCAACTCAATCATGGCGTGGCTCGCAATGGACGCGGCGGAGAGTGCGGGCGGCCTGTCAGCGGCGATCGATCCCTCGCCACCACGGGATAGAGCCCACAGGTGCGGGCGACGCAAGGATTTTCATCATGGCGTGATATTGCGGCGCCGAAGCTGCGAGCCGAAAGGCTTGTGGCGGTCCCCCCGGCCGAGACCGCCTGCCGATCCCCGGCCCCTTACCGCCGCTCTGCCGTCCGATGCGCCGGCTTTCCCTTCGCCCGCTCGCGCTGATGCGGCTTGGGCCGGGTTGAGTTGGCCGGCCCCGGCGCGCCCGCAGGTTCGATCGCCACGTCGCCCCTGGCGGTGGTGCGCAGCGCCTCCCGGAAGCGGGCCTCGGCGTCGGCGGCGATCTCGAACTTGGTCTCGCGCGGGAAGATGCGGATGGCGCCGATGTCCTTCTTGGTCACGTGGCCGCGGCGGCAGATCAGGGGGATCAGCCACTTGGGGTCGGCGTTGTTCTCGCGCCCCACCGGCAGGCGGAACCAGACGCCCGCACCGGGCTCCAGCGGGCTGTGGGGTTCGCCCTTGCGGCCCGGCGGCCCGCCGTCCCCTCGCCCGCCCCGCGCATCGCGGCCTTCGCGGCCCGGGCGGGGTTCACGCGGCGGGGAGGCGTCGGCGCGGCGGTCGTCGAACACCTCCTCAGGATCCGGCAGATTGGAGCGATAGAGGCGCACCAGGGCTGCGGCCACCACCTCGGGCGGACTGCCGGCCAGGAGCTTGCGGCCGAGCGCCAGGTCGTCGTCGGAGGGAGCGTCCTGCAGCAGCGGGCTGTCAAGCAGGCGCTGCTGGTCGCGCTCGCGGATCTCGTCGGCCGAGGGCGGGCCCGACCAGGCGGCGGTCACCTGCGCCGAGGCCAGCAGCTGCTCGGCCTTGCGCCGGCGGGTGTAGGGCACCAGCAGCACCGAGACGCCCTTGCGGCCGGCCCGGCCGGTGCGCCCGCTGCGATGCAGCAGGGCCGGCTTGTTCTGCGGCAGCTCGGCGTGGATCACCAGGTCAAGGGCCGGCAGGTCGAGCCCGCGCGCGGCGACGTCGGTGGCGACACAGGCGCGGGCGTGGCCGTCGCGCAGGGCCTGCAGGGCGTCGGTCCGCTCCTTCTGGCTGAGCTCGCCCGACAGGGCGACGGCGCTGAACCCCCGGTCGCGCAGGGCGGCGTAGAGGTGGCGCACCGCCTCGCGCGTGGCGCAGAAGATCAGGGCGCTGGGGGCGTCGAAATAGCGGAGCACATTGACCACGGCCTGCTCGATCTCGTTGGGCGCCACGCGCAGGGCCCGGTACTCGATGTCGCCGTGCGGCTCGTCGCGGCGGTTGGTGTCGATGCGGACGGCGTCCCGCTGATAGCGGCGGGCCAGGGCGGCGATCTCGCGGGCGATGGTGGCCGAGAACATCAGCGTCCGCCGCCCGGCCGGCGCGGCGTCCAGGATCTCCTCGAGGTCCTCGCGGAAGCCCAGGTCCAGCATCTCGTCGGCCTCGTCCAGCACCACCACCTTCAGGGCCGAGAGGTCGAGGTTGCCGCGCTCCAGGTGGTCGCGCAGCCGGCCGGGTGTGCCGACCACGATGTGGCAGCCGGCCGCCAGGGCGCGCTGCTCGCGCCGCGCGTCCATGCCGCCCACGCAGGTGACGATCCGGCCCTGGGCGTCGGCATAGAGCCAGCCGAGCTCGCGGCTGACCTGCAGGGCCAGCTCGCGGGTGGGGGCGATCACCAGGCAGAGCGGCGGCCCGGCGGGGGCAAGGCGGTCCTCCTGGCCGAGCAGCTCGCCGGCCGCGGCCAGGCCGAAGCCGACGGTCTTGCCCGATCCGGTCTGGGCCGAGACCAGGAGGTCCGCGCCCGGGGGGGCCTGAAGGATCGCGGCCTGGACGGAGGTGGGCTGGTCGTAGCCTTGCGCGGCCAGGGTCCTGGCCAGCGCGGGATGGGCATTGGGAAACGGCATCGGGTCCTCGCACGCCCCACCGGCCATACGCGCCCAGGACGAGCGCGCCCCTATAGCAGGGTTTGGCACTCGAGGACGCGGGCGAACGCGGAGGGGGGCGGCCCAAGGCCAAGCTCTGGACAGAGGCTCCCCTGCCGCCGACAACAGTCTCGGCGGTGAGCGCATCGGGGGGTGGGCATGTCCAGTTCGGCAGTGGCGGCGCAGCGGGCGTGGCCCCCGTCGTCGGATCGCAAGGCCTATATCGTCTGGATGGCGGCGGTCTGGGTCGCGGTGCTCTCGGGCTTCGGCCTGGATTTCGTGCGCTATCTGGGCGAGCGCCCGGCCCCGCCGCTGATCCTGCACCTGCACGGCGCCGTCTTCGTCGCCTGGATGGCGCTGGTTTCCACCCAGATCTTCCTGGTCGAGACCTCCAGGGTGAAGCTGCACCGGCAGCTGGGCTGGTGGACGGTGGGCGTCTCGGCGGCGATGGTCCCGCTGGGGCTGGTCGCGGCCATGGTGGACCAGGCCCGGTCGGTGAGCCATCCCGACTACGCCCCCCAGTTCCTGGCCCTGGAGTTCGAGGAGATGTTCGCCTTCTCGACCTGCATGATCGCGGGGGTGCTGACGCGCAAGGATCCGGCCGCGCACAAGCGATGGATGATCCTGACGGCGGTGGCCATCTCCGACGCCGGCTTCGCCCGGATCGGGCTCAACGGCCTCAAGATCAGCCTGCCAGGACCGTTCGGATGGTGGCTAACCTACTTCTGGGGCATCGCGCTGCTGCTGATCGCGATGATCGGCTGGGACCTTTGGCGCCGCCGGCGCGTGCACAAGGCCGTCCTCGCCGGGGCCGCGGTCCTCTGGGGCGGGCAGGTGGTGGCCACGACGCTCGAATTCTCGCCGGCCTGGAAGGCGGCGATGGTCGCCCTGGTGAAGTGGTGGGGCTACGCCGGGTGAGGGCCGCGCGCCCGCAGCGGAAAAGGGGCGACCGGTGACGAAGGCCTGGCTCATCGCGGCGGCGGCGCTCGCCATCGGCTCCATCGCCGCCGCCCAACCGGCGCCTGGCCCCTCCATGCGCGGCGACGGACCGCCGCCGGCCGCGCGGCCGTTCAGCGTCACGCGCTCGGATCCCGGGCTGGACGCCATCGTGCCGCCAGGGGCGAAGCTGGAGCTGATGGCCAGCGGCTTCGGGCTGAACGAGGGGCCGGTCTGGGTCCCCGACGCGCACGGCGGCTATCTGCTGGTCAGCGGCCTGCTCGACAACGTCATCTACAAGATCACCTCCGACAAGCAGGTGTCGGTCTATCTGGAGAAGGCCGGCTTCAGCGGCGCCGATCCCAGCCATACCGGCGCCCAGACCCGCTCGGGCCGCTCGCACGTGCTCTTGATCGGGCCCGGCTGCACCGGGCTCGACACCCAGGGCCGGTTGATCTGGTGCGCCGACAACGACCGGGCGGTGATGCGCCTGGAGAAGGACGGCCGGCGGACGGTGCTGTCGGCCGGCGCTCCGGACGGGCGGCGCTTCTCGGGTCCCAACGACCTCGCCATCCGCCGCGACGACGGGATCTACGTCACCGACAACGACTTCGGCCTCAGGGACGCCGGCAAGAGCCCCGACAAGCAGATGCCCAACGGAATCTGGCTGATCCGGGACGGCCAGTCCCGGCTGGTGCTGAGCGACAAGGACCTGGGCGGCATCCCCAACGGCGTCGCCCTCTCGCCCGACGAGCGCTGGCTCTACCTCACCGCCTTCTCCAGGCTCTGGCGCTACGAGGTGAAGCCGGACGGCTCGCTGGGCGCGCGCACCCTGTTCGCCGAGGGCCCCGGCATCGGCGACGGCATGAAGGTCGACAAGGCGGGGAACGTCTATTCGACCTCGGGCGGCGGGCCGGGCGTGATCCGCATCACCTCGCCCGGCGGCAAGCTGCTGGGCTTCCTCAACCTGCCGATCTACGGCGGCGAGCCCAAGAAGCAGATCTGCGCCACCAATGTCGCCTTCGGCGGGCCGGGCGGCCACGACCTCTTCATCGCCGCCTGCGACGACGTCTTCAGGATCAGGCTGCGCAGCACCGGCGGGCGGTAGGGTTCAGGCCCCGCGCCAGCGCGCCGGGCGGACGGGCTGGGCCCGATAGGCGCCGCGCCCCGAAGACAGCTCCCGCCAGGTCCAGCCCCAGGCCAGGGCGGCGAGGCCGAGGCCGGCGATCCCCGCCGTCGGCTGGGCGGCGGGCGGGATCAGGCGGGCCAGGGTGATCAGCACGATCGGCGCGATGGTGAGCCACAGGACCTTCGGCCCGCCGAAGCGGAAGTCCAGCGGCAGCCGCAGGGACAGGATCGGAATCGCCGCCCAGGCGAGCGTGGCCAACCGATCGGTCTCGGCGCCGCGTACGGTGTAGACGGTCCAGAGGCCGGCGAAGGCGCAGGCGCCGACGGCCAGCACGAACCCCTGGAGGACGGCGGTCAGGCCCAGGGCGCCGATGGGCAAGGCGCGCAGCGCCCGCACCGAGCGCACCGGCGTCGACCCGCCGATCGCCCAGATCACCAGGACGATGACCAACGACTGGCTGGGCAGGGCGCTGGCGGTGCCCGCCGGTCCAGGTTCGCCGGGGGAGGGCGGCCAGAAGCCGACCGCGACGCCGCTGGCGGCGGCCATGGCCAGGGAGGCGAGCACCAAGGGCGACAGCGCCGGCCATCCCGGAAACCCCGGCGCCGGGTTCCTCGCGCCAGGCTTGGCCGCCGCCCTGAGCGCGCCCAGCGACAGGCGCCGAGCCTGGGCGACACCGACGGCGATCGCGGCCATGGCCGTCATCGCCAGCATCTGGATTCCCAGCGCCTTGGCGATCTCAGGCGGCGCGGCCTGGGGTCCGCCGACGACCGCGTGGATCGCCAGGGCCAGGGCCATGGCCAGCAGGATCCAGCTCAGCGGCAGGCCAAGGGCGACCCACGCCTGCGCCTGGCGCCGCCCCAGCCTCGACACCGGCAGCACGCGCCAGGTCCTGAATTTGGAGAGATAGGGCGCGCTGGGCAGGAAGGCCCACACGGCGCCGGAGAACCACAAGGATCCCGCCCAGGTGGCGGGGCTGTACAGCCAGGCGCCGTCGAGCGCGCCCAGCGTCAGCAGGACCCCCGACGCCACCACGAACCACGCGGGCCGGACGTCCTTCAGCAACCGCAAGACCGCCGCGGACATCCCTCAGGCCTCCACGTCGGAGGTCAGGGCCACCACCAGCTCGTCGAGGGTCACCGGCGCCTCGGCCAGCGGCCGGATGCCGGAGGCGGCCATGGCCTCCGGATCGGCGGCATGGCGATCGACCAGCAGGCGCGCCCGATCGCCGTCGCGCTCCAGCAGCCGCACTCCCATCGGCTCGGGCACGAGACCGTCGGCCCGCACGGTCGCATCCACGGTCACGTAGCGCCGCAACAGCTCGTCCATGGCGCCCGAGGCGATGATGCGGCCGCGGTCCAGGATGATCAGGCGGTCGGCCAGGCGCTCCAGGTCGGTCAGCTGATGCGAAGAGATCAGCACGGCCCGGTCCTCGCGCGCCACGAAGCGCAGGATCTCGGAGAAGAGGAGGCGGCGGGCGGCGGCGTCCAGGCCCACGGTCGGCTCGTCGAGCAGCAGCAGCTCGGCGTCCCGCCGCGCCAGGGCCATGACCAGGGACAGCTTGATGCGGGCGCCGAACGACAGGCCCGCGATGCGCTCGTCGCGGCCGATGCCGAACTGGTCCATCAGCCAGGCGCAGCGATCGCGGTCCCAGTCCGGATAGAAGCCGCTGACGAAGTCGATCGCCCGGCCCACCTTGCCCCAGGCCAGGAAGTCGAGGTCGGGACTGACGTAGGCGACCTTGGACTTGATCGGCGCCTCCTCCTGCGGCTGATCCAGGCCGAGCACGCGGATGCGGCCGTGGTCCGGACGGCCCATGCCCATGATCAGGTCGAGCGTGGTGGTCTTGCCGGCGCCGTTGGGCCCGACCAGGGCGGTGACCGAGCCGCGAGGCGCGACCAGGTCCAATGGCCCCAGCTGGAACTTGCCGATCTTGCAGGACACGCCTTCGAGCCGAACCGCGGCGTCCGTCATGTCGTTGTCTCCGACAGCTCGTGTTGGAACAGGTCGAGGATCTCGGCGTCGCTGAGGCCGGCCTTGCGGCCCGCCTCGATCGCCGCCTTCAGGCCATCGCGCGCGGCGCGGGCGTTCTCGTCGCGCAGGCGCTGGACCCCGGCCGGGGCCAGGAAGGCGCCCAGGCCCTGGCGCTTGAAGATCACCCCGTCGCGCTCGAGCTCCTCGTAGGCCCGCTTGACCGTGATCACGCTGACCAGGAGGTCGGCCGCCAGGGTCCGGATCGAGGGCAAGGGCTCGGAGGGATCCACCCGGCCGGCCGCCACCTCCCGCTTCACCGCCGCCACGATCTGTTCGTAGAGCGGCCCCGAAGCGGCCGGCGAGATCGGCCCGAAGCGAAGGGAACCTGTATTCATATACTGTGCATATACGACATACACGGTGCAGGCAAGCGTTGCGCCCGGCGGCGGCGGACGCCAACCTGAGCCGGGCCAGGACGCGCGACGCCAAGGGGCGCAGACGAACCGATGGGATCGCCATCCGACACGGCTTCCCCGACGACCAGTCCGGCTGGCGGGTGATGCTGGCCGGGCTCGCCCAGGCGCAGCAGAGGCTGCGCCAGCCCGGGCGCCTGGCGGGGATGGGCTGCCGCGAGGTCACCAAGGCCGTGCTGTTTCCGGCGAGGTTCCTCGGCGCCCTGGCCAGCGGGTTGCCGGGCGGCAACGCGGAGTCCGCCCGGCTTGTGGAGGCGAGCCAGCCCGCGCCCATCGGCGCGCTCGTCCGCGCGGCGTTCGACTGGCGCACGTCGGGACGGCTCGACGATCCAGGGACGGTCGCGGCCCTTTTGGCGCGAGGCCTGTTCCCGCTGCACCTGGCCATGATCGCGGCCTATCGATCGGCCCTGATCGCCGAAGGCGAGGCCGTCCTGGCCGGCGTGCTGGAGCGGTGGGCCGAGACGCTGGAGCGCTGAACCCGGCCCGCATTCCAAAACCTGGCCCAGGCCGTAAGATGGCGTCCGGGCCGGACGACCAACGAGCTCGGGGAGCGGCAGGATGAGGTTTCGCGATATCGCCCTGGGCGCGGCGGCGGCCTGGCTCGCGGTCGGGCTGGCGGCGGCGGGCGCCCAGGAGAGCGGCGATTCGGCGGCGGCGGCGGCGCAACGGCAGGCCTCGCGCCCGCGCAGCAGCATGATCGTCCCTCTGCCCCCACAGAACGAAGCCGAGCTGCGCAGGGACCATCCGGAGCTCTATGTCCTGCCGCCGGTGTCCCACAGGTACCGGCCCAGGAGGACCGCCTGGGGCGATCCCGACATCAGCGGCATGTGGCCGGTCGATTCGATCGGCGGCCTGACGGTGCAGCGGCCCGAAGCGATGGGCGACCGGGTGTTCCTGAGCGAGGCGGAGCTCAAGTCGGTCCACACGCTGATGGACCAGTGGCGCCACGCCGCCGCCGACGAGATCAGGGGCAACCATCTGGGCAACGGCAACTGGGTGGAGATGACCGGCGCGAGCCGGCGCACCTCGATGATCGTCGATCCGAGGAATGGCCGCCTGCCGCCACTGACGCCCGAGGGCGAGCGGCTGGACAAGCTCGGCCGCTCCAGCTGGGTGCGGGGCCAGACCTTCGACTGGGTGACCGATTTCGACAGCTGGGACCGCTGCATCACCCGCGGCTTCCCCGCCTCGATGTTCCCCTTCCGCTACAACAACGGCATCCAGATCCTGCAGGCGCCGGGCTATGTGGTGGTGAACCTGGAGATGATCCACGACGCCCGGATCATCCCGCTGGACGGCCGCCCCGCGCCGCCGGCCTCGGTCAGCAACTGGATGGGCGTCAGCCGCGGGCATTGGGAGGGCGATACGCTGGTGGTCGAGACCACCAACATCCACCCGGGCGCGGCGCCCCTGAACATGGCGACCATCGGCGCCCCGCCCAACAACACCATCCCGATGAGCCCCGAGGCCCACGTCACCGAGCGCTTCACCCCGATCGGGCCCAACACCCTGACCTACGAGATGACCTATTCCGACCCCGTCATCTGGACCGCGCCCTTCACCCTGCGCGTCGATTGGACCCGGAACGAGAAGTACAAGTTCTTCGAATACGCCTGCCACGAGGGCGACGTTCAGGTGCGCAACTACATCATCGCCAACCACGTCGAGCGGGCCAAGGCGAAGGCGGCGGCCAAGCAGGCGGCCGAAGAGGCGGGCGCCCCGGCCAAGTCCTAGCCGTCGTCCCGACGGTTCAGCCGGCGCCGAGGTCGGGCGAGACGAACTTCTCGCGCATGGTCACCAGCTCCTCCGCCGCGGTGGGGTGCAGGGCGGTAGTGTTGTCCCACTGAGGCTTGGTGATCCCCATCTTGATGGCGATGGCGGCCATCTGGATCATCTCGGGCCCGTCGTCGCCGACGATGTGGCAGCCCAGGAGCTTCTGGGTCTTGGCCTCGACCACCAGCTTCATCATCGTGCGGTCCTCGCCGCCGAAGAAGGTCTGCTTCAGCGGCCGGAAGGTCGACTTGTAGACGTCCACCTGGCCATGGATGTGCCGCGCGTCCGCCTCGGTCAGGCCCACCGAGCCCACCGGCGGCTGGGAGAACACCGCGATCGGCACGCACTCGTGGTCGTAGGTGGTGGGGTTGTTGCGGAACACCGTCTCGGCGAAGGCCGCGCCCTCGCGGATGGCCACCGGCGTCAGGTTGATCCGGTCGGTGACGTCGCCCACCGCATAGATGTTCTCCACGTTGGTGCGCGAGTGCTCGTCGACGATGACGGCGCCCTCGTCGTTGACCGCCACGCCGGCGGCCTCCAGCCCCAGGCCCGAGATCTTGGGCGAGCGGCCAGTGGCGAACATCACCACGTCGGTGGTCTGGGTCATGCCGCCGGTCAGATGGCTGAGCAGCCCCGACGGGGTCTTCTCGATCTTCTCGTGCTGGCAGGCGAGGATCAGCTTGATGCCCCGTTTCTCCAGCTCGCCCCCCAGGTGGGTGCGGATGTCGTCGTCGAAGCCGCGCAGGATGTTGGGGCCGCGGTAGACCAGGGTGGTGTCCACGCCCAGGCCGGCGAAGATGCCGGCGAACTCCACCGCGATATAGCCGCCGCCCACCACCATCACGCTCCTGGGCAGCTCGGGCAAGTGGAAGGCCTCGTTGGAGGTGATGGCGTGCTCCGAGCCCGGAAACTCGGGGACCGAGGGCCAGCCGCCCACGGCGATCAGGATCTTGTCGGCGGTGACCCTGCGGTCCTTGCCGATCAGCTCGACGGTGTGGGCGTCGCGCAGCTCGGCGCGCGCGTGCACCAGCTCGGCGCCGGCGTTGGAGAGGTTGCGCACATAGATGCCCGAGAGGCGGGCGATCTCGACGTCCTTCTTCTCCAGGAAGGTCTTCCAGTCGAAGCGGACGTCGTCGAAACCCGACCAGCCATAGCCCTTGGCCACCTGCACCTGATGGGCGACCTCGGAGGCGTAGACCATGAACTTCTTGGGGATGCAGCCGCGGACGACGCAGGTGCCGCCCACCCGGTGCTCCTCGGCCACGGCCACCTTGGCCCCCGACATCGCCGAGAGCCTGGCCGCCCGGACCCCGCCCGATCCGGCGCCGATGACGAAGAGGTCGTAGTCGTAGTCAGCCATGGGAGCTCCAGGGGCGGATGAGGACGCGCGAGCTGTAACCCTCGCCGGCCAGGGTGGACAACGTGCGGGCGCGCAACGCCGGAGAGATGGCGACGCCGGAGCCGATTGTCATGTCCGGCCGGCTCCGCGCGCGGGTCCCGGGCTCGACGCGGCCCGCGGTGAAATGATACCTCGGGACATGCATCCTTCGTCGATGGAGAACATGCGCCGGTGCATCGACTGGCGCCTTGGCGACGATCCGGTGCGGGTTGTCGATCTCGGCTCCATGAACGTCAACGGCTCCTACCGCGAGCTGCTGCCGCCGACCTGCGACTATGTCGGCGTCGACCTCGAGCCGGGCCCCGGCGTCGATGTGGTTTTGACCGACGTCTACAGCCTTCCCTTCGAGGACGGCTCGGTGGACGTGGTGCTGTCCGGGCAGATGCTCGAACATTGCGGCCAGTTCTGGCGCGTGTTCAGCGAGATCTACCGCATCCTCAAGCCCGGCGGCCTCGCCTTCACGATCGCGCCCTCGGCCGGGCCGGTGCACCGCTATCCGGTGGACTGCTACCGCTTCTATCCGGACTCCTGGCAGGCGCTGGCCGATTGGTCCGGGCTCAGGCTGGTGCAGTCCTGGACCGACGAGCGCGGGCCCTGGTGCGACACCGTCGGCATATTCCAGAAGGGCGAGGGCCTGCAGCCGGTGACGGCGCCGCGTCCGGCGCCGGCCGTCTCCCATGGCGCGCTCGGTCCGCACCCCGACCCCGCCGTCGAGGCGCGCGGCGGCGCCCGGCCCTACCTGGAGGTGCTGGCTGACCTGCACCAGGTGGTGCAGCCGCAGCTCTATCTGGAGATCGGCGTGCGCAGCGGCGCAAGCCTCGCTCTGGCCGGCTGCCCCGCCATCGCGATCGATCCGGATCCGAGCCCGAAATTCGCGCCTGGGCCCGAGGTCACCCTGCATCGCTGCACCAGCGACGAGTTCTTCTTCTTCAACGGGCCCGAGAGCTTCGCCGGCAAGGTCGACCTGGCCTTCATCGACGGCATGCACCTGGCCGAGTTCGTCTACCGCGACTTCATCAACGTCGAACGGGTTATGAGCCCGCGCGGGGTCGTGGTCATCGACGACGTCTTGCCCAACCATCCGCTGCAGGCGGTGCGGCAGCGGCAGTCAAAGGTCTGGACCGGCGACGTCTGGCGTTTCGTCGAGCTGCTGGCGAAGCTGCGCAAGGACCTGAAGCTGACCTGGCTGGACACCGAGCCCAGCGGCCTGCTGGTGATTTCCAATCTCAATCCCGGCGATCGGAAGCTCTGGAGCGCCTACAACCCCCAGATCCGCAAGCTCGTGGACGCCGAGACGCCGCCGCCCGCCGAGGTGATCTCGCGCAGCGCGGCCGTGGCGCCCACCCTGGAGAACCTTCGCCAGGCGGCGGGCCGGTGAGCGACGCCGCCGCGCCCGAGCTGAGCATCCTGGTCTGCGCCTTCAACATGGCGCGGGAGCTGCCGCGCACGCTCCAATCCCTGTCCCCGGCCTATCAGCAGGGCGCCCAGGACATCGCCTGGGAGGTCGTCGTGCTCGACAACGGGTCGGACCCGCCCGTCCGCGCCGAGGAGCTGCAGACGATCCTGCCCGGCGTCAGGGTGATCCGGCCGCACAAGGTGCTTCGATCGCCGGCGGCGGCGATCAACGCGGCGATGCGCGAGCTCTCCGCGGAGCTGGTCGGCCTGTGGATCGACGGCGCGCGGATCGCGTCGCCCGGCATCGTACGCCACGCGGTGGAGGCGCTGCGCGGCGACCCGTCGGGCGCGGTCGGCACGCTGGCCTTCCACCTGGGGCCGGACTCGCAGAAGCGCTCGGTTCCACAGGGCTACGGCGCCGCCCAGGAGGACGCGCTGCTGGACAGTGTCGACTGGCGCCAGGACGGCTACCGGCTGTTCGACATCTCGGCCCTGGCCGGCTCGTCCGCCCAGGGCTGGTTCGGCTGCATCAACGAGACCAACGGCCTCTTCATGCACCGTTCCATGTGGGACGCGCTGGGCGGCCTGGACGAGCGGTTCGCCTCGCCCGGGGGCGGCTGCGTCAACCTCGATCTGTGGGAGCGGGTGGTGGAGGCGTGCGGACGGCGGCCCTGGATGATCCTGGGCGAAGGCAGCTTCCATCAGGTCCACGGCGGGGCCGCGACCAACGGGTCCGAGGAGGACCGCACGGCGATGAGGGAGGAATACCAGGCGATCCACGGCCGGGCGCATTCGGCGCCGGACTATCGCGCGCGCTACGTCGGATCGCTGGACCCGGTCCGCTTCGCCTCGGGCGCCGGCTCGCCCCTCGACCGCCTGCGCAAGGTGCAGTCCGTCCGCCAGCGCCATTTCCGCGTGGGCGCGCCCACCCGCACGCTGGAGGCCATCCAGGCCGGAACCCTGCGCACCCGCTACAAGGGGTTGCGCCTGGCCAAGAACCCGTTCGACCTGGTGATCTACCTGCAGGCGCTGGCCAGCCTGCGCCCGGCCACCATCATCGAGGTGGGCGCCTCAGAAGGCGGCAGCGCGGCCTGGCTGATCGACCAGTGCCGGGCGCTGGGGCTCGTGGAGACCCGGATGATCAGCATCGACCGCAAGCCGCCCAAGCTCGACCTGGCCGGGGTCAGCTTCCATGGCGGAAACAGCCTGACCCCCGAGGACACCTTCCCCAGCGACGCCATCGCCTGGTCTCCGCATCCCTGGCTGGTGATCGAGGACAGCGCGCACACCTTCGAGGCGACGCGCGCGGTGATCGACTATTTCGACCACCGGCTGCGGCCGGGCGACCTCATGGTGATCGAAGACGGCGTGGTCGCCGACCTCGAGGGCGAGGTCTATCGCCGCCTGGACGACGGCCCCAACCGCGCGGTGGCCGAACTGCTGGCGCGATCCGGCGGACGCTACGAGATCGACGCGGACCTGTGCGACTTCTTTGGCCGAAATGTCACCTATGCGCCCAACGCCTGGCTGCGGCGCGTCCAGGACGACTAGGGCAGGCTGACAATGGCTTGAACGCGCCCTACGGCGAAAGGCGCTCCACGCCGTTCTCGCCGGCGATCAGGCCCTCGTCGGCCAGGTCGAGGAACAGGCCGTGCTCGACCACGCCGGTGACGCTCTTCAGGGCGTCGGCCAGCATCGAGGGGTCGGGGATGGCGCCGCAGGTCACATCGTAGAGGACGTTGCCGTTGTCGGTGACCACCACCTCGCCGTCGCGGATGCGCAGCCTGGGCGGGATGCCGATCTCGCAGTCCGACAGGACGTCGCCGATGCGTCGGCAGGTGGACTCGTGGCCGAAGGCGGCCACCTCGATCGGCAGCGGGGCCCGGCCGAGCCGCGCCGAGCGCTTGCCGGCGTCGGCGATCACCACGCAGCGGCGCGAGGCCTCCCACACCAGCTTCTCGCGCAGCAGGGCCGCGCCGGCGCCCTTGATCAGCTGCAGGCCCGGCCCGATCTCGTCGGCGCCGTCGACGGTGAGGTCGATCTCCACCTGGTTCAGCTCCAGGAGCGGGATGGCCAGCACCTCTGCCAGCTGGGCGGTGACGCGCGAGGTGGGCACGCCGCGTACGTCGAGCCGCTCGGTCTCCATGCGCCGGGCCAGGGCCCGCACGAACCACGCCGCGGTGCTGCCCGTGCCCATGCCCACGATCATGCCGCTCTCGACCAGCGCCGCCGCCGCCTCGCCCGCCAGGCGCTTCTGCTCGTCGGTGAACGTGGTCATGCAGGACCTCGAAGCGCGATGGCGGCGGAGCCGCCCTGAAGAGGAACCGCGGAGAACGCAGAGCAGGCGCAGAGATCGCGGAGGGCAGGAACTCTCTGCGTCCTCCGCGCCGCCTCCGCGCCCTCTGCGGTCATCCTTGCCGGCCTGAAGGCCGGATACAGCGTCGCCATCAGCTCTTCGCCCGCCTAAGCTTCTGCTTGGCCTCGCGGAAGCGGGCGGCCCAGCCCGGCTTCTCCACCTGCTGGCCGCGGGCCAGGGCCAGGGCGTCCGGGGCCACGTCGCGGGTGATCACCGAGCCCGAGCCGGTATAGGCCCCCTCGCCCACCGTGACCGGCGCCACCAGCGCGGTGTCCGAGCCGATGAAGGCGCCCGCGCCCACGTGGGTCTCGGCCTTGTCGAAGCCGTCGTAGTTGCAGAAGATGGTGCCGGCGCCGATGTTGGCCTTCTCGCCCACCGAGCCGTCGCCCAGATAGCTGAGGTGGTTGGCCTTGGCGCCCTTGCCGACCTTGACCTTCTTCACCTCGACGAAGTTGCCGATGTGGGCCTCCTCGCCGATGTCGGCGCCGGGCCTCAGCCGCGCGTAGGGCCCGACCAGGGCGCCGGAGCGCACCGCCGCCCCCTCCAGGTGGCTGAAGGCGCGGATCACCGCCCCGGCCTGCACCTCCACCCCGGGGCCGAAGACCACATAGGGCTCGATGGTCGCGCCGCCGGCGACCTGGGTGTCCCAGGCGAAATGCACGGTGTCGGGCGCCGGCATCCAGACCCCGGCGTCCAGCAGTTCGGCCCGGCGGCGACGCTGGAAGACGGCCTCGGCCCCCGCGAGCTCGGCCTGGGAGTTGACCCCCATCACCGCCTCCTCCGGCGCGAAGGCGGCGCGGACGTTCAGCCGGCGGCCGTTGGCCAGGAGGATCACGTCGGTGAGGTAGTATTCGCCCTTGGCGTTGTCGTTGGTCACCTGGGCCAGGAGGTCGAACAGCAGGCCCGCCGGCGCGGCCATGACGTTGGTGTTGCACGCCCGGATCAGGAGCTCGTCCGGAGTCGCCTCCTTGGCCTCGACGATGCGCAGCAGCCGCTCGCCGTCCAGCAGCATGCGGCCGTAGGCGGAGGGGTCCTGGGCCTGAAAGCCCAGCACCGCGATGTCGGCGCCGCGGCTCCTCAGCTCGAACAGCGGCGCCATGTCGGCCGGCCCCTGCAGGGGGTGGTCGCCGTTGGTGATCACGACGTCGCCCTCGAACCCCTTCAGCGCCTCGCGCGCGGCCAGCACGGCGTGGGCGGTGCCGAGCGGCGGGTCTTGGACGGCGATGGCCGCCTGGCCGAGGCGCCGGCTCACCCGCTCGGCCAGGGCCGGCGAGTGGGTCCCGACCACCACCACGATCTTCTCGCAGCCCAGACCCTCGGCGGCGTCGATGGCCCGGTCCACCAGGGCGCGCCCGCCCACGGCGTGCAGCATCTTGGGCAGAGGCGACTTCATCCGCGTGCCTTGGCCGGCGGCCAGGATGACGGCGGCGCGTTGGGTCATGGCGCTCCCAGGGGGCGAGGTGACGAGTCGGGCGTTGCGCCCGATGGCGATTTAGCCGAAACGGCCGGCGATTGCATGGGGCCGATGATGAGTCTGCAAGGGGCGGTGATCGCCTTCGATCTGGACGGCACCCTGGTGGACACCGTTCCCGACCTGATCGGCGCGGTCAACGCGGTGCTGGCCCTGCGCGGGCTGGCGCCGGCGACCCTGGACGCGGGCCGGCGGATGATCGGCAATGGGGTCAGGGCCCTGGTCGAGCGGGCCTTCGCCGCCGCCGGCCAGCCCTTGGAGGACGGGACGCTGGATGCGACGGTCGACCGCTTCATCGAGGTCTACCGCGGCCGCATCGCCGAGGAGAGCACTCTCTATCCAGGCGTGATCCAGACCCTGGACCGCCTGCGCGCCGAGGGCGCCCGCCTGGCGATCTGCACCAACAAGCGCACCGACCTCTCCATCGCCCTGGCCGACGCCCTGGGCCTCACCTCGCGCTTCGCCGCCATCGTCGGTTCCGACCTGGTGGCCCACAAGCCCGACCCCAGGCTGCTGCGCCATGCGATCGAGCAGGCCGGGGGCTCGTCCGACCGCGCCCTTTCCGTCGGCGACAGCATGGTCGACCAGGCCACCGCCCGCGCGGCGGGCGTTCCGGTGGTGGGCGTCACCTGGGGCTATGTGGCCGAGCCCCTGAAGGCGGCCGACTTCGACGCCCTGATCGACCGCTTCGAGGCGCTGCCCCCCGTCGCCGAACGGCTGATCGGCCGCGGCGCCTGAGCTTGCGGGGCCGGAGCGCTTTACGCTATAGGCACGCTCCCTCGGCGGACGCGTAGCTCAGCGGGAGAGCACACCCTTCACACGGGTGGGGTCGTAGGTTCAATCCCTACCGCGTCCACCACTCCGTCCGGCCCCAGCCCCCCTCGGCGGACGGTCCCGTTTCCCTCAGCGCCATCGAATTCGACGGATTCCGCTTTCAGAACACGGGGTTAGCTGGATGGCGCATGAGGCTCTCCCGCCTCCCGCCGGTTCAGCCGGAGGGCGGTGATCCGTCATCGTTGGCCAGCGTCCCCTGCGCCGCGATCGCCCCGGAGGGCGTGGGCGGGCCCCTCAGGATCCATTCGAAGACCACGGCGATCAGAGCGCCGGCCAGCGGGCCGACGAGATAGATCCACGCTGAGTCAAGACTGCCGCGCACCAGATCCGGCGCCAGCGAACGCACAGGGTTCATGGAGGCGCCGCTGATGGGCGCGGCCCAGAGACCTGCGAGCGCGATATAGCCGCCGACCGCTATGGCCCCGTTGGCGCCGATGTTCCGAGCGCCTGACGCGGTGCCCAGAACTGTATTCACCAGGCCCGCGGTGAGCAGCGTCTCCATGGCCAGGGCCTGCAGGTCGCTCACACCTGCACCGGGCTGAGTGGCCCCCAGATCGCCGACCGATCCGAACATGGCGCGCAGGAAGAGCGCCGCCGCGAGGCCCCCCGCAATCTGACCCAGAAGGTAGCCGGGCACCCGGCGCCAGGGGAAGTTCCGCCGTACGGCGAACGCCAAGGTGACCGCCGGGTTGAGGTGCGCGCCGCTGACCGTGCCCATGAAGTAGATGATGGCCATGACCATCAGGCCGGGCGCGACCACGGCCATCGGGAGCGTGACCGCGCCGTGGCTCTTGGCGGACACCACGGCCGCGCCGGCGGCCACCACCACCAGCAGGAACGTTCCCCAGATTTCGGAGAATATTCGCCGCCATTCGATCGAGTTATCGAGGAAGTTCGGCGCCGCAGGTGGATGCAGCATGCGCCTCTGCTGGACGGCGCCTTCGGTTTCTCTGTGCGATCTCACTGCCGCTCCCCGTCGGAGATCCAGCTCCTGGCTGCGGAGTCTATGCCACGAGGCCTTCCAGAGTTCTCCCCCGGCATGAACCGATCGGGTCCCGCCGCCCGCCCCATCCTGCCCGGCGCGGCCCGGATCGGCGTCGCCATGATCGCTCGCCCTGTCTCGGCGGCCCGGCGCAGGGATGGGCGAAAGCGGAGGCGGACCCCATTCCGAGGCGGGAGCGCGCCCCCGGGCGCCCCCATGCAGATGGCGAACGTCGCTCCTCTGAACATTGAACCGGCTCGGTCCATGCTGTAGATCGGCATACTCATGGTGCACCTTTCATGTGTGATGTCTGAGGCATGACGGCGCCTCACATCGGCGCGAGCCACAGTCCTTTTTGGGGGGAGGTCGGGCAGATGCGCCCGCCGTGGGATAACGGGTGCGTTCATCGTCTGGCGCCCGCACCGCCTATCGGTCGCGGCTCGGACTGACACCGATGGTCTCCGCGATCCTTTGGTGCGTCGCGGCGCTGCTTGGAACTGCGGGAGTCGCCGCCGTCCTGAACCGCCGCCCCCAGGCCTCGGCCATGGTCTACGGGGCATGCGCGCTGGTCTCGTTCGTCGCGCTGGGCATGGCGACCGCCGACCTGCTCGGGGGATTTCAAACACCCTCGGCCGCCGTCCTGCCGCTCGGGCTGCCCTGGATCGGAGCGCGGTTTCGGCTCGACGCGCTTTCCGCCTTCTTCCTGGTCCTGGTGAACCTGGGCGCCCTCGCGGCCAGCGTCTACGGGCTGGGATACGGCCGGCACGAGGCCGAGCCAGCCCGGGTCCTGCCGTTCTATCCGGCCTTCCTCGCCGGCATGAACCTGGTGGTCGTGTCGAACGACGCCTTCAGCTTCCTGGTCGCCTGGGAGTTCATGTCGCTGAGCTCCTGGGCGCTGGTCATGGCCCACCATCGTGAGCCGGACAACAGTCGCGCCGGATACGTCTACCTGCTGATGGCGAGTTTTGGCGCGCTCTGCCTCCTGCTCGCGTTCGGCCTGCTGGCGGGCCCGGGCGGCGGCTACGCGTTCGACACGATGCGCGCCCACACCCCCTCGCCGGGGCTCGCGGGACTGGTGCTGACGCTCGTCATCCTGGGGGCCGGCTCCAAAGCCGGTCTGGTTCCCCTGCACGCCTGGCTGCCGCTCGCCCACCCGGCCGCGCCCAGCCACGTCTCGGCGCTGATGAGCGGCGTCATGACCAAGGTCGCGGTGTACGCCTTCATCCGGATCGTCTTCACCTTGCTCGGCCCGCCCGACTGGCGGTGGAGCGTTCCGGTGCTGGCGCTCGGGGCGGCATCGGCCGTGCTCGGCGTGCTCTACGCCTTGTTCCAGGCGGACCTCAAAAAGGTCCTGGCCTACAGCACGATCGAGAACGTCGGCTTCGTTTTCGTGGGGCTGGGCCTGGCGCTGGCCTTCCGGGCGACGGGGTTCGCCGCCCCCGCGGCGCTGGCGATGACCGCCGCGCTGTTCCACGCCTTTAACCACATGCTGTTCAAGAGCCTGCTGTTCTTCGGCGCCGGCGCGGTCCAGACCGCCACCGGCCAGCGGGACCTGGAACGACTGGGAGGACTGATCCACGGGCTGCCGAACACAGCCTTCGTGTTCCTCGTCGGGTGCGCCGCGATCTCGGCCTTGCCGCCCCTGAACGGATTTGTGTCGGAGTGGCTGACGCTTCAGGCGATCCTGCTCAGTCCGCAGCTGCCGCAGTGGACGCTCAAGCTCTTGATCCCGGCGGTGGGCGCGGCCTTCGCCCTGGCCGCGACGCTCGCCGCCGCATGCTTCGTGCGGGTGTTCGGCGTTGCGTTCCTGGGACGCCCCCGGAGCCCCGCCGCCGAGCAGGCGCAAGAGGTCGACCGGTTCTCGCTCGCCGCCATGCTGGGCCTCGCCCTGATCTGCGTGGTCGTCGGGATTCTGCCGGGCTTCGCCATCGACGGGCTGGCGCCGTCCGTCGCGACGGTCGTCGGCGCTCACATGCCGGCGCAGGCCGGTCTGCCCTGGCGCGCGATCGTGCCCATCGCCGAGAGCCGCAGTTCCTACGACGGGCTTCTGGTGCTGTTGTTCATGATCGGCTCTGGATGCGCGGCGTCCTATTGCATTCACCGGTTCGCCTCGCGGGCGCTCCGGCGCGCGCCCGCCTGGGACTGCGGGTTTCCCGATGCGAGCCCCGATCTTCAGTACTCGGCCAATAGCTTCAGCCAGCCCATCCGCCGGGTGTTCGGATCGATCGTGTTCCGCGTCCGCGAAGAGGTGTCGATGCCGCCGCCGGGAGCGCTGGAAGCCGCGCGCCTTCGCGTGACCGTGCGCGATCCGATCTGGGACTGGCTCTATGCGCCCATCGCCCGCGCCGTCGGCTTCGTCGCCGAGCGGCTGAACCACCTGCAGTTCCTGACCATCCGGCTCTACCTCACCCTGGTCTTTCTCGCGCTCGTCGGCCTGCTCCTGGTGCTCGCCATATGGCTCTGATGCGCGGTCTTGCGGTTCAGGGCGTGGAGATGGTGCTCGTGCTGCTCCTGGCCCCGCTGCTGACGGGCTTCGTGCGCAAGCTGAAAGCGCGCCTGCAGAGGCGGCGCGGACCGCCGCTGATCCAGCCCTACCGGGACCTGCTGCGGTTGATGCGCAAGGAGGTCGTGCTCGCCCACAACGCGTCCTGGCTGTTTCGAACCGCGCCCTATCTGATCTTCGCCGCCACCTGGGTCGCCGCGGCCTTCGTGCCCACCTTCGCGACGGGCCTCTTGTTCAGCTGGTCGGCCGACCTGATCGTGATCGTCGCGCTGCTCGGGACCGCCCGCTTCTTCCTGGCGCTGGCGGGAATGGACGTCGGAACCGCGTTCGGGGGGATCGGCGCCAGCCGGGAGGTGATGATCGCGTCGCTGGCGGAGCCGGCGATGGTCATAGTCGTCTTCGTCCTGGCGCTGATCGCCGGTTCGACCCAGCTGTCGAGCATCGCCGACTACATGCTGTCGTCCAACGTCGGCCTCAGGATCTCCCTGGGGATGGCGCTGATCGCCCTGATGATCGTGGCCCTGGCCGAGAACGCCCGCATCCCGGTGGACAATCCCGCGACCCACCTCGAACTCACGATGGTCCACGAGGCCATGATCCTCGAGTATTCGGGCCGGCACCTGGCCGTTCTGGAGCTCGCGGCCTCGCTCCAGCTCCTGCTCTATGTCTCGCTGATCGCCTGCATATTCACGCCCTGGGGCCTCGCGCCGGCGGGCGCTCCGGCGGCAGCGTACGCGGTGGGGGCGGCGGCCTACCTCGCCAAGCTCGCGGTGGCCGGTGTCACGCTGGCTCTGTTCGAGACCGCCGTGGCGAAGATGCGCGTGTTCCGCGTCCCCGAATTCCTGGGCGTCGGCCTGATGCTGGGTCTGCTCGGCACGCTGCTGCTGTTCGTCTCGCACGGAGGCGTCCGGTGAGCAGCTTCTCATTCGACGTCGCACACCTTCTGGCCGGCAGCCTGGTGCTGATGAGCTTCGCGCTGATCTATCAGGATCGGCTGACGGCCTTGATCAACGTCTTCGCCCTCCATGCGGTGGTGCTCGCGCTGTCGGTGGCGTGGCAGGCCCATGTCCAGGCGAAGCCCGAGCTCTACATCACCGCGGTGATCGCCCTGGCCTTCAAGGGCCTTCTGATCCCGGCCGCCCTGCATCGGATCATCCGTCGGCTGGGCATCCATCGCGAGATCGAGAACGTGGTGGGGGTCGGACCGACCATGCTCGCCGGCATCGGTCTGGTCGCCCTGGCGCTGGTGGTGATGCTCCGCGTGACTCCGGCGGAGGATCCGCTGGCGCGCGAGGATCTTGCCTTCGCCCTGTCGGTCATCCTGCTGGGCCTGCTGATGATGGTGACGCGCCGCAACGCGGTCAGCCTGGTCATCGGCTTCATGTCGCTCGAGAACGGTCTGGTCCTGGCCGCGACCGGCGCCAAGGGCATGCCCTTGGTGGTGGAGATCAGCGTCGCCTTCTCCATCCTGATCGCCTTCATCGTCATCGGCGTCTTCCTGTTCCGGATCCGCGAACGGTTCGAGACCGTCGACGTCGAGGCCCTCGACGCATTTCGGGTGCAGCGGCGATGATCCCGTTTGGCCTCAACGCCATCCAGGTCATCCTGGTCACGCCCCTCGTCTTCGCGGCGATCCTGGCCGTTTCGCCGAGCTACAAGCTGTCGGCGGGGCTGAACGTCCTGGGGTGCCTGCTGACCCTCGCGGCGTCGGCGTCGCTCTTCTTCCATCGACCACCGGGCGGACCCTATCTCCAGGTCGATGATCTGAGCGTGGTCTTCATCGTGCTGGGCAGCTTCGTTGGGTGCACGACCAGTCTCTTCAGCGCGAGCTATATCGCCCATGAGATCGAGATCGGACGCCTGACCCAGAAGAGGCTCCGCTTCTATCACGTCATGTATCAACTGCTGATGTTCGGCATGAACCTGGCGCTGGTGTCGAACAACATCGGGCTGATGTGGGTGGCGATCGAGCTGGCCACCCTGACCACCGTCCTGATGGTGGCGATCTATCGGACCCACGAGGCCATCGAGGCGGCCTGGAAGTACTTTATCCTCGGCAGCGTCGGCATCGCCTTCGCCCTGTTCGGAACCATACTGATCTACGTGGCCGCCCAGCCGGTGGTGGGCGAAGGCCTGCCGGGCATGGTCTGGACCGTGCTGATCAACAAGGCGGCGGCCTTCGATCCGGCGCTGCTCAACGTGGCCTTCGTGTTCCTGCTGCTGGGCTATGGCACCAAGGTCGGCCTCGCGCCGCTCCATGCCTGGCTGCCCGACGCGCATGCGGAAGGTCCGACGCCCATCTCCGCGGTGCTCTCGGGGCTGCTGCTGAACGTCGCGCTCTACGCGGTGCTGCGATTCAAGCTGCTGCTCGCCGCCAATCGCCACGCCATCGCACCGGGGCCCTTGATGGCCACGATGGGGCTCGTGTCGCTCCTCTTCGCGGCCTTCATGCTCTATCGCCGCCGCGACATCAAAAGGATGTTCGCCTACTCGTCCATCGAGCACATGGGGATCATCGCCTTCGCCTTCGGCATGGGCGGCCCCTTGGCGAATTTCGCCGGCCTGCTGCACATGACGATGCACAGCCTGACGAAGTCGGGGATTTTCTTCAGCGTCGGCCATGTCGCCCAGGTCAAGGGCACCCAACGGATCGCCGACATCCGTGGCCTGACCGTCACCCATCCGATCCTCGGCTGGTCGCTGGTGGTGGGGGTCATGGCCATCGCCGGGCTGCCGCCGTTCGGGATATTCACCAGCGAGTTCCTGGTCGTCAGCTCGACCTTCGCCCGAGATCCGCTGCTCGCCCTGCCGCTGGTCTTCGGCATACTGATCGCCTTCGGGGCGCTGCTCCTGCGCCTGCAGGGGCTGGCCTTCGGCGAGCCGTCCCCGGGCGAGGAGCCCGCACACGCCTCCTACGTTCCGATGCTGGCGCATCTGGGCCTCGTCCTGGGCGCCGGCCTCTATTTTCCGCCCCTCCTGACCGAGTGGTTCCAGCACGTCGCGAGGCTTCTGGGATGACCAGCCTGATCGCCGGGCTCCTCGCCATGGGCCGCGCCGCGGACAATGTCCGGCCCTGGCCGAGGTCAACGGGCAACGATGCATGCTGGCTTGCGGCCATTTCGCACCTCGCCCGCGGCGATCTCAGCCTGTCCGGTCTCTGGGCGGAGCCGGCGGGCCCGCACATGGCTTTGCTCGACGAGGCCACGGGCGAGATCGGCGTGGTGAGTCTTCCGGTCCGCGGCCAAGGGTTCCCCTCGGTCGGCGCGCACCATGCGCCAGCGATCCGGATGGAGCGGAGAATCCACGACCTCTATGGCTTGGTTCCGGACGGCGCCGCCGACATGCGCCCTTGGCTTGATCACGGCCGATGGGGCGTCCGGTATCCGCGTTGGTCGGCGGAGCGCGCCGCGGCCAGGAAGCCCTATGATTTCCTGTCCGCCGAGGGCGAAGGACTGCACCAGATCGCCGTCGGACCCGTCCACGCCGGGATCATCGAACCCGGGCATTTCCGGTTCAACGCCAACGGCGAGACCGTCGTGCGCCTGGAGCAGCGTCTGGGCTACGTCCACCGGGGCCTCGAGGGCTTGATGGCCGGCGCGTCCTTGGAAAGGGCGGCGCGCCTGGCGGGGCGGGCTTGCGGCGACAGCACCGTCGCCTACGCCGTGGCCTTCGCCCGAGCGGTGGAAGCCGCCCTCGATGTGGGAGTCCCGGCTCGCGCCCACTGGCTGCGGGGACTGATGGCGGAGCTCGAGCGTCTGGCCAATCACCTCGGCGACATCGGCGCGGTGTGCAACGACGCGTCGTTCGCCCTGATGCACGCCCACTGCGCGGTGCTGCGCGAGAAGGTTCTGCGCGCCAGCGCCGCGGTCTTCGGGCATCGGCTGATGATGGACTGCGTCGTCCCTGGCGGCGTCGCCGGCGACCCGGCGGTCGACGAGTTGAAGGTGCTGAACGAACTGGTCAGCGAGGTCCGGCATCGCTTTCCTTTGCTCGTCGCGCTCTATGATGACACCGCTTCGCTCCAGGATCGCACGGTGGGGACCGGCGTGGTGTCCAAGGCGTTGGCGCGCAAGTTCGGCGCCGGCGGATTTGTCGGACGAGCCTCGGGACGGGCGTTCGACGCGCGCCGCGCGGTCGCCTATCCGCCCTATCCGGATCTCAGCTTCGAGAGCCCGGTCCGCGAGGGCGGCGATGTCAACGCGCGCGTCTGGATACGCATCGAAGAGGTGCGCCAAAGCCTCGGCCTGATCGAGCAGATCCTGAGCCGGTTGCCGGACGGCCCGGGCCGCGTCGAACTGCCGGCGCGAGCCGGGGAAGGCCTGGCGTTGGTCGAAGGCTTTCGCGGCGACATCCTGGCCTGGGTTCGGATCGGGGACGACGGACGGGTGGCGAGGGCGCACCTGCGCGACCCGTCCTGGTTCCAGTGGCCGCTGCTCGAAGCCTGCGTCGAGGGAAACATCGTCGCGGACTTCCCGCTCTGCAACAAGTCGTTCAACTGCGCGTACGCGGGGCACGATCTGTGATGTCCATGCCCAGGCTTCTCTTCGAAGGTCTCGCCAGGACGCCGCTCACCGAGCCACGCCCCAGGCTCGACGATCAGGAGTTGGCCGAACTTGCCGGACGTCTGGACGTGGCGACCCGCCGACGGCTGGGCCGCAGCCTGTCGATCCGGCATGTCGACGCCGGGTCCTGCAACGGCTGCGAACTCGAGATCCACGCCCTCAACAACGCCTTCTACGATCTGGAACGCCTGGGCTTGCGGTTCGTGGCCTCACCGCGGCACGCGGACGTGCTCCTCGTGACCGGCGTGGTGACGCACAACATGCGCGAGGCGCTTGAACGGACCCATGTGGCGATGCCGGGCCCGAAGTGGGTGGTCGCCGTTGGAGCCTGCGCCCTGGACGGGGGTGAGTTCGCGGGGAGCTACGCCTGCGTCGGCGGCGTGGGGGCGGTTCTTTCCGTCGATCTCCACATCCGCGGCTGTCCGCCGACCCCGACGGCTTTGCTGCAGGGCCTCCTGGCGTTGCTCGAAGCCCCCTCGCCGAGCAGCGGCAATGGCCCCGGCGCCTGACCGAAGACGCCAAGGACCGCGTCCCCCTCTCGGCGCGCAGTCCGAAGGCGTGTTTCCGGGCTGGTTTGCTCCCCTCTTCCCGGAGCGCCGCGGGCGTCGGGCGCCGGATTCCTTCCATCAGGCCGGCATGCCCCATCGAGGGGCGGCCCCTCTATTGCCGATCTCCCACACATCAGATTAGATGCACCAATGATCACCGGAGCTCAGATGCGGGCCGGCAGGGCGCTGCTCGGGATAGACCAGCGGGAACTGGCGCGCCTTGCGGGCCTGTCGCTTCCGACCATCCAGCGGATGGAGACCAGCCAAGGCGTCGTGCGGGCCGTCGTGGACAGTCTGGAGAAGGTTGTCCAAGCGTTCAGCCGCGCGGGCGTGGAGCTGGTCGGCGAAGGTGCGCCAAGCCAGGGCCAAGGGCGGGGCGTGCGGCTGATGGAGCGGCGCCAGACACAACCGGTTGGGGCGGGCGCCGACGCCGCGGGGGGTCGCAGCAGCTGAGCGCGCCGGCGCTCGGCGAGGCTGGGGACCACCATCCGACCTCGCCAGTCACTGCGGCCAGAGCCTTCGCGCGCCCTCAACAACCGGCCGCCGGGGAGCGGTTCAAGCTCGTCCGGCAAAGCACGAGGGCATTGCCTTCGAAGGGGCATACGACCTGGAGACGCCGCGGCCTCAACCCCGCGGCCCGCAAGAGTTCGCATACCCTGTCGGCCGGCGCCGAGACGACATCCGCCGCCACGTTCCACACGATGAGTCCTCCCGGGTGAAGGACGTCGGTGAGTGATTGGGCGACCCGCGCGGAAAGCACCCCTTCCGGTATCTCGAAGCCACGATAGATATCGATGGCCACCGCGTTCCATTTGCCAGTCGCCGAAGCCAGGAAATCGCACGCGTCTGCGTGAACGCATTCGACCTGTTCGGGCAGGTGGAACCACCGCCGGGCGACATCAAAGGTATCGGGACAATCGTCGACCGCCGTCACCCTGCTGCCGCGCCGATGGAGTTCTGACGCCAGGGCTCCCCCTGCGGTTCCCAGCAGCAGAACGTCCTGGGTCCGGCGGAGCACCGCCAGCATTCCATCTACGTAGTGCAGAAGGTTGCGGCCGGCGCTGTCCACATGAGTGTATAGGGCCCCGCCCTCGAGATAGTATCTCGACCCGTCCTTGGACGATTCCAAGATCTGGATTCGCCTCTCTGCGTCCCCGTAAGCGGCGAGTTCCTTCATGGTCCGAATTCTTTCAAGCTGAGTGTCGACGACGGCTCCGAACCTCTGACCGGGCCGGTCCTGCCGATACCGCGCGGCGTGCTTCCCGGGTCGTTGACGCACGCAGACACCCTGACCTTCCGACCGCGCGGTTCTATCGATGCGGGACCTTGCGACGACGGCCCGGCCCCTGGCCCGAACCCGAAAGGAACGATCCGCGCTCCAGGTCCGCCGATCCCGCATCTCCGTGGGCCCAGAGTGCGTCCCGAAATGTGGGAACCGGTCTTCGGAACAAGGCGCGCGTCAATACGAAGACCTGGAGCAGGCGATCTGACTCCATCGGATCGCGGCCCGCACTAGGCGGCGGCGCCAAGGCGATCGGCGAGAGACTCCAATTCTTCTTTCAGCTCCGCGGGCAGCCGGTGGCCAAACCTGGAATAGTCGGCGCGGATCCGCTCCACCTCGGCCCGCCACTCCTCGAGGCTCACCTTGAGCAGCGCGTCGCGACCGGCCGAGTTCATGAGCAGGCCCCCGGCATCGAGGTCGTCTTCGAGTGGGATGCGTCCGATGGGGGTGTCGCGGGCGCCCGCGCGCCCCTCGAGGCGATCGACGATCCACTTGAGCACGCGAATGTTGTCGCCGAAGCCGGGCCACAGGAAAGCTCCCGCATCGTCCTTCCGGAACCAGTTCACATAGTAGATTCGCGGCAGCTTGGCGGGATCCCCCGCCGCGGCGCCGATCTTCAGCCAGTGCCCGAAATAGTCTCCCATGTTGTAGCCGCAGAAGGGCAGCATCGCGAACGGATCGCGGCGCACGTCGCCCACCTTGGTCTCGGCCGCCGCCGTGCCTTCAGACGCGACGTTCGAGGCGAGGAAGACGCCGTGCTTCCAGTCGAAGGCTTCGGTGACCAGCGGTGCGGTCGTGGCGCGCCGGCCGCCGAACAGGATCGCGGAGATCGGAACGCCTTCGGGATCTTCCCATTCCGCCGCGATGGCGGGGCACTGGGCGGCTGGGCTGGTGAAGCGCGCGTTGGGGTGCGCCGCAGGCTCGCCGAGCGCCGGCGACCACGCCCGCTGGCGCCAATCGGTCAGTCCGGCGGGCGGCTCAGGGGTCAGTCCCTCCCACCAGACGTCGCCGTCGGCCGTCAGGGCCGTGTTGGTGAAGATGGTGTTGGCGCGCATGCTGGCGAGGGCGTTGGCGTTCGTCTTCGCGCTGGTGCCGGGCGCCACGCCGAAAAATCCGGCTTCGGGGTTTATGGCGCGCAACCTTCCGTCCGACCCGAAGCGCATCCAGCAGATGTCATCGCCGATGGTCTCGGCCTTCCATCCCGGCAAGGCGGGTTCGAGCATCGCAAGATTCGTCTTGCCGCAGGCGCTCGGGAACGCAGCGGCCACGAAGTGCGCCTCGCCCTGCGGAGAGGTCAGCTTCAGGATGAGCATGTGCTCGGCCAGCCAGCCCTCGTCCCGGGCCATCACCGAGGCGATGCGCAAGGCGTAGCACTTCTTGCCCAGCAGGGCGTTGCCGCCGTAGCCGGAACCGTACGACCAGATCTCCCTCGTCTCCGGGAAATGGACGATGTGCTTGTCGTCGTTGCACGGCCAGGGCGTGTCCTGTTGCCCCGGGGCCAGCGGCGCGCCGACGGAGTGGACGGCCGGCACGTAGAAGCCGTCGGTCCCCAGGGCCTCCAGCGCCGCCGTTCCCATGCGCGTCATGATGCGCATGGAGAGCACGACATACGGGCTGTCCGTGATCTCGACGCCAAGCGCGCTGATCGGCGAACCGATGGGGCCCATCGAGAACGGCGCCACGTACATGGTTCGCCCGCGCATGCAGCCGTCGAACAGCTGTCCCAGCCTTGCGCGCATCTCAGCCGGTGCGACCCAGTTGTTGGTGGGACCCGCGTCAATCTGGTGCTCCGAACAGACGAAGGTCCGGCTCTCGACCCGCGCCACGTCGCTCGGGTCTGACGCGGCCCAGAACGAGTTCGGCCGCTTGGCGGGGTCCAGCCGGCGCAACGTCCCGGCCGCCACCAGCCGTCGGGTCAGCATCTCCCATTCCTGGTCGGATCCGTCACACCAGTGGATGCGCTCCGGCCGGGTCAGCGACGCTATCTGCTCTACCCATGCCGCCAGGTGGCGATGGGCGGTTGGGGCGGGAAATAGCTGAGCCGTGCTTGATCGGGACACGCGCGCACTCCGTGATCATGCTGCGTCCGACCGCAGGCAGATGAGACGCAGATCGATGTTGCTGACATCGCTCCTGAATGTCACCGATTGGTATCAGACCAAATCGGCCACATGCAATCCCAGGACGCGATAATTGGCGCAGGAGAGGCCAATGGTGATGTATCACACATCATCTACCCGATTTCGGCTTTGCCGAGCCGGCGCGCCCGATCCGGGCGCCGCCGGTCCACTCGCCCGCGGTCTCGCCGGATGGCTTGCATCGGGCCCACGCGGCGCGGACTCTAGGGCCGCCCATGGAACCTGAGCGCACACCCAATCGAAGCGCGGCGATCCTGGCGCTGGCGTCGGCGACGCTGTTCGGCGCGTCCACGCCCCTGGCCAAGCTGCTGCTGGGCGACGGGGTGGCGCCCTGGCTCCTGGCCGGACTGCTCTACATCGGCTCGGGCGTGGGGCTGACGCTGACCCTCTTGGCCGGCCGCGCGCTGGGTCTGGCGCGCCGCGAGGCGCCTTTGCGGGCCGCGGACATGCCCTGGCTGGCCCTGGTGGTCCTCACCGGCGGGATCGCCGGGCCGGTGCTGCTGATGCTGGGCCTTGCGACCACCATGGCCTCGTCGGCGGCGCTGCTCTTGAACCTCGAGGGGCTGGCGACCATGGCCATCGCCTGGGTGGTGTTCAAGGAAAACGTCGACCGCCGCCTGTTGCTGGGCGCCGCCGCGATCCTGGCGGGCGCTGTGCTGCTGTCCTGGCGCGGCGGTCCGCAGCAGCTCAGCCTGGGCGCCCTCTACATCGCCGGCGCCTGCCTGGCGTGGGGCGCGGACAACAACCTGACGCGCAAGCTGTCCTCGGCCGACCCGCTGCAGATCACCGCCATCAAGGGGGTGGCGGCGGGAACGGTGAACATGCTGATCGCCGCCGCGGCCGGCGCCCGTCTGCCCAGCCTGGGGGTCTCGGCGAGCGCGCTGGTGCTGGGCTTCTTCGGCTACGGCGTCAGCCTGGTGCTGTTCGTCCTGGCCCTGCGCGGCCTGGGGGCGGCGCGCACGGGGGCGTATTTCTCCACCGCCCCCTTCCTGGGCGCGGTGCTGGGGGTGCTGCTGCTGCACGATCCGGTCACCGCCTTCCTGCTGGTCGCGGGGGCGCTGATGGCCCTGGGCGTCTGGCTGCACCTGTCCGAGCGGCACGACCACGAGCACGCCCACGGGGCCCTGGCGCACGAACACCGGCACGTCCACGACGCGCATCACCAGCATGAGCATGGCCCGTCCGATCCGCCCGGCGAGCCGCACTCGCACTGGCATCGCCACGAGCCCATGCGCCACCAGCACCCGCACTATCCGGACCTGCATCACCGCCACGACCACGCCGGTTAGGCGGCGACGGGCCCCCGGGGCGGTCAGGCGTTCAATTCGGTTTTGTCGTGGGCCACGTCCAGGGCGTCGTAGCCCTTGTAGCGGTAGACGATCACCGAACCGAACCAGGCCACGATACACACGCCGATGATGATGAAGCCCAGGTTGTTGAAGTTGCCGTTCAGCACGTCGACCACCGACCACACGCCGCCCTGCAGGTGCAGCTGCGCCTTCAGCAGGCCCAGCGCCTCGATGCCGCCGATCAGGACGGCGATGACCACGGCCACCAGGGTGATGATCAGGTTGTAGTAGAGCTTGCGGATCGGCTTCAGGAACGCCCACTCGTAGGCGCCCAGCATCAGGATCCCGTCGGTGGTGTCGATCAGCGACATGCCCGCCGCGAACAGGGCCGGGAACACCATGATGGTCCAGATCGACACGCCCTTGGCCGCCTGGGTCGCGGAGATGCCGAGCAGCGCCACCTCGGTGGCCGTGTCGAAGCCCAGGCCGAACAGGAAGCCCAGCGGATACATGTGCCAGCTGCGGCTGATCAGCCGGAACAGCGGCCGGAACAGCCGCGCGGCCAGGCCGCGCTTGTTGAGCAGGATGTCGAGGTCTTCGTCCACATAGGCCCCGCCGCGCGAGACCTGTCGGAAGGTCTTCCAGACCGAGCGGAAGATCACCAGGTTCATCGCCGCGATCAGGAACAGGAACAGCGCCGAGACCGAGGTGCTGATCAGGCCGCCGAGCCCGCGCACCGAATCGAAGTTGAGGGCCTTGGCGGTGAGGGCGATCAGGACGGCGGCCAGGATCACCACCGTGGCGTGGCCCATGGCGAAGAAGAAGCCCACGCCCACCGGACGCTTGCCCTCCTGCATCAGCTTGCGGGTCACATTGTCGATGGCCGCGATGTGGTCGGCGTCGACGGCGTGGCGCAGGCCGAACCCGTAGGCCAGGAGCGCGGTGCCCAGCAGCACCGGCCGGGCCCCGAAGATCACCAGCGCCCAGGCCCACACCACCAGGTTCAGCACCAGGAGCAGGGCGTAGACCCCGAAGATCAGGCGCCGCAGCGAGGCCGACTGCTGGCCGATCGCGCGGCGCAAAAGATCCAACATGAAACCTCCGCGCCTCGGCGATCGATCGAAGGGCAGGACGTGCGCGTGATCGGGCGGGACCGAATGCAGGAGGTCCCAATTGATCTACGCGACCGGGGCGTCGAACCCTCGCTGGAGCCTCAGCTCTTCACGGCCGCGACGCCGGTCTCGTCGAACAGCAGCAGCCGGCCGGCGTTGCCGAGGCCCAGGAAGGTGCTGACGTTGTGCAGCACCGCGGCGATGATCGGCGCCTCGACGCCCAGCACGCCGGCGCTGGCCAGGGCGGTCAGCCCGAAGGTGAAGCCCAGGCCGATCGCCACGTTCACATAGATGGTGCGCCGGCATCGGCGGCTGAGGCGGATGCAGGTGCCCAGGCGCCTGAGGTCGTTGGTCATCAGCGCCAGGTCGGCCGAGGCCAGGGCCACGTCGGCGCCTTGCGCGCCCATGGCCACGCCCACCGCCCCGGCGCGCAGGGCCAGGGAGTCGTTGATGCCGTCGCCGACCACCATCGGCCGGAAGCCCTTGCGGATCTCCTTCTGCACCCGGTCCATCTTCTGCTCGGGCAGGACCTCGGCCTCCACCTCGTCGATGCCGACCTCCTGGGCGACGTGCCGGGCCACCGCGGTGCGGTCGCCGGTGAGCAGCATGACCCGCTCCATGCCCAGCGATCTCAGCTCGGCCACGGCGGCCTCGGCGCCCGGCCTCAGCTGGTCCAGGAACAGCAGCCAGCCCAGGAACCGGCCGCCCAGGCTCACGCCCGCGATCGGCCCGTCGTGCGTGGGCGGCTCGGGCATCTTGACGCCCAGGCGCTCGAACAGGTCCGTGCGGCCCAGCGCCGCCTGCTTGCCCTCCACCGTGCCGGTGACGCCGAAGCCGCCGATCTCGCGCAGGTCCTGCACCTCGACCCGATCCTCGCTCGGCGTGTTGGCGGCGGCCGCGCGGCTGAGGGGGTGGTTGCTGGCCGCGCCGAGACCGGCCGCCAGCTGGCGCAGGCCCGCCTCGTCGATCCCCTCCTGCGGCAGCACCTCGGCCAGGCGCAGGTCGCCGGTGGTGATGGTGCCGGTCTTGTCGAAGATGACCGAGGTCACGTCGGCCATGTGCTCGAGGAAGGCCGAGCCCTTGATCAGGATGCCGTGGCGGGCGGCCACCACGATGGCGGCCACCGAGGTCGCCGGCGCCGCCAGCACCAGGGCGCAGGGGCAGGAGGCCACCAGCACCGCCAGCATCGCCGGCACGTTGTTGGTCACGAACCAGGTCCCCGCGGCCACCAGCAGCACCAGGGCCATGTACTGGCCGGCATAACGGTCCAGCAGGCGGGTGACGGGCGGCTTGGCCTCCTCGGCGTCGCGCATCAGCTCGATGATGCGCCCCAGCGTGGTCTCCTGGCCCACCCGCGTCAGCTCGATCTGCAACAGGCCGTCGATGTTCATCGCCCCGGCCAGGGCGGTGTCCTCGACCTTCACTTCGACCGGCACCGATTCCCCGGTGAGCGAAGCCATGTCGAGGCTGGAGGCGCCCTTGCGCACGACGCCGTCGGCCGGCAGCCGCTCGCCGGGCCGCAGCTCGATGACATCGCCCACGCGAAGGACCGTGGTCGGAACCATCTCGGTCTCGCCGCTCGGCAACAGGCGGCGGGCGTCGGCTTCCGTCAGGCGGCCCAGGGCCTTCACCGCTTCCTGCGAGCCCAGCATGCTGCGCTCTTCCAGCACGTGGCCGACGGTCATGACGATCGGCAGCAGGGCGGCGGTCATCAGGTTGCCGGTGGCCCAGGAGGCGATCAGCGCCAGGGCCACGAGCCGCTCGGTCACGCCGTCCAGGCTGGGATGGCGCAGGCTCTCCCACGCCGCCGCCAGCACCGGGCCGGCGACCAGCAGCGCCGCGCAACCCGCCACCAGATCGGAGACCGCGTGCTGGCTGGGGAAGATGAAGCGGATCCCCAGCGCCACCAGCAGCAGGCAGCCCGCCGCCAGCGACAGCGTCAGACGCAGGGCCATCAGCATCCGCTCGGCGTCGTCGATCAGGGAATTTCCGCGCGGCTTGGGCAGCTGGATGCCGCAGCAGGCGAAGGCGCGCCGGATCAGGCTGGGCTGGGAGCCGGCGACGGCGATCGAGAAGGCGGCTGACGGGCGTTCGGCTTTGGCGACTGTGGTCATCGGGTCTTCCCCGTTCGGGGTTGAGATAGGAAGGCTTTAGGTCATTTCGGAGTCGGCGGACCGGGATTCTGCGGGGCCGGGATGATGAAGCGGGCCCCGCTGCGGGGATCGACGGTGATGACGCTGCCGGCCTTGGCCAGCACCTGGCCGACGCCGTCGCGATAGGCCTGCTGGGCCAGCGCCTCGCGCGAGCCCCGGGTCTGTTCGATGGCGAGGATGTTGGCGGTGTCGACGTTGGCGTTGGTCGAGGCCTCGATCGCGGAGGCCTGGGCGGCGCTGATCGAGCGGTCCGCCTCGCGCTGGGCCCCCTGCCTGCGGCGCTCGGCCGCCGTGCTGGCCGCGGCGATGTCCTGGTCGGCCTTCTGCGAAGCGGTCAGCACCTGGTCGAACGCCAGCTTGGCTTCCGGCGGCAGAAGCGCGGTCATGTCGATGCGGTCGATCTCGACCCCGAGACCGGCCCCCTGGGCCTCCAGCGCCTTCAGCCGGCCGTTCATGCGGGCCAGCAGCTGGTCGCGCACCGCTCCGCGCATGGCGCTGACGGTCGAGCCGGCGCCGTTGGGGTTGGCGTTGGCGTCCTGGGCCACCACGAAGTCGTTCAAGGTCCAGCCGGCGGCGACGCCGACCGCCGTGGCGCGGAACATCCGGTCCAGCGCGGGGATCACGTGGTTCTGCGACAGCACATAGGCCGCCGGATCGGTGATCCGGTAGATCAGGGTGGCGTCCAGCAGCACCACGGCGCCGTCGCCGGTCAGATAGGGCGCGGCGCTGGCCGGCGTGGTGTCGCCTCCCGGCTCGGTGGAGGCCGGCTCGATGCCGCCCAACGCCGGCAGGGCGGCGACCGGGTGGCTGAGCTGGCGGTCGGGCCCCGGCAGCATCCGCACCTGCTCGAAGGGCCTGGGCCAGGCGAGCAGCAGGCCCGCCTGCCGCGTCTGCACGATGCGTCCGAAGCGCATGACCACCGCCTGGCTGTCGGAGGAGATGATGCGGAAGTTGCTGCACAGCCAGAGCACGCCCAGCAGGGCCGTCACGATATAGACCGCCCGGAAGCCGATCGCGGCCGACTGCAGCACC
>JANWHQ010000010.1 GCA_025450315.1 Caulobacteraceae bacterium
ACGCTCTATTCGCCGGACGAGGCCCCCGCCCCGCCCCCGACCGTCCCGAACAACAACACCCCACCCTACTGAGCTTCAGCCCGCTCGGAAGGAGGGCCCTTTGGCCAGAGCACGGCCGCCCCGCAAATCCGGTGGCGTTCCCGACCGCGAAGCCCTCGCCCGTTTCGTGCGCGAGGCCGGCGAGGCGGACGTCTCGGCCATCGCGCGCCATTTCGGCCTGAAGGGCCAGGACCGCCGCGCGGTGCGGCTGTTGCTGAAGGAGCTGCAGGCCGAGGGCGTGCTGGGCCGGCGCGGGCGCAAGGGCTTCGCGGGGGCGGGCGAGCTGCCGCCGGTGGGCGTGGCCGACGTGGTCGAGCGCAACACCGACGGCGACCTCTTCGTGAAGCTGAAGCTGGCCGGCGAGGACGCCCCGCCGGTGCGGCTGGCGCCCTCTCGCAACGAGGCCGAGGCCGGCGCGCCGGGCCTGGGCGACCGGCTGCTGGTCCGCTTCGAGAGGCTGGAGACCGGCGAGTTCGAGGCGCGCCTGATCAAGCGCCTGGGCCAGAGCGCCCACCGGGTGCTGGGCGTGGTGCGCAAGAGCCGCCGCGAGGTCCGCGTCGAGCCGGTCGACCGGCGCTCGAAGGAAAGCCTGGTGCTGCCGCCGCACGAGGGCGAGGAGGTCGCCGACGGCGATCTCGTGCTGGCCCAGGTGGGCTCGGGCCCCAGCCATCGCTATGGCCCCAAGTTCGGCAAGGAGCTGGAGGTGGTGGGCCGCGAGGACGATCCCAGGGCCGCCTCGCTGATCGCCATCCACACCCATGGCATCCCGGTGAGGTTCTCCGACGCCGCCGAGGCCGAGGCCCTGGCCGCCCGCGAGCCGACCCTCCAGGGCCGCACGGACCTGCGCGACCTCCCGCTGGTCACCATCGACCCGCCCGACGCCCGCGACCACGACGACGCCGTCCATGCCGAGCCGGACGACGACCCGAAGAACCCGGGCGGCTGGGTGGTGTGGGTCGCCATCGCCGACGTCGCCGCCTATGTGCGCCCGGGCTCGGCGCTGGACCGCGAGGCCCGCGACAAGGGCAATTCGGTCTACTTTCCCGACCGCGTCGAGCCGATGCTGCCGCACGCCCTCTCCAGCAACCTCTGCAGCCTGCGCCAGGGCGAGAACCGGGCCTGCATGGCGGTGCGGATGGTGTTCGATCGCGCCGGCCGCAAGACCGGCCACAGGTTCGTGCGGGGGCTGATGCGCTCGGCCGCCAAGCTGTCCTACGACCAGGCCCAGGCGGCCATCGACGGGAACCCCGACGACCAGGCCGGGCCCTTGCTGGACCGGGTGCTGCGTCCGCTCTGGGAGGCCTACGCCTGCCTGAAGGCGGGCCGCGACGCCCGCTCGCCCCTGGAGATCACCTCCACCGAACGGCGGATCCTGATCGGCGAGGACGGCCGCGTCGCCTCGATCACTCCGCGCGTCGCGCTCGAGGCCCACAAGCTGATCGAGGAGATGATGATCCAGGCCAACGTGGCCGCCGCCGAGACCCTGGAGCAGCGCCGCTCGCCGCTGATCTACCGGGTGCACGACACGCCCTCGATGGAGAAGGTCCAGGCCCTGGCCGACTTCCTGGCCACCATCGGCGTCGACTGGTCCAAGGGCCAGGCGCCGACCACCCGGCGCTTCAATCGCCTGCTCGAGGAGACCCGGGGCGGCCCGCACGCCGAGATCGTCAACGAGGTGGTGTTGCGCACCCAGATGCAGGCCTATTACAGCCCCGAGAACATCGGCCACTTCGGCCTGAACCTCGGCCGCTACGCCCACTTCACCTCGCCGATCCGCCGTTACGCCGACCTGATCGTCCACCGCGCCCTGATCGGAGCGCTGGATGTCGGCCAGGACGGCCTCTCGCCGTTCGACCTGGCCCATATCGGCGAGACCGCCGAGATGATCACCGCCGCCGAGCGGCGGGCCATGGCCGCCGAGCGCGACGCCACCGACCGCTACGTCGCCGCCTATCTGGCCGAGCGCCAGGGTGCGGAGTTCGACGGCCGCATCACCGGCGTCACCCGCTTCGGCTTGTTCATCCGCCTGGCCGAGGTGGGCGCCGACGGCCTGGCGCCGATCTCCAGCCTGGGCGACGAGTACTTCATCCACGACGAGCGGACCCACGCCCTGGTCGGCGAGCGCACCGGGCGGCGATGGCGGCTGGGGGCGATGGTGCGGGTGAGGCTGGAGGAAGCCACGCCGCTGACCGGGGGCCTGCTGTTCTCGGTGCTGAGCGAGCCGGAACCGCCCGACTCCAGCCAGCGCCTGCCCCGCTTCACCCCGCGCGGCCGAGGCCGCGGCGGCCCGCCCCGCAACGTCCCCCGAGGCCGGCGGCGGCGGTGATCCATTCGCCGGCCGCGCGAAGCTTGGCCGCGGGACGCCGTCCCGGAATAGAATGGGCGGCAGACCTCGGGGGATGGCTATGAAGCGGATGATCCTGGCGGCCGCCGCGGCGCTGGTCCTGGCCGCGCCGGCCCTGGCCAACGACAGTTCCGCCGAGCTCAAGCAGGGCGGCCTGGTGCTGGTGCGCAACCCGGGCGTCGAGATGCGCGCGGAGGATCTCTACATCTCGCCGACGGCGGTGAAGGTCCGCTACCGGTTCCTGAACACCACCGGGCGAGACCGGCGCGTGCTCGTGGCCTTTCCGATGCCCAACATCACCGTCGAAGGCCCCGACGACAACATCGCGACGCCGAGCGACGATCCCGAGAACTTCCTGAAGTTCTCCACCAAGGTCGATGGCCGCCCGGTCAAGGCCGAGATCGAGCAGCGGGTGGTCTCCAAGGGCGTGGACTACACGGCCTATCTGAAGTCCCTGGGCGTGCCGCTGGCGCCCCACCTGCAAGCCTCGGGAGCGGCGCTCGACCGACTGCCCAAGCCCGTCCAGACGCATCTTCTGAAGATCGGCCTCGCCATCCCCGACGACTACGACGCGGGCAAGGGCTGGGAGCATCACCTGCAGCCCACCTGGACGCTGCGCACCGCCTACTACTGGGAGCAGCTGTTTCCCGCCGGCCGCGAGCTGGCGGTGGCGCACGACTACACCCCGAGCGTCGGCGAGACCTCGGGCACGGCCCTGGAGTCCGACGATTTCCGGACCTCGCCCGACTACAGGCGGATGAAGGCCAAGTACTGCATCGACGACGCCTTCCTGGCCGCGGTCGCCAAGGCCAAGCGCGCGGCGGGCCCCGACCGTCAGGCCTATTTCGAGAAGCGGATCGACTATGTCCTGTCGAGCGGCGGCAATTGGAAATCCCCGATCGGCGAATTCCGCCTGGTGGTCGACAAGGGCCGCGCCGACGCCCTGGTGAGCTTCTGCATGGACGGAGTGACGAAGATCAGCCCCACCGCGTTCGAAGTCCGCAAGACGGGTTTTCGGCCCCGGCAGGATCTGTCGATCCTGATCCTGGAGCCTGTGCCGCCGAGCTAGGGAGGCGGCCTATTCCGCGATCGCGGCGACGCGGTCGGTGAGGCCCTTCAGGCCCAGGATCACGCTGGAGCGGTCGGAGTCCGGATCGTGCTGGCGCAGCAGGCGGAAGGCGGACAGGTGCACCTCGACGGCGGCCTGGTTCCACTTGGCGCAGCTGCGCAGGCGGTCGACCAGTTCGCAAAGGCTGAAGGCCGCCTGGCCGAGCTCCTTGAACTCGAAGGCCCCGGCCACCGCCAGCACGTCGTTGCCCAGGTCGTAGATCCGGTTCTTGGTCTCCTCGGGGGGCTGGCGGCCGCCCTCGGCGCACAGCCTCTCCATCTCCTCGATCTGGGCGTCCATGGCTTCGAGACAGGCCACCTGGATCGTCTCCAGGTTCTGCTCGGCCTGATCGAGCGCCTGCCCGATGCGGACTCCGCCCGGCTCCTTGACCATCTTGGCCAGGCGGTTCTCCCACGCGATGAACGTCGCCGCCGTCATGCCGCTTCTCCGCCTTCAAAAGTCTCAGCCGGCTCTTCAGGCGGCTGGGCCTCGGCCTGCACGACCGCGCCCTCGGGGGGATCGTTGTGGCGCCGGCCGACCATTCCGGCCGGCGGCCCGGTGTCGTGGAACCTCCGATCGGGTCCCATGTAGGTGTCGCAGTTCACGAAAGGACGCTTCTCGCGGGCGATCCAGACGATCCGCTCGAGCATGGACTGCGGGCTGACCGGCTTGGCCAGCACGATGTTGGCGCCGCAGTCGCGCGCCCTTTCCACCTGGGAGCGTTGGGTGTGGCCGGTGATCAGGATCACCGGCGTGAAGGAGTTGGGCTGCAGGCCCGCGCGGCGCAGCCAGTCGATGAACTCGAAGGCCGGGGATTCGCGCAGGTTGGCGTTGACCAGGATCAGGTGCAGCTCGTTGTGGCCCACCATGTCCTTGGCCTCGGCGACCGAGTTCGCACGCAGCATCCGCTTGACGCCGAAGCCCATGACGATCTGGGCCAGGATGTTGCCGCCCTCGTGGTGGTCGTCCAGGAGCAGGACCCGCGCCTTCTCCAGGTTGATCCATGCCTTGGGGTCGAATTTGGCCATCACACCGCGCGCCGATTGCACGGCCGTTCTGGCCGCGCCGAGACCGACCCCAGGGCCGCCTCAGGAAGCCTGACTATTCCGGCGGTTGCGTAAAGAACCGCTTAACCTCGAAGCTCAGCTGGAGCCAAGGTTGGCAGCGCTATCAGGCGCAAGGATTCGATCGCCGCTGGACAGGCCTCGGCCTCAGCCTCTAGCAACCCCCGAGGAAACGCCAGGAGCCTTCGATGGCCAAGACCGCAAAGCCCACCGTCGAGGAGCGCCTCGACATCCAGGAGCTGTTCGCCAAGTACTGCTGGGCGCTGAACACCGGCGACGAGCAGGGCTATCTGGACCTGTTCTCGGAGGGCGGCTGGGTGGACCATAAGCCGCAGGGCCGGTGCCAGGGCCCCGAGGCGATGAGGAAGCTGCTGCACCAGATCTGGTACGGCATGCCGTTCTCCTACCTGGGCCGCCAGCACCTGCCGAACAACTTCGTCATGGCGCGCGAGGGCGAGGGCGTGCGGGTCAAGGCCTACTGGACCATCAACCGGCTCGAGCAGCAGATGAACAACTTCCACCTGTTCATCCTGGGAGACTGGAACGCGCTCTGCGTGAAGGACGCCGAGGGCGAGTGGAAGTTCGCTGAGCTCACCGCCACCCACTGGTACCGCGAGACCGCGCCCTGGGTGGGCGACCCGAAGGTCAGGCTGGAACGGGCGCTGCCCTGGGGGTGAGGGCGGCTATCGTAGGCCGGATCGCTCATGACCCTGCCGCCGCAACCAGCTTCTTTTCCAGGCGCCCGTTTTCGTCGAAGAATTGAAGGCTCGGCTGGCCGGCGGCAGGGACCTGCAGGGCGATGCGTTTGCGGCCGCTGGCGTCCATCAGATTGATCGCCGCCGCGCCGTCGGCGCCTCGCCCCACCCAGATCCGCGGACGGGAGTCCCACACGTTCAGCCCGGCCAAATGGTCGGTCGCGTCATCGACGCCGATGAGCCGCACGACCTCGCTGGCGCCATACCTGTCGAACGACAGGCTCCCGCCCGAGTCCGCCACCTGGCCCTGGGCGTTCCTGTGGCCGCCGAAGATCAGGCCTCCGTTCTCCGACCCCTCGTCGTTGTAGAACAGCATCCCCGCCTGCGGCCGATCCCGAGGCGGGGATTCCTTTCCCTTCACGATCACCCCTGGCAGGCTGGCCTTGTCGGAGATGACCATGCGCAAGGTCCCGTCGGGCTCGACGATGTTGATGCGATGGACGGAAATCTCATCGAAGCGGTCTGCCGGGGGCGCCGCCGCGCCCATGATCAGAATGGCCGCCAGCGCCACACTTGTGACGCCGCAATAGCCGACGAGGATGCCTTCAGCGGTCCTGCCCATGGCCTTCCCCACCCAGCCGCTCAGATCTGCGAGGATGAAGCCACACGCCGGACCGCCCAAGTTAAGCTTTGGTCATGGTGGCGATGGGGAAAGGGCGGCCCCAAAACAGCCGCCTTCGCCTGTTCTAACCGCCTGACGTTCAGTCGGGGACCCTGACCGCCTTGCTCGCCGTCGCCATCGCCGCGGTCCTGCCGGCCATGCCGCAGCTGCCGCCCATCACCCGCGCGCCGCAGATCACCTACGAGGACCGCTCCGGCGCCGTGCTGGGCGTGCGCGGCGGCGCCGCCGCGCCGCCGGTCGACCTGAACCGGCTGCCCGCCTATGTGCCGGCCGCCTTCGTCTCCATCGAGGACCGCCGCTTCTACGAGCACGGCGCCGTCGACCCCCTGGGCATCGCCCGGGCCCTGGTGACCGACCTGGCCAAGGGCCGCACCGCCCAGGGCGCCTCGACCATCACCCAGCAGCTGGTCCGCAACCTGTTCCTGACCAACGACCAGACCGTCGAGCGCAAGACCCAGGAGATCCTGCTCTCGATGCAGATGGAGCAGCGCTATTCCAAGAGACAGATCCTCGGCCTCTATCTCAGCCGGGTCTATTTCGGCTCGGGCGCCTACGGCATCGAGGCCGCCTCGCGGCGGTTCTTCGACAAGCCCGCCGAGCGGCTGACCCTGCGCGAGGCGGCGGCGCTGGCGGCGGTGCTGAAGTCGCCCTCCGGCTACAGCCCGGTCGAGCAGCCGGACGCGTCCAACGAGCGCACGCGGCTGGTGCTGGATGCGATGGTCGAGACCAAGGCGATCACCCCGGCCCAGCGCGCCCGCGCCCTGGCCCATCCGCTCAAGGTCTACCGCACCGATCCGGCCGCGGCCTCGCAGTATTTCGTCGACTGGGTCGACCAGCAGGCGCGCAAGACGATCGGGACGCCCCGGCAGGACATGGTGGTGCTGACCACCCTGGATGCGCCGATGGAGGCCGACGCCGAGCGCGCCCAGGAGTCCGTCACCCAGGCCCGGGATGGCGCGAGCCTGGAGAGCGCCCTGGTGGCCCTGGACGGCCAGGGCGCCGTGCGCGCCATGATCGGCGGCGACGCCTATGTGCCGAACGGCTTCAACCGGGCGGTGGCGGCCCGCCGTCAGGCCGGCTCCTCCTGGAAGCCCTTCGTCTATCTGACCGCGATGGAAGCGGGCCTGACCCCCGACAGCCCGGTGGTGGACCAGCCCGTCATCCTGGCCGGATGGTCGCCGCGCAATCACACCGACAGCTACCTCGGCCAGATCACCCTCCAGACCGCCCTGGCCCAGTCGGTGAACACCGTCGCCGCCGAGGTGGCCGACCAGGTCGGGCGCGACAAGGTGGCCGCCACCGCCCGCCGGCTGGGCATCTCCACCCCCATCAATCTCGAGCCGGCCATGGCGCTCGGCACCTCGCAGGTGACGCCGCTGGAGATGACCGCGGCCTACGGCGCCTTCGCCAACGGCGGGGTGCGGGTGGCGCCCTACGCCATCCAGCGGATCTCGACCGCCTCGGGCGTGGTGGTCTGGCGGCGGCCCGCCGAGCGGCCGGCCCAGGTGATCGCCAACCCCCCGCTGGGCGAGATGGACCAGATGCTGCGCGAGGTCGTGGCCCATGGCACCGGGACCCACGCCCAGATCAAGGGCTGGGACATCGCCGGCAAGACCGGCACCACCACCGACGACAAGGACGGCTGGTTCTGCGGCTTCACGGGCGGCTTCGACGCCTGCGTCTGGATGGGGCGCGACGACGCCCAGCCGGTGGCGGGCCTGGGCGGCGGCGGGCCGCCCGCCCGGCTCTGGCGCGCCTTCATGGTCAGCGCCCTGCCCCGGGCCGGCGCCACGGCCATTCCGCCCGGCCCGCCGGCCGCCGCGCCCGTTCAGCCGCTGCCCCAGGTTATCCCGGTCTCCACCGAGCCCCAGCCCGCGCCGCCGGCCCCGGTGGGCGCCCAGCCCGACAGCCTGGACCGGCAGCTGCAGTCCCTACTGACCGCCCCGCCGCGGGCCGCCGCCTCCAGTCAGGATCAGCTGCCGCCTTTTTAGAGCCGGCGATCCGGTTCCCGCTTTTCGGAACGCGCTCTAAGGATCGCAAGCTTCGGAACGACCCTGGCGGTCGTCGGTGCTAGGATCAAAGGCATGGACGCATCCGGAATCCTGGTCTTCGAGACCCCCATCGGACCCTGCGGCCTGGCCTGGGGCGAGCGCGGCCTGATCGGCGTCAGCCTGCCCGAAGCCACCGCCGAGGCCACCCGCGCGCGGCTGCTGCGCCGCTTCCCGGAGGCGGTGGGCTCCGAACCCCCGCCCGAGGTGCTGGACGCCAAGGCGCGCATCCTGGCCCTCTTGGCCGGCGAGCCGGCCGACCTGTCGCCCATCGTCCTGGACCTCGGCCGCGTCGGCGCCTTCGAACAGCGCATCTACGACATCGCCCGCACCATCCCGCCCGGCCAGACCCTGAGCTACGGCGAGATCGCCGCGCGCCTGGGCGAGCCGCAGGCGGCCCAGGCCGTCGGCCAGGCCATGGGCAAGAACCCCTGGCCCATCGTGGTGCCCTGCCACCGGGTGGTGGGCTCCGGCGGCAAGCTCGGCGGCTTCTCCGCCCCCGGCGGGACCCGGACCAAGCTGCGCATCCTCGAGATCGAAGGCGCCCTGAAGCCCGAGGGCCTGCCGTTGTTCGGCGGCGGCTAGGGCCGCCGCCATTCCAGGAGGACGTCCGGCTCGCGCTCCTCATTGCCCTGGCCATCTGTCCGGCGCACTTCCCGGAAGCCCTGCAGCGCATAGAACAGCCGCGAGCGGGTGTTGCGCTGGAAGGTCCAGAGCCGCACCCTCCGGCGCCGTTCCAAGGTGCGCGCGAGAAGCATCCGGCCGATCCCTCGCCCCTGGCGGTCCGGAGCCACGTAGAGATGGTCGATCCAGCCACGGCGCGAGGCGCAGAGGCCGATGATCTGGCCGCCTTCGACGGCGATCCGGATCGGACCGGCGCGCCAGCCGCTCTCCAGAAAGGCCAGATCCTCTTCAGGCGTGTGCGCCGCGAGGAAGTCCCAAGCCGCGTTCGCCCACAGGCGGAACAGCCGCGCGAGCTCGGGCAGGTCGATCGCCTCGGCCCGGCGGATGACGATGGCGGAGGGGTCCAGCGCAAGCGTCCGGCGCTGGTCGGTTTCAGATGATGTCACGGAAGAAGTCCTGGGATTGGCCGCAATGAACCGCGCCGCGGCCCAGAGACAGGGCCTGGCGCTCAGATTCTGGGCTGGACGAGGACGCCTCAGCCCTCAGCGGGCGGCAATCTCCGACATGCTGGCTCCGGTGGACACATGGAGCCTGGGCGCGGCCGCCCGGCAGGTCAAGCGCGGCCGGCAAACTGCTCGCGCGCGGTCCGCAGATAGGCCCGCACGAACGGGCGCTGGAGGTCGCTCTCGGAGCGGAACTTCACGTGCCGCATCGCCCGGCCTGCGCCCTCCATCACCCCAGCCGGATCGGTCATCGAGGCGCCGCGGCAGAAGCCCAGGTTCACGTGGCGCGAGGCCATGGCGATGTAGCAGAACATGTCCGGCATCTTCGGGCCCACGCCGTACCAGAGGGCGGAGGCGTGGTTTCGGAACAGCTGCTCGACCGCGTCCGGCGCCGCCTGGAGGACGATCTCGCGCAGCGCCAGCGCCAGGGGGCCGACGGGCCGTTCGTCGATGGCCAGGAAGGCTCTGAAGGCCGGGTCGAGAGGACGGTTCATGGCGCCGGCTTAGCCCGTGCCGGACGGGCGCGCTCGCGTCGGGCCGCCAGCGACTGTCGCGCTCACGCCAATCCCATCGCCGCGGCGGACCAATTCCTCAGCATCCACCGCGCTTTCACGGAAACTCCTAGGGCTTTCAGGAAAATTCGGCGTGCTGCGCCGCAGCGCCGCCTTGTGCATCGCGGAGGGCTTCGGCATAGAGACGGCTCCGCAAAATGGGCCTCCGAATGGCGTTCGGATGGCTCGCCCCCTGTCCCGGTTGCGCCTTTCGACAGGCGTCGTCCCGCCTTCAGGACACCGCGCGCCGGGCCGCAAGGAGTGCTTTGATCCGTGAGTGACGCCGCGTTGGTCGATCCCGCCGCCGCCCCGCCCCCCTGGGCCGCCAGCCTCCATGAGGAGACGGTGCTGTGGGTCAAGCACTGGACCGACCGCCTGTTCAGCTTCGCCGTGACGCGCCCCTCGAGCTTCCGCTTCCGTTCGGGCGAGTTCGTGATGATCGGCCTGCCGGTGAATGGCAAGCCGCTGCTCAGAGCCTATTCCATCGCCAGCCCGCACTACGACGAGGAGCTGGAGTTCCTCTCGATCAAGGTGCCGGACGGCCCCCTGACGTCGCGGCTCCAGCACATCCAGCCCGGCGACAAGATCCTGGTCGGCAAGAAGCCCACGGGCACCCTGGTGATGGACGCCCTGAAGCCCGGCAAGCGGCTGTTCCTGATCTCCACCGGCACGGGGCTGGCGCCGTTCCTGTCGATCGCGCGCGATCCGGACGCCTACGGCTTCGAGCAGGTGATCGTCACCCACACGGTGCGCGAGGTGGCCGAGCTGGCCCACCGGCAGCTCTACAGCCAGGACATCCACGACCATATCCTGGTCGGCGACGACGCCAGGGCCAAGCTGATCTACTACCCGACCGTCACCCGCGAGCCGTTCGAGCGCCAGGGCCGGATCACCCACCGGATCCATTCGGGCGACCTGTTCCGCGACCTCGGCATCGAGGACGAGAAGTTCGATCCCGAGCACGACCGGATCATGCTGTGCGGCAGCATGGAGATGATCAAGGAGACGGCCGCCATCCTGGAGGCGCACGGCCTCAAGGAAGGCTCCAACGCCCACCCCGGCGACTACGTCCTGGAGCGGGCGTTCGTCGGCTGAGCATTTCCGGCGCGAGCCGGTCAGATCGCCCGCAGCTCCAGCGTCTCGATCGCCCAGGCGCCGTCGCGCTTCACATAGCTGGCGTGCAGCGTCCGCTTCTCGGCGTGGCGCACCACGCCGCCGCCCTGCAGGTGGGCCATCTGGGCCAGGGTGGTGGTCCTGGGCAGTTCGGTGCGCAGCTCGACCAGGGTGGCGAAGCGGCCCGAGGCGCTCTGGCCGTCGGCGGAGACCTCGATCCGGTCGGCCTCGCCGGCATGGTCGGCCGAGACCCCGTGGATGCTGCGGTCCAGCCGCGCGGCCCTGGGGTCGGCGAACAGGTCCGAGGCGTCGGCGCCGGTGGCCTGGCGGCGCAGCCACGCCTGGTGCAGGGCGGCGATCTCGGCCTGGTCCTGCAGGCGCTGGGCGCGGGCCTTGTAGTCCTCGGCCGCCAGGGCGGCGGCGGGGATGGCGACGGCCAGGGGCGCGGCGGCGATGGCCCCGCCCTTCAGGAACGATCGGCGTGAGGCGGTGGCTGTGGCGCTCATGCCTGGGTCCCTTCCGTCTTGGGCTGGTGGAACTTGAGGATGTCGAAGCGGCCGGCGTGACGCATGTGCGCCCCCACCGCGCTCATGCTGAGGCCCTCGGCCCCGCAGTGATAGCCGATGCCGGAATCGTGCAGGGTCCTGAGGTTGATCAGGATGGTGCCGAGGGTGCCGTTGCAGGCCTCTTCCAGCCAGTACATGTAGTAGAGCTGGTCGCGGATCTTCACGTAGGAGGCAGGCCCGCTCCACTCCAGGCCGCCCGCGCCGGCGTCGGTGAAGATGATCCAGCTCATCGAGTGCGGCGTCGAATACAGGTGCATCGACGTCAGCCCCGGCGCGTAGTTCCAGGTGAGGGCGTGGCCGAGCAGCTCGTCGGTGAAGCCGTGCCGGTCGTAGAGCGGCGGCGTCAGGCCCTCCATCTCGATGACCCCGAACCTCACCTTCACGCCCGCCTCATTGGCGTAATAGGGCGTGTTCAGGTGGCCGTTGAAGCAGGTGAACAGGGCCCGGTCGAAGTCGGCCACGATCATGTGGCCGTCATGGTCGGGCGCCCCTTCCAGGAGGTGGCCGAAGTTGATCACCCCCGGCGCCGGCTCCCAGGCCTTGTAGCGGGCCTTGATCCAGTCGCCGCCGTCCTTGCGCCACTGCAGCTCCTCGGGGCCGTCGAAGCGATAGTCCATCACCAGGCCGTCATCGTAGCGCAGGGTCAGGGTCTTGCCGGCCAGAAAGGCGCTCGACGGCAGGCTGTTGCCGGCCATCTGCGGGCCGGCGCCCGGCGGCGGGAAGACGGCGGTCTTCTTGGCCACCGCCGCGTCGACCTCGGCCTTGGTCATCTTGGGCATGGTCAGGAGCGGCCGGTAGACCCGCCGCTCGCCCTTCTTGGCGTCCTTGGGCGGCGGCACCACGTCGCCGGCGATGTCGCCGAACTTCTCGAACTGGGCGATCTGGCCCAGCCACTCGGCGTCGCCGCGGAAGAGGTAGTCCTCGAGCTGGTCCCTGGCGTCGAACCCGAGCCTGAGCCCGATCTGCTGCAGCCGGTTCAGGTCGATCGCATAGACCGTGAAGGTCCCCGAGAACTCGCACTCGGTGCGAGTGTAGATGTAGAAGTCGTCGTCGACCTTGATGTAGTCGGACGGGGCGCAATAGCCGAGCTCGCCGCCCAGCCGGGTCAGCTCCACGAAGTTCGAATAGGCCGCCGAGGGGAAGAACTCGAGGGTCTCGATCCCGGTGTCCTGGGTCCAGTGGTAGCCGTGGCCTTCCATCCGGTTGGTGGTCACGTGGCGCGCCGTCGGCGGCGATCCGCCCTGATCGACATAGCCGAAGTGGATATCGCGCTGGACCTCGCGGTTGTCCTTGTAGCCGCTGAACCACAGCTCGAAGACCGTCGCCAGGTTGGTCGCCCGGTCGATCACCACCGCATAGCCGCGCTGGGTCCCAGGGATCAGATGGGCGAAGAAGGCGATCTTGTCCTGGACCAGGGCGCCATAGCCGGCGTCCACCGGCTTGCCGCCGTCCTCGACCAGGGTGAGCCTGTTCAGCCCCTTGAACCGGTAGTTCAGCTCCGGCCCCTTGTCGGTGACGATCTTCAGCGACTTGCCGGCGAAGACGTCCGACAGCGGCGAGGCGCAGGCCGGCCCCTTGATCGCGGCGGGCGTCAGCTTGGCCTGGATCTGCTCTGGCGTCAGCTTCGTATAGGCGAAGCGATGCATCTGCAGCTTGGGATACGGCGTCCCGGCCATTTAAGCCCTCCCCGTCCGTCTTTCGCGGAATATCCGACACTAGGCGGTAAAGCTGGGCGGGGCCAAGACCCGGCGAACCGGAAAGCCAAACCCCGAGGAGCCCACCGATGAGAACCTTCGCCGCGATCCTTGTGCTTCTGGCCCTGCCGGCCGTCCTCCACGCCGAGGAGAAGGGTCGCCGTCCCGCCCCGGCCCCATCCCCACGCCTGGAGGCCACCAACACATGGCGGGCCTACCAGGTCGGCTGCTGGAACCCCATCGGCTGCGTCAGCCCCAAGGTGGGCGTGGTGTTCAACGCCATCGGCCCCCTGCCCGGCGAGAACGACGTGTTCGACGGCGTGGCCTACAACGGCTTCGCCCAGTTCATGGCCGAGCGCTACGATTTCGCGGGCGGCAAATTCACCGGCGTGGGGCCTAACGAGGTCGTCGGCGGCTATCTGGGCGCGGCGCGCATCGACACCGGTTCGGACCCGGCCGACGCCGGCATGCTGCTGTTCACCACCGAGCACCAGACGGTGACCGGCAACGGCATGGGCCTGGAGCTCGACTACACCCCGAACGGATCCACGGCGCTGACGCGGGGCCTCTCGATCAGCCCCGAGGGCAAGGGCGGCGTCACGGTCGGCGGCGGGTACGCCCAGAACAACCCCTACAAGTACGCGGCTCCCACCGACCTCGGGCCCGGGACGATCCACGCGGCCGGTTCGGTGGTCACGGGCGACCACCTGGCCTCCGACGGCCCGAGGCCGACGCTGGACTCCTGCGGGACGGGGGCCGCGATCACCGGCGCCGACGCGGCCGGCCGGGTCGCCAACGGCGGTCCGGTGAGCTCCTGCACCGTCAGGTTCGCCAAGGCCTACGCCTCGAAGGTGGTCTGCATCGTCCAGGACTTCGGCGTCGCTGCGCCCCAGCCCTATCTGACCGACCTGGGTCCGTGGGGCTTCAAGGCCGCCTGGCCGCAATCCTTCGGCGGCAGTTGGCTGTACATTTGCCTGGGGGCGTCTTGAGGACGAGCTACCGGCCGAGCCGCATCGCAAGCGCGGCCGCCATGAACCGGGCGATCAGCCCGAAACTGAAGCCCGGGACGCTGGGGACGTCGGCGGGCAGCTCGGGCCCGGCCGGCCGGAAGCGGGTGCAGATGCGCATCTCGACCGGCGGCGGCTCGCCTTCGACGCGGCCGCGAAACACGTCGACCCAGTGCTTGCCGTCGTCGAAGCCCAGGTAGAGCGCCGAATTGCAGCACGAGGCGACATAGCGGCTGGTGGCCGAGCCGGGCTTCAGCTTGTGGGCCACGAGCCGGTCCTGGCCCCGCACGCAGCTGAGCCGGTCCTTGCGGAACACCACCAGCGAGCTGCCGGCGTCCGCGTTGAGCACGGGCGGCGCGCCCGGCAGCGCCTCGATCTGGCGGCCCGCCGCCTGGCAGTCGTCGCAGTAGCAGACCACGGTGACGATCGGGCGGCCGCGGGCTTCGACCGCGACCTGGCCGCAGGCGCACGAGGCGCGAAGCATGGGGGATGTGGTCATGGGTTCCTCATTCCGTGCCGCCCGTGACGTCGAAGCCCCGGCCCTTCAGGCTCGCCGGCACCCCGCCGGCGGCCACCATCGAGCGGATCTGGAACACGGCCACGGCGTGGCCGGGCTGGGCCACCCCCGGGGCGGCCAGCTTCAGACCGGGCGTCAAGGGTGCGGCCTCACCCATCCCTCAGGTGCGCGGCGGCGGTCTCGGCGGAGCGATAGACCTCGACGATGCTGACGAAACCCGAGATGTCGAAGACCTCGGCGACCTCGGCGTTGGGCGAGGAGACCGCGAGCTTGCCGCCGACCGCGGTCATATCCCGCGCCGCCTCCAGCACCGCCCTCAGCCCCGCGCTGGAGACGTAATAAAGGTCCTTGAGGTCCAGCAGCAGCCGCCGGCCGCCCTTGCCGATCAGCTCCTTCGCCTGTCGCGTCAGCTCCGGAGCGCTCTCGGAATCCAGCCGCCCGTGAGGCGCGAGGACCTGAAGCTCGTCGGACATGGCGTGGCTCCCCCTGCCGTGCGCCACATCCTAGGCCGCGAGGTCCCCCATCGCCAGACGGTTCGCGGGCCCGCCCAGCGAGCCGCGGCGCCATTGCGCCTTGACTGAAGTTTGATAGTTGGCGAAATAGCGAATCTCGCGTCGGCCGCCCGCCGGCCCGAATGGGAAGGTCCCTCGATGCTCCGCCTCGGTTCCTTGCTCGGCGTCCTGGCCATGCTGCTGGGCGCCGCCGTGGCGCTTCCCGCCATGGCGCAGAGCGAGGCCGAGATCCTGGGCCCCTGGCATGGGATCCTGACGCCGCCGGGGAGCACCGGCGTCACGGTGGTCCTGACCATCCGCAAGGACTCCGACGGCGCCCTGGCGGCCGTGTTCAGCCAGCCCTACAGCGGCGCCAATGCGGGGGCGCCGGTCTCGGCCCTGGCGGTCAGGGACGGGACGCTTGGCTTCGCCATAGCCCGCGCCAACGCCGCCTTCGAGGGCAAGTGGGACGCGGCGGCGCACCGATGGGACGGCGTCTTCAAGGTGGGCGGCGCGGACCTGCCGCTGAGGCTCGAAGCCGGCAAGCCTGCGTCCAGGCCCGTGGTCGCCGGGCTGGACGGCGTCTGGCAGGGATCGATCGAGCGCAACGGCGCCAAGCTGCGCCTGGTGCTGCGGATCGCCACCGCCGACTACGGCACCGTGGCCGTGCTGGATTCGCCCGACCAGCTCTCCTACGGCCAGGAGGTCCCCGTGCTTGGCCGGGACGGCGCCAAGGTCGAGCTGAGGATTCCCGCGACGGGCGCCGCGTACGAGGCCAGGCTTTCGGACGATCTCGCGACGATGTCGGGCGTCTGGAAGCGGCCCGGCGTACCGGATGCGCCGGTGACCTTCGCGCGCGCCGCCGGCCCGGTCGCGCGCTTCTCGACCGATCGGCCGCAGACGCCCAGGCCGCCCTTCGACTACCGCGTGGAGGAGGTGACCTTCGACAATCCGTTCGAGAAGGGCGTCAGCCTGGCCGGGACCCTGACCCTGCCCAAGGGGAAGGGCCCCTTCCCGGCCGCCATCCTCATCTCCGGCTCCGGCGCCAACGACCGGGACGACACCACCTTGGGCCACAAGCCGTTCGCGGTGATCGCCGATCACCTGACCCGCCACGGCGTCGCGGTGCTCAGATACGACGACCGTGGCGTCGGCGGCTCCAAGGGCGACCATGCGGCGGCGGACTCGGTGGATTTCGCCACCGACGCCAATTCCGCCGCCCGCTATCTGGCGGGCCGGCCCGAGATCCGGCCGGACGCGATCGGCTTCATCGGCCACTCCGAAGGCGGCGTCACCGCTCCCCTGGCCATGGCGTCCAACACGCACATCGCCTTCCTGGTGATGCTGGCCGGACCTGGCGTCCGGTGGGATCAGGTGGTGCTCTCGCAATGGCGGCAGAGCGGCCTCGACCGGGGCAAGACCCGCCAGGAGCTGGACCGGACCGAGCCCTTGGTGGCGGCGATCTATCGGGCCATCGGCCGCGCCGGCGGCGACGAGGCCGCCCGCAAGGCCGTGCTGCCGCTGCTGACCCCTGAAGCCATGGCGGCCATGGGGATCCCGCCGAACACCGACCGGGAGACGCTGGCGCGGCAGATGTCGAGCCGCTGGGCGCGCTATCTGTTCGGCTACGATCCTGCCCCCAACCTGCGGAAGATCCGCGTGCCGGTGCTGGCCATCGGCGGCTCGCTGGACCATCAGATCCCGTCGGACCAGAACTTGCCGGCCATCAAGGCGGCGCTGGTCCACAGTCCGGACGCGACCGTCGAGGAACTGCCCGGCCTCAATCACATGTTCCAGACCGCCGGGACCGGCGCGGTGGGCGAATACGCCGATATCCAGGAGACCTTCGCCCCCGCCGCGCTCGACCTCGTCACCGACTGGCTCACCAGGCGCTTCGTCCGGAAATGAACAAGGTCTTCAAGGCATTGTCCGACCCGACCCGGCGCCGGGTGCTCCAGCTCCTGCGCGAGCGCCCCATGACGGCCGGCGAGCTCGCCGACGAATTCGCGGTGTCGAAGTCGACGATGTCGGCGCACTTCGCGGTGCTGCGCGAGGCCGACCTGATCGCCGCCGAGAAGACCGCCACCACGATCACCTACCGGCTGAAGATGTCGGTGCTCGAGGACGCCCTTCTGGGATTCACCCAGGCCTTCGGGTTGGAACTCAAGGCCAGCGACCCAGAGCCGTCGGCCGGCGACCTGGCCGAGGAAACCTGAGATGGCTTCGATCAACGCCCCGTCCAACCTCGCCCTGCTGACGATGGCGGTCCCGGCCATCCCGGGCGCGGTGCTGTGCTGGCTGCGCCCCGCGGAGGCCTGGCTCTGGGCCCTCGCCGTGTTCTTCCTGCCGGCGTCGTGGTTCGGCCTCAGGGCGGCGTTCAGGGCCTTGCGGAAGACGACGGCCGGCGCGATCGTGATGGGCGGCGAGGATGCCGGCGACGCCCGGGACACCGTTTCGCTGGCGGTCGCCGTCTCCAGCCTGGTCGTCGCCCTGCCCTTGGCCGCCAGGCTCGCCGACACCCTGGGATGGATCGAGCCCTCGGCGGCCCACGCCATGGCCACGCGCTGGACCAATGTCGTGTCCGGCGGCTACCTGGTGTTTCGCGGCAACCATCTGCCCAAGGTGCTGACGCCCTTGTCGGAGCTCCGCTGCGACCCGGCGGTCCTCGACATGCTGAAGCGCCGCACCGGCTGGCTCATCGTCCTGGCGGGGTTCGCCTATTCGGTCCTCTGGCTGGCCCTGCCGACGCGTCTGGCCCTGCCCGTCGGAGCGGCCGTCATCGTCGCGGGCGTCGTCGCGCCCTCGCTCATACTGCGGTCCTACGCCAAGGGACTCATCGGCAATCCCGCTCGCCGCGGCGGCCGCTGAGTCCACCAGAGGAGCCCCCATGCCCCAAGCTCAGATCCCCCATTCCCCGGTCCCCTACCTGATCGCCGCGGCGCTCGTGGGGCTGGTCCTGATCTGGCGGCTGCGCCGGATGAGCCAGGCCCGGCCCCTGCGGCGGGAGCTGCTGTGGGTGACGCCGCTCCTGTTCATCGCCCTGGGGGCCCTGGTCATCCTGCCCCAGCCACCGGCAGGCGCCGCCTGGGCCTATCTCGCGGCGTCTTTCATCGCCGGCGGCGCTTTCGGCTGGTGGCGCGGCAAGCTCATGCACATCTGGATCGATCCGCAGACCCGGGCCCTGACCGTCCGGGCGTCCCCGGCCGGCCTGATCTTCATCGTGGCGGTCATCGCGGTCCGTTTCGCTCTGCGCGGGGTGGCCCTTGGCCAGGCCTCCAGCCTGCACCTGTCGATCAACCTGATCACCGACGTATTCATGGCCTTCGCCGTGGGACTGATGGTCGTCCAGAGGGTGGAGATGTTCCTGCGGGCCAGCCGCCTCGTGGGCGAGGCGCGGGCGCCGGGGGCCGCTGTCGCCCGCTAGGTTGGAAGGCCAAGGCGAGCAGCCCTCGCCCCGGCGTCAGCCATGTGAATGGAGGGCTCGCACGAGAGGATAGAGGAGAGGCGAGAACGGCGCCTGCAGGACCATCGCCAGCCCCATGATCACCATCACCCAGCCCCAGACGCGGTTGATCCTCATCGACTTCGCCGCCTTCCGCTCGGGGACGCGGGACGTGGGGAGCCTGGGCCAGACATTGCCGAGACAGATCAGCGCGACGCCAAACGCCACCGTGGTCGCGCGCGGGACCAAGTCGCCGAGCGAGTATCCAAAAGCTGCAAGGGTCGCGATCGCCTGGCTGCCGAGCATGGCCGCCGTCCAGGTGAGGCTGAACACGAACCCCGCGTTGGCGATGCGCAGACCGTTCGGCACGTCATCCGCGCTCATCGGAGGGCGCCTGTCGCGCCAGCGCGCAATGAACTCCTGAGCGCCCGACCACGCGGCGATGAAAAGCGGGAAGAACACGATCGGGAACCACCGGGCGACGAAGGGCGCACTGTTCCCTCCGGTCGTGAGCGCGCCGTGCGTGAAGTCGACGGCGGACAGCACCAGGCTGGCGGCGAGCGCCGCGACGAACAGGAGCCGCTGCCTCTGATCGTAGCGCTGGTAGAACCGGGCGAGGTCGGTCGAGGTGGTGTCGGCCATCAGCTTCTCCTTTCGGCCGGCTTCAGCGCCGGCGCCCCGGATGGGCCGGGCGCCACGTTCAGATCCAGCGCGCTGGCGAAGGCGAGCAGCGCCTCTTCCAGCACCGTGGCGTTGAGCCAGTAGGTGACGGTCTTGCCGCTCTTCTCCGAGCCCACGAGCCCCGCCTCGCGAAGCACCGCGAAGTGGGCCGACAGGGTGGACTTGGAGATCGGGAATTGATCGGCGATCTCGCCGGCGCCCAACGGCCCCGCCTTCAACAGTTGCAGGATGCGTCGCCGCGTCGGATCGGCGAGCGCCTTGAATACGGTGCTCATAGTTCGATGTTTGGCCAATCGTCGAACGGAGTCAAGCCCCCCTATGGGCGTCTCCGGCGGCGGTCCGGAGCCTCCGCCAGGACCGCAGGCTCGCCACCCAGGGCCCCAGGCGCATTGACTTCGCGCCTTTGCTGAGTATGGTCCGCGCCTCCGAATTTCCCGCGTTCTTCGAGAGCCCGCCCATGGCAAAGCCAGCATCCATCAAGATCCGCCTCAACTCCTCGGCGGACACCGGCTTCTTCTACGTGACCAAGAAGAACGCTCGCACCAAGACCGACAAGCTCGTGATGAAGAAGTACGACCCCGTGGTCCGCAAGCACGTCGAGTTCCGCGAGGGGAAGATCAAGTAAGGCAATCCGTCTGAGGCTACCGTGCGCCCGGCCTCGGCCGGGCGTTTTGATTCAGGGCGCGCTCCAACCTTGCTGGGGGCGACCATGCCTGCCCATCCGAACTTCCGCCCGATCGCCGACGCCGACGGCGTCGCCATCCTGAGACTGCACCGCCGCGCCATCCTGCTGGACGGCGTGCGCGCCTACTCGCCGGCGATGGTGCACAGCTGGGCCGACGGAATGAACGCCGACTACCAGGGCCGGTCGGCCGAGTGCGGCTCGCTGATCGAGGTGGCCGAGCTGCATGGCGCGGTGGTGGGCTTCAGCGACGTGCTCGGCGACGAGATCCAGGGCCTGTTCGTGGACCCCGGCTTCTCGCGCCGCGGCATCGCCCGGCGCCTGGCCGAGCGGGCCTTCGCGCGGATGCGGGCGGCGGGCCATGAGCGGGCCCGGGTCACCGCGGCGCTGAGCGGCGTCGGCTTCTACGAGGCGGTGGGCTTCCGGCCCGTGCGCGGCGTGCGTCACCCGACGCGCGGCGGCATGGTCGTGCCGGTGCTGGAGATGGTGCGCGAGCTGGAGCCGGCGGCCCCGGAGCCGCCCGGCGGCCAGGCCGGGCCCCTGACCCTGCTGGCTCTCCGCTCGGCGGGCGGCGCGGCCTAGGGCGGAGGATCGACTCATGCCCCGGGCGGCCAGGGCGCCCAGCGGAGGCCATCCCTACCTCGGTCTGTTCCGGGACCGGAGCGTGCGCACGCTCTGGGCCGGGCAGGCGCTGTCGGACGCCGGCAGCGAGCTCTACCGGCTGGGCGCCATCTGGCTGGCCGTCCGCATGGCCGGGGCCGACGCCGCTTGGCTGCCGGTCGCCCAGTCGGCCGCCATGCTGGCCTTCGCCCTGGGCGCCGGGGCGGTGGTCGACGGGCTGAGCTCGC
>JANWHQ010000011.1 GCA_025450315.1 Caulobacteraceae bacterium
GATCAGCTTCCCGAACGGGACGGTGATGTCGCTGGGCAACCCGCAGACGGAAGCGGCCGAAGCCGCGGCCAAGAAGGAAGGCAAGTAAGCCTCCCATCCGGTTCGCCGGAAACGGAAGGGCCGCCGGAGCGATCCGGCGGCCTTTTTCATTCGCAGCATTCGCCGACGATGCGCGCGGAACCCTCCCCGTGGCGCACGGGGATCGGCGAAGCGGCGGCCTATTTGGCGGCGGCGGCGCCGCCGCGCGCCAAGACGAGCGGTCCCCCGTGGGCGATCTCGACCGACCCGGTATCCCCCCAGAGCGCCTCGAATGTCCCCTTGTCTTCCTTGGTCTTGAGCTGATCTTCGATCTCAGAAGTCCGGTCGTCGGTATCGCCCCACTCTTTGCAATAGAACCGGGTGTTGTAATGCCCCGAATCGGCGGTCAAATGCCCAACCAAAGTAAAGCTTTCTGACTCGCGATCCACGTAGGTTTTATAATCTGCCATAGTTATCAAATCGGGATGATAGTAAATCCCACCCAGGCGAGCTTGACACCAACCGAAAAGAGCCTGGGCCTTGGCCGGCTCGTCAAGTCGCTGCTGCCGCTGTGCTCTTGCATATGTAATCTCGTCCTTACGGTCCGTCTGCCAAATACCTTCCATTGTTCCGATCATCAACAAGATTATGCTGGCCACGATGCAAGTGGAGAGCAACGCCATGGTCTTGGACGCGCTCCTTAAGGCGGGGATCCAACGTCGGCTGATCGGCGCGGCTCCAACCGCGAACAAGAAGAATAACAGGGTGACAATGTAGTACAGCGGGAACCCGAAAATGGCGGCGATCAATCCGATCAGGATGCCGAGGAGGATCGCAAATACAGACGCGGTATATCCCAGTATCTTGAGAAACACGATTTACCCCCATCCGAAGTGCGGCTTGCTCGTCGACCGCCGCGGGTAAAGCCGTCGACGGGCGATATCCCCCAAGAGATGGTCCGCGCGCGTCCGACAGCTCAACCTAACAGGGACTGCGGCTCAGTCCACGGTTTCGGTGCTCACGGGCCATGGCGATGACGCTCACCCAGCGGTGGCCGAACAGCCCGCCGGTCTTCGGCGACTGCGCTTATTCAGACCAGCTTGGCCTGCCTCAGCTGCTTGTAGGCCTTCAGCACGCGCTGCAGCTTCTGCTCGGCCGAGCGGTCGCCGCCGTTGGTGTCGGGGTGGCAGCGCTTGATCAGCTCGGTGTAGCGGGCGCGGATCTCCGGCGCCGTCGCGGACTCGGCCAGGTCCAGGTCGGCCAGGGCGTTGCGTTCCAGCCGTCCGAGCTTGCGGCCCGCCTCGGCGTCGGCCTCGGCCCGGCGCTTGGAGGCGCGGAACAGGCCGAGCGGATCGGCGAATCCCCGGCCGGCGCCGGCGGCGAAGGCCGCGGCCTCGCGCGAGTAGCGCGATGCCTTGAACTGCCAGGTCGGCCGATCGCCGGTGGAGGACCGCTCGCGCTCGCGCTCGATCTGGCCCTCGTTCATGCCGGCGAAGAAGTCCCAGCCGCGGTTGTAGTCGGCCGCATGCACCTGGCAGAACCAATAGTGCTCGTTCATCCGCTCGCGCGACTTGGGCGCCTTGGCGGTGGCCGGCGACAGGCAGCCCGGATGCTCGCACCGGCGCTCGCCCGGCTTCAGGGCGTGGACGTCCTCCTCGTCCTTGCGCGGAGGCCGCACGCGGATGTCGACGAACTTGGGCTTGTATTGAAACGCGCCGCTCATGAGCCGAAGTATGTGGCGCCAGTATCCTCATTCAAGAATTGACAGGCGGGAATTATGGGCCGTGTGGCCGACCGGATACGCGACGCTTTGCAGCGGAGCTTCCAGCCAGAGCGGCTGGAGATCACCGACGACAGCGCCCGCCACGCCGGGCACGCCCACGCCCATCCCGAGGGCGAGAGCCATTTCACCGTGGCCATCGTCTCGCCCGCCTTCGCCGGCCTTTCGCGCGTGGAGCGCCAGAGACGGGTCCACGCCGCCCTGGCCGAGGAGCTGGCCGGCCCCGTGCACGCCCTCTCGGTGAAGGCGCTGGCGCCGGGCGAGAGGTGATGGGCTAAGCTTCGCCGGTGCACGAGGTCCTCCACTACCTGCTGCGGCCCCAGATCCTGGTGCTGGCGCTTCTGGCGCTGTCGGCCACGGCCGTGCACCTGCGTGGCCGGGTGAAGCTGAAGTTCGCGCGCCAGCTCACCGACCACTCGACCTTCGTCGCCCCCTACAACGCCTTCGCCTACCTGACCTCCAGGACGCCCAACCGGCCCTATCTGGAGGCCGACCGGTTCCCCGAGCTCCGGCGGCTGACCGACAACTGGCGCACGATCCGGGACGAAGGTCTCAGATTGATGGACGAGGGCATGGTGCGCGGCGCCACCGCCAACAACGACATCGGCTTCCACACCTTCTTCAAGCGCGGCTGGAAGCGGTTCTACCTGAAGTGGTACGACGATCCCCAGCCGTCGGCCGAGGCGCTCTGTCCCAGGACGGTGGAGATCCTGAACCAGGTTCCCTCCGTGCACGGCGCCATGTTCGCCACCCTGCCGCCGGGCGGGCGGCTGGGCGCCCACCGCGATCCCTTCGCCGGCAGCCTGCGCTACCATCTGGGCCTTCGCACGCCCAACAGCGACGCCTGCTGGATCGAGGTGGACGGCCATCGCTACAGCTGGCGCGACGGCGAGGCGGTGGTGTTCGACGAGACCTATGTCCACACCGCCGAGAACGCCACGGACCTCACCCGCCTGATCCTGTTCTGCGACATCGAGCGGCCGCTGTGGGCCCCCGCGGCGGCGGTGAACCGCTGGGTCATGCGCCACGTCATGCGCGCCACCGCCACCCAGAACGTCGAGGGCGAACGGGTGGGGGCGATCAACCGCGCCTTCGGGGCGATCTTCGCGGTGAAGGAAGCGGGCCAGAGGCTGAAGGCCAGGAACCGCCGGCTCTACTACGCCCTGAAATACGCCCTGATCGTGCTGGTGCTGGCGCTGCTGCTCTGGCCGTACTGAGGCCGGCGCGCGGGGACGGGGGACAGGGGGCGGCATGGACCGGAGGAGCGCATCGGCCGCCCCGCTGAAACGCAGCATGCGGGTGATGGGGGTGCTGCTGCTCACGCTCTCGGGGGTGACGCCGGCGTCCTCGGTGTTCATCGGCGTGCCCCAGGTGATCTCCGAAGCCGGTACCGGGGCCCTGATCAGCATGCTGATCGGCGCGGCCCTGGTGGCCCCGATCGCCTGCGTCTACGCCGAGCTGTCCTCGGCCTTCCCGATCGCCGGGGGCGAATACGCCCTGGTCGGCCGCACCCTGGGCCCCGCGCCGGGCTTCGTGATCCTGGGCCTGACCGTGGCGCTGAACATGCTGGCGCCGGCCGTGCTGGCCCTGGGGGTGGCGGCCAATCTGCAGCCGATCGTGCCGGGCCTGGACCCCACCTGGACCGCCGAGGCGCTGATCGCCCTGACCACCCTCCTGGCCGTGCTGCACATCCGCACCAACGCCTGGGTGACGGGCGTCTTCCTGGTGCTGGAGCTGGCGGCCCTGGCCGCCCTGACGGTGCTGGGCGCGCTGCACGCGCACCGGCCGCTGACGAGCCTGCTCGCCCATCCGGTGATGCTGAGCGGCGGGGCCTTCCATCCGGCCGGCGCCGCGGCGATCGGGCTTTCGGTGTCGGTGGCGATCTTCGTCTACAACGGCTTCGGCAGCGCCGTGTACTTCGCCGAGGAGATGCACGAGGCGCCGAGGCTGGTGGCGCGCACCATCCTCTGGGCCGGGCTGATCAGCGTGCTGACGGTGTTCGCGCCGGTCCTGGCGGTGCTGGCCGGCGCCCCGGACCTGAAGGCGCTGCTGGGCGCCGGCAACCCGTTCTCGACCTTCCTGGCCTCCACCGGCGGCGGCTGGCTGAAGACGGCGGTCGGCATCGCCGTGGCCCTGGCGATCCTCAACGCGGTCTTGGCGACGCTGCTGCAGAACGCCCGGTTCTTCTACAGCTCCGGCCGCGACGAAGTCTGGCATCCGGTGGTCAACGCCGCCTTCCAGGCCACCCACCCCAACTTCAACTCGCCCTGGATCTCGACCCTGGCGGCCGGGGGCTCAGCCATGCTGATGTGTTTCGTCGGGCTGGACCGGCTCCTGGTGCTGACCGGCGCGGGGCTGGCGGTGACATATGCGGCCCTGTGCGTGGCCAGCATCGTCGGGCGGCGCAACGGGACCACCGCGGGCGCGGCCTGGCGCATGCCGCTGGCGCCGCTCCTGGCGGGGCTGGGCCTTCTGGGCTCGTGCTATGCGCTGTGGGCGGAGGCGCTGGACCCGGACGTCGGGCGCCCCAGCCTGATCGCCACCGCCGCCTTCCTGGCCATCTCCATGATCTACTACGGAGCGGTGGTGCGGCGGCGGGGCGTCTGGACGATCCGCGATCCGGTCTAGATCAGGCGCCCGCGGCCGTCTCGGCGTTGCGGGCCTGGGTGGCCAGGACCATCAGGCCGCCGATGATCGCGAGGTGCTCGAGCACCGTGTAGAACTCGGTGTGCGCCTGGGGGTCCTTCATGGTCCAGAAGGCATGGGCGATGGGGATGGTCAGGAAGGTGAAGATCCCGAGCGCGCCGGCGCCCAGCCAGGCCCACTTGTTGGTGAACACCGTCAGGATCGTTCCGACCACCAGCGTCAGAAGCGTGAAGACCGCGAACAGAACCGGCGGGTTCAGGTTGAAGTGGGCCATGGTGCCGATCCAGGCATTGAAGCCGATCCCGTGCTCGATCGCCGCGCCCCAGAAAGGCAGGGTCAGGATGATCCGAGACAGGAGCTGGAACGCCCGGTTTTCGACAATGGAATTCACCCAGTTGAACGTCATGCGTAGTCCCCCCTAAGGACATCATCTTCGTGGTTTGCGGGCCGCAGTGTTCGGTAAATCGGGCGTAAATTCAACTTCCCGTCCCCAGTTGCGGAAGAGGGCCGCTAGGTCGGCCAGCCGCCCGCGCCCAGGGCCTGGAACAGGGCGACGGTGTCGGAGTAGCGCGCCGCCTTGGCCTGGATCAGCGAGATGCGCGCCTGATGGTAGGCCTGCTCGGCGTTCAGCACCGAGACGGCGCTGACTTCGCCCAGCTGGACCTGCTTTCTGGAGATCTCCAGGCTGCGACCGGCGGAGGTCTCGGCCAGCGCCGCGGCGTGCAGGGCCTCGTCGTCGAGTTGCAGCGCCTGCATGGCGTCAGCGACGTTCTGGAAGGCCAGCAGCACGGTCGAACGGTACTGCTCTCGCGCCTGGTCATAGGCGGCCTCGGCAGCCTTCTGCTGGCGCCTGAGCTGGCCGCCCTGGAAGATCGGCTGGGCGACTTCGCCGGCCACCTGCCAGAACAGGTTGGGCGAGGACGCCAGCCCGCCCAAGCTGGCCGCCGCGCTGCCGCCGGCGGCGCTGAGGGTGATGTCGGGCAGGCGCGCCGCCGCCGCCACGCCCACCGCCGCGCTGGCGGCGTGCAGATTGGCCTCGGCCGCGCGGATATCCGGCCGGCGCTCCACC
>JANWHQ010000012.1 GCA_025450315.1 Caulobacteraceae bacterium
CTGGCGATCTCGCAGGGCGCGCTGCGCCGCGGCTCGGCGGCCGTCTATCTCGACGTGCACCACCCGGAGATCGAGGAGTTCCTCGAAATCCGTAAGCCGTCCGGCGACTTCAACCGCAAGTCCCTGAACCTGCACCACGGCATCTCGATCACCGACGAGTTCATGGAGGCGGTGCGCGACGGCGCCCCGTTCGGCCTGCGCTCGCCCAAGACCGGCGAAGTGGTGCGCGAGATCGACGCCCGGAACCTGTGGCAGAAGCTGCTGGAGATTCGGCTGCAGACCGGCGAGCCCTATCTGATCTTCGCCGACACGGTGAACCGGGCCATGCCCCAGCACCAGCGCGAGCTGGGCCTGAAGGTGCGCCAGTCGAACCTGTGCTCGGAGATCATGCTGCACACCGGTGTCGACCACCTGGGTCACGACCGCACCGCGGTCTGCTGCCTGTCGTCGGTGAACGCCGAAAAGTTCCTGGAGTGGCGCGACGAGCCGCGCTTCATCGAGGACGTCATGCGCTTCCTCGACAATGTGCTGCAGTCCTTCATCGACTCCGCCCCCGACGCCATGGAGCCGGCGGTCTATTCGGCCCGGCGCGAGCGCTCGGTCGGCCTGGGCCTGATGGGCTTCCACTCGTTCCTCCAGAGCCAGAACGTGCCGTTCGAGTCGGCCCTGGCCAAGAGCTGGAACATGCGGCTGTTCAAGCACCTGCGCCGCGAGGCCGACAAGGCCTCCCGCACCCTGGCCCAGGAGCGCGGCCCCTGCCCCGACGCCGAGGAGCGCGGGATCATGGAGCGCTTCTCGCACAAGCTGGCCATCGCCCCGACCGCCTCGATCTCGATCATCTGCGGCGGCACCTCGGCCGGCATCGAGCCGATCCCGGCCAACGTCTATACCCACAAGACCCTGTCGGGCTCTTTCGCGGTGAAGAACGAGCACCTGGAGCGGACCCTGGAAGAGCGCGGCCAGAACACGGCCGAGATCTGGGCCTCGATCCTCGAGCACGAGGGCTCGGTCCAGCACCTGGACTGCCTGACCGCCGACGAGAAGGACATCTTCAAGACCGCCTTCGAGATCGATCAGCGCTGGATCGTCGAGCTGGCGGCCGACCGCACGCCCGAGATCTGCCAGTCGCAGTCGGTCAACATCTTCCTGCCCGGCGACGTCGATAAGTGGGACCTGCACATGCTGCACTTCACCGCCTGGGAGCGGGGGGTGAAGTCGCTCTACTACCTGCGGTCCAAGTCGGTGCAGCGCGCCGCTTACGCCGGCGGCGAGGCCCTGGCCGTCATGGCCTTCAAGGACGGCAAGACCGACTACGAGGAATGCCTCGCCTGCCAGTGAGGGCTTGGGCCCCGGACCGCGGGCCCTCCGTCCGGAACGCATCGGGCCAGGGTCCGTTAAGCCGCCACATTGCGGCGGACTTCACCCATGAGACGCACGACGATCCTGGCGCTGGCCGCCGCCCTGCTGACCGCCGACGCCGCGGCCGCCGCGACCCTGCCGGCCGACGGTCACCCTGCCGCCAGCCGCCTCCGCACGGCGACGCTCCCGGCGCCGCGCCTCGGGCGCGGCCGTCGGCTGAACGCCGGGCTGGTCCGCGTCAGCACCGCCGATCCGGCCGTCCCCGCCGAATTCGGCGGCCCCGGGCCTGGTGATGGCGACAAGGACGGCTGGTTCCAGGCCGGGCGCGAAGCCGGATGGGGCATCGACCAGGGCGGGGCCCAGACCGTGGTAGGGCTCTATCAGCGCCCGGCCCAGCCCGACATTCCCGGCCCCCAGGTCTCGCCCGTCGAAGGACGCGGCGCCGCGGGTCTGTCGCTTTCGTTCAAGCTGGGCCGCTGAACCTCCATCCGCCGCGGCTTTGACCCGGCTCAATGCGGCGCGCGTGGGCCTGGGCCATGTCAGGGCGAACCCGTCGCAAGCCCGCGCCGGCTGGAACGCCCATGAAGAGGGCCACCCTCGCGCTGATCGGCTTGGCGGCCCTTGCGGATCAGGCCGCCGGGCCGGAGCTTGCGGCCGGGCAGCCCACCCAGCGCGCCCCCGCCTCGAGCGGCGGTCTGCACCGGATCCACCGGCTGCGGCTGCCGGCACAGGCCGGGCCGCCCCCCGCGCCGGCGAGCCCGGCGCCGCTTCGCCTCTACTTGCCACCGCTCGCCGCGCCTTCGGGGCCGCCTGGGCCCGGCTGGTTCAAGACCCAGAACCAGCTCGGTTGGGGAGCCGGCCAAAACGGCGGGCAGACGGTCCTGGGAATCTACCAACGTCCCGCCCGACCCGACATCCCCGCCCATCAGACCCAGCCCATCGAGGGCGAAGGCGCCGCGGGCGTCTCCTGGACGCTGAAGCTCGGGCATTAGACGGCGCGCTGCAGGTGTGGTGAATCTGACGCGCGCAAGGCGGCCTTGGGGCCTGGGCTCGCTCTTGCGGAGTTCGGAACCCGGACACTAGCGTCCTTCCGAATCCAGCCGATCGGGAGGGGGCATGGCGGTGATCGATGCGGAGGCGCAGGGCGCGGTCTCGCGGCTGAGATCGATCCTGGCCGGATCGGCGGGGAACCTGGTCGAGATCTACGACTGGTTCGCCTATTCCTCGTTCGCCATCTATTTCGCCACGGTCTTCTTCCCCCACGGCGACCGGACGCTGCAACTGCTGAACGCGGCGGCGGTGTTCCTGGTTGGCTTCCTGTTCCGCCCGGTGGGCGCCTGGCTCATGGGCCTCTACGCCGACCGGCGCGGGCGGCGCGCGGCCATGGTGCTGTCGGTCAGCCTGATGTGCCTGGGCTCGCTGGTGATCGGCCTCTGCCCCGGCTACGCGGCCATTGGCGACGCCGCCCCGGTGATCCTGGTCGCCGCGCGCATCCTGCAGGGAATCAGCCTCGGCGGCGAATACGGGACCAGCGCCACCTACCTGGCGGAAATGGCGGGCCGCAGGAACCGCGGCTTCTGGTCGGGGGTCTTCTACATGACCCTGATCCTGGGCCAGCTCGGCGCGGCCCTGACGCTGAACCTGCTGCAGCTGACGATGCGGGGCGAGCAGATCCAGGCCTGGGGCTGGCGCATCCCCTTCTTCATCGGCGGCGCCCTGGCGCTGGCGGTGTTCTGGATCCGCCGCGGCATGGACGAGACCCCGTCCTTCACCCGCAAGGGGGCCGAGCGCGCCTCGGTCCTGACCCTCGTGACCCGGCACCCGCGCGCCAGCCTGACGGTGATCGGCCTCACCGCCGGCGGGACGCTGACCTACTATGTCTACGGCGCCTACACCCAGCAGTTCCTGGTCAACACGGCCGGCTTCACCAAGACCGCCGCGGCGGCGGTCAACACCGGCACGCTCGCCCTGTTCATCATCTGCCAGCCGTTCTTCGGAGCGCTGTCGGACCGGGTCGGACGCCGGCCGCTGCTGATCGCCTTCGGCGTGCTGGGCGCGGCCACCGCCTGGCCCATCCTCTCGACCCTGGCCCACGTCCACGATTTCTGGAGCGCCTTCGCCCTGGTGATGGCCGGGATGCTGATCGTGTCGCTCTACACCTCGATCAACGCGGTGGTGAAGGCCGAGCTGTTCCCCACCGAGGTGCGGGCGCTGGGCGTGGCCCTGCCCTACGCCCTGGCCAACTCCATCTTCGGCGGCGGGGCGGAAACGGTGGCCCTGTGGTTCAAGCACGCCGGCCACGAGAGCCGATTCTTCACCTACGTCACGGTGGTGATCGCCGCTTCCCTCATCGTCTACGTCTGGATGCCCGACACCCGGGCGACCAGCCGGATCGTGGAGGATTGAGACCGATCGAAGGGCGGGGCAGCTAGGCCGGCAGCTGGTAGCCGATGGCCGACTCGATCTCGATCGTCTTGCGCACCGCCGGGCGGGCCATCATGCGGTCGTAGTGGCGGACCAGGTTGGGGAACTCGCCGGGGCCCGGGTCCAGCGAGCGGCGGAAGCGCCAGAACAGCCGGAACAGGTGGATGTCGGCGATCGAATAGCGGCCGTCCACGACCCAGTCCTTCTCGCCCAGCATGTCGTCGACCATCTGGTAGGTGCTCCGCGCGACCTCCAGACCCTGCTTGCGCACCGGATGCACCGTGGAGGCGATGAAGCTCATCCAGGCCAGCGCCTGGGCCTCGGCCACCAGGTCGTCCCGCGGCAGCAGCCCGGCGTCCGGGTAGGCGCGCGCCAGGTAGGTCAGGATCGCCAGCACCTCGGGGATCGGCCGGCCGTCCACCACCAGCACCGGGACCTTGCCGGGCGGGTTGAGGGCCCGGAACTCGGGCGTGCGGGTCTCATGGTTGTGGAACGACAGCGGCCGGGGCTCGAACGGGCAGCCGATCTCGTGCAGGGCGATGTGCGGCGCCATGGAGCTGGAGCCGGGGGCGAAATAGAGGGTCAGCACGGCGTCAGTCCTCGAAGGGGAAGCGTTGGGCCCAGAAGGCCTGAAGGCGCGGCTCGGCGTCCACCCGGCGGACCACCTCGGCCAGCTTCGGCGCCTCCCGGTAGAACCGCTCGCGCCGGGGCGTCCAGCGGGAGACCACCGCGACATAGAGGTCCAGCACGCCCAGCGCCTCGCCCAGCAGGTAGCGGCCGGGCGAAACCTGGGCGTCCATGATCCGCCAGCATTCGGCGATGCGCTCGGCGGTGCGGGCCTTGATCAGCTCGGCGGCGGCCGCATCGGCGGCCAGGCGCATGGGATCGTCGCGGATCCAGTAGAGCGAATAGATCGACGCCGGGATGAAGGTCATCCAGCGCAGATAGTCGGCGCGGCGCGCTTCGCCGACCTCAGGCGCCAGGCCGGCCCCCGGATGCTGCTCGGCCAGGTGCATGAGGATGGCCGCGCTCTCGGTCATCACCTGGCCGGAGGGCAGCACCAGCGCCGGGATCTGCCGCATGGGATTCACCGGCGCAACCTTTTCGCGCTCGGCCTCGCTCTCCCAGACGGTCGCCTCGACCACCTCGTAAGGCAGGCCCAGAAGCGTCAGGGTGGCCTCGACAGGCACGGAGCCGCCGCCTTTGGCCCCGTAGACGATGTATGGATTATCCACAGCTCCATCCCCACATATTGTTTGGCCGCGGCGGACTGACCTCTAGATATGGTGAACCACTCGTTCACTATGGACTTGCGAGCATCCACGAGTCGCAACGCCCGCCAGGACGAATTCCATGACCGCCACGCCCAGCCTGCTCACCCCGTCCCACGCCTACAAGCCCTTCCGCTATCCGTGGGCCTACGATTTCTGGAAGCGTCAGCAGCAGGTGCACTGGATGCCCGAGGAGATTCCTCTGGGCGAGGACTGCAAGGACTGGGCGGCCAACCTCACCGACGCCGAGCGTAACCTGCTCACCCAGATCTTCCGGTTCTTCACCCAGTCGGACGTCGAGGTGAACGACAACTACATGGAGCGCTACGCGCGGGTGTTCAAACCGACCGAGATCAAGATGATGCTCTCGGCCTTCTCCAACATGGAGACCATCCACATCGCCGCCTATGCGCTGCTGCTCGAGACCATCGGCATGCCCGAGGCCGAGTTCGGCGCCTTCCTCGACTACGAGGCGATGCGGGACAAGCACGACTACATGCAGGCCTTCGGCGTCGACACCAATGCCGACATCGCCCGGACGCTGGCCATGTTCGGCGGCTTCACCGAGGGGCTGCAGCTGTTCGCCTCCTTCGCCATGCTGATGAACTTCCCGCGCTTCAACAAGATGAAGGGCATGGGTCAGATCATCTCCTGGTCGATCCGCGACGAGAGCCTGCACTGCGAAGGCATGATCAAGCTGTTTCATGCCTTCAAGAAGGAGACGAACTGCGTCACCAAGTCCGTGGCCGCCGACATCGTCGACTGCTGCAAGACCGTGGTCGGCATGGAGGATCGTTTCATCGACCTGGCCTTCGAGATGGGGCCGGTGAAGGGCATGACGCCCGACGACATCAAGGCCTACATCCGCTTCATCGCCGACTGGCGCCTGCGCCAGCTGGAGCTGCCCGAGGTCTATGGGATCAACCAGAACCCGCTGCCCTGGCTGCAGCCGCTGATCTCGGGCGTCGAGCACGCCAACTTCTTCGAGGCGCGGGCCACCGAATACTCCAAGGCCGCCACACGCGGGCAGTGGCATGGATCCGACGGCGTCTGGGCCGAGTTCGACCGCTTGAAGGCCCGCCAAGCCGAGACTACGCTGCCCACGCAATAGGCGGGTTTCCCCATGGACCTCGGGCGTTCGGAGTGCAGCGACTGGACGCCGTCCGAGGTCGAGGATCCCGACAGCGGCCAGCGTTACCTGATGTACCGGCTGCCCGTCTGCGCCTGGCCCGGCGCGCCGCGCTTCGTCTACGAATGCCCGACCTGCCATGGGCGCTTCGAACCGGCCGAATGGCGCGGCGGCTGCCCCGGCTGCACCGGGGCCAAGAAGAAGCGCAAGCGGCGGCGCAAGCGGTGCTGAACGGCTCATTTCCAATGGCTTAGCGATGCCTTTACTGCACCTGCGCTAGCAGGGACGCCGTTCGGGGCGAGCTTAGCTGTCAGCAGTGCTGCATTTCCTCCACAAAGTCTGGCGCGACCACAGGGCCAATGTGGCGGTCACCTTCGCGGTGGCGGCCCTGCCCGTGTCGCTGATGGTCGGCATGGGCGTCGACGTCGCCAACGCCACGCGCGTGAAGATGGCCCTGCAGGACGCCACCGACGAAGCCGCGATCAGCCTGGCCCGCCAGCAGTCAACCATCGACGACAGCGCCATCGCCTCGACGGCGAAGGCCTATGTGCAGGCCGACTACAGCAAGACCGCCGACGTCACCGTCACCAACGCCACCATCGACCGCACCAACATCATCGCCACAATCGACGACCAGGCGACGGTCCCGCTGTTCTTCTCCCAGCTGATCGGCGTCTCCTCCATGACGGTGAAGGCCCATTCCGTGGCCCAGGGGCTGCAGCTGGAGGTCAGCCTGGTGCTCGACACCTCCGGTTCCATGAACGACAGCGCCGGCAGCGGCGGCTCGAAGATCTCGGCCCTCCGCACGGCCGTGACCGACTTCCTGACCAGCATGTTCGGTACACAGACGACATCCCAGCGGGTGTCGGTCGGCATCGTTCCGTTCGCCACCAATGTGCGCGTCGTGGCGGCGGGAAGCACGCCGTCCTCGTCCTACATGGACACCGGCGGCCTGGAGGGCGACCCCTACGACGACTTCGACTCCACCAAGTACACGCGCTTCCAGCTGTTCACCCAGATGAGCCAGAGCTGGGGCGGCTGCGTGATGACCCGTCCGCCGCCCTATGACGTGACCGACGACGCGCCCTCGACTTCCAATCCGGCGACGCTGTTCATTCCCTGGTTCGCGCCCGACGAGCCCGATACCAACCTCGGCTGGGGCTCCAGCCAGTACGAGAACGACTACATCTCCGACACCGGCGGAACCTGCTCCGGCTCGACCTGGGGCAAGAGCGACCTGTGGCGAGAGCAGCGCAGCTGCAAGTACAAGAACGCTAGGCCGTCCTATGGCCTCGGACCGAACTTCCTGTGCGACTCGAACGCCGTCACGCCTCTGACCAACACCCTCTCGACGCTGCAGTCGGCGGCCAACGCCCTTCAGGCCGCCGGCGACACCAACATCCTGGAGGGGGTGATGTGGGGCTGGCGGGTGCTGTCCCCGGGCCAGCCCTTCACCCAGGGCAAGGCCTATGGTGCGCCGAACAACCGCAAGGTGATCATCCTGATGACCGACGGGATGAACAACTACGGCGGCTCCAACAACATGAATGACAGCTACTACTTCACCTACGGCTTTGCCCGGAACGGCCTGCTGGGCCAGGCGACCAGCAACAACAACACCCTCGACGGCCTGCTCGACGCCAAGACGCAGACCGCCTGCACCAACGCCAAGGCGGCCGGCATCGTGATCTACACCATCGGCTTCGGCTCGGGGGCCAACGGGTCCGCCGGCCTGCTGCAAAGCTGCGCCACCGACCCCAGCTATTATTACGCGCCGCAGAACTCGAGCGACCTGGACCCGGTGTTCCAGCAGATCGCCCAGAGCATCAACAACCTGCGCCTGTCGCAATAGGCGGCCCATCGCCTTCAGCGGCTTGACAGCCTTGGGCCCCGGAGCCATCAGCAGCCCCGGCGCGCGCGGCCGGCCGGGCGTTCGCGCCGTCACAGGATTCCAACAATCGATGCCTAGCGACAGTCACAGTCGACAACGTGCGCCGCTGCGGCGCCGCCGCCAGGCCTAGAGCTCTCCGGCTCGCCTGGCAGGCCCGCAGCGGCCCAGACGAGGTGAGCCATGGTTTTCCTCTCCCCCGACCGGAAGGGCTTGGCCGTCGCGCGGTTCGCCCGCCCGTTCGCCACGCCCAACCTGGCCGACTTCGCCATCCTCGCGCTGATCGGGGCGGCGGCGGTCCTGGTGGTGCACGGGGTCCAGGACATGGACCGGCCGCTAACCCAGCTGCAGAGCCATCCGGTGGTCCTGGAGCTGTCGCGCCTGCCGGGCTACGCCATCGACACCACGCTGCGCATGTTCGCCGCGATCCTGTGCTCGCTGATCTTCACCTTCGTGGTGGGCTCGCTGGCCGCCAAGAGCCGCAAGGCCGCGCTGATCGTGGTGCCCGCGCTGGACGTGCTGCAGTCCGTGCCGGTGCTGGGTTTCCTGACCTTCACCTTCGTCTTCTTCCTGAACCTGTTCCCGGGCTCCGAGCTCGGGGCGGAGTGCGCGTCGGTCTTCCTGGTGTTCACCGCCCAGGCCTGGAACATGACGTTCAGCTTCTACCAGTCGCTGCGCACGCTGCCCGGCGACCTGGACCAGGCCAGCCGCCAGTTCGGCCTGTCGCCCTGGCTGAGGTTCCTCCGGCTCGAGCTGCCCTTCGCCATGCCGGGCCTGATCTGGAACACCATGATGTCGATGTCGGGCGGCTGGTTCTTCGTGGTGGCGTCCGAGGCCTTCACTGTCGGCAACCGGAACATCGCCCTGCCCGGCATCGGCTCGTGGCTGTCGGTGGCCATCGCCCAGCGGAATTTCGCCGCCGTCGGCTGGGCGGTGCTGGCCATGGCCATCGTCATCGCCCTCTACGATCAGCTGCTGTTCCGTCCGATCGTGGCCTGGGCCGACAAGTTCCGCTTCGAGCAGACCGCATCCGAAACCCAGCCGCAGTCGTGGGTCTACGACCTGATGCGCGGCGCCCGCGCGACCCGGGCGCTGGCGACGCCGCTGGCCTTCGCCAGCCGGGCCATCGCGGCCTTCCCGCTGCCGCGCCTGAACATCCAGGCGCCGCCGGCCTCCCCGACGGTCGCCCGCTGGCTGGACCGGCTGTGGCTGGCCGCCGTGATCGGCATCGCCGCCGTGGTGGCCATCCGCGCCATCGCCATCCTCAGCCGCACGCTCGAGCTCGGCGACGCCCTGATGGTGGTGGGGCTGGGCCTCCTGACCCTGATCCGCGTCCTGGTGCTGATCGCCATCGCCAGCGCGATCTGGGTGCCGATCGGCGTCTGGATCGGGCTCAGGCCCGCCTGGACCGAACGCATCCAGCCCTTCGCCCAGTTCCTGGCCGCCTTCCCGGCCAATGTGCTGTTCCCGGTGGCCGTGATCCTCATCGTTTCGCTGAGGGTCAACCCGGACGTCTGGCTGTCGCCGCTGATGGTGCTGGGCACCCAGTGGTACATCCTGTTCAACGTCATCGCCGGCGCCAGCGCCATCCCCACCGATCTGAAGGAGGCCGGCAGCGTCTTCGGCGTCCGCTCCTGGCAGTGGTGGCGGCAGATCGGCCTGCCGGCCGTGTTCCCTTATTATGTGACCGGCGCGATCACCGCCTCGGGCGGCTCGTGGAACGCCTCGATCGTGGCGGAATCGGTGAGCTGGGGACACACCCACCTGAGGGCCCAGGGCCTGGGTTCCTTCATCTTCGACGCCACCACCGCGGGCGACCTGCCGCGCGTGGGCCTGGGCGTCGCGGTCATGTCGCTATTCGTCATTACCCTGAATAGAACGCTGTGGCGGCCGCTCTACGGCATGGCCGAGCGCCGCCTGCGCATGGATTAAAGGAGGGGGCCATGATCGAGACAGTAGACACCCCATTGGTCGAGGTCCGCGGGGTCCGGCACGTCTACGGAGATCATCGGGAATCCAAGCCGCTGATCCTGGACGACGTGAACCTGACCCTGCGCGAGAACGAGATCGTCGGCCTTTTGGGCCGCTCGGGCTCGGGCAAGTCGACCCTGCTGCGTTCGATCGCCGGCCTGATCCGGCCGACCGAGGGCGAGGTGCTGTTCCCCTCCAATCCCGACGTCGAGGGCGCGACCTCGGTGGCCATGGTGTTCCAGAGCTTCGCCCTGTTCCCGTGGCTGACGGTGCAGCAGAACGTGGAGCTCGGGCTGGAAGCCCAGCGCGTGCCCGCCCCCGAGCGCAAGCGCCGGGCCCTGGCGGCCATCGACCTGATCGGCCTGGACGGCTTCGAGAACGCCTTCCCCAAGGAGCTGTCGGGCGGCATGCGCCAGCGGGTGGGCCTGGCCCGCGCCCTGGTGGTCAACCCCTCGATCCTGCTCATGGACGAGCCGTTCTCGGCCCTGGACGTGCTGACCGCCGAGACCTTGCGCACCGACCTGCTGGACCTCTGGGGCGAAGGTCGCATGCCGATCAAATCGATCCTGATGGTCACCCACAACATCGAGGAGGCGGTGCTGATGTGCGACCGCATCCTGGTGTTCGCCTCCAATCCGGGCCGCATCGCCGCCGAGATCCGGGTCGACCTGCCGCAGCCGCGCAACCGCCAGGCGCCCGCCTTCCGCGCCTTGGTCGAGGACATCTACGCCCGCATGACCGCCCGCACCGGCGCCAGCCCCATCGGCGAGGGCTTGTTCCCCGGCACCGGCATCGGCATGGTGCTGCCAGAGGTCAACACCAACTCCCTGGCCGGCATGATGGAGCAGATCGCCGGCTCGCCGTTCAACGGCAAGGCCGACCTGCCCGAGCTGGCCGACGAGCTGATGATGGAGGTCGACGAGCTGTTCCCGGTGGCCGAAACTCTGCAGCTGATGCGGCTGGCTGAGCTGGGCGGCGGCGACATCCGGCTGACGCCGGCGGCCCGGCGCTACGTCGCCGCCGACGTGGACGCCAGAAAGCAGCTGTTCGCCCGCCACCTGCTCAGCTACGTGCCCCTTGCCGCCCACATCCGAAGGGTGCTCGACGATCGTCCGAACAAGGAAGCCCCGGCCCGAAGGTTCCGCGACGAGCTGGAGGACTACATGTCGGAGGACTACGCCGAGCAGACGCTGCGGGCGGTGACCAGCTGGGGCCGCTACGCCGAGGTCTTCGCCTACAACGAGGCCGCCGACATCTTCTCGCTGGAGAACCCGACCTAATTCACCTCTCCCGCAGGGAGAAGAAATTTCAGAACTGCCCGTGAAGGCGCAGGCCGAACACCGAGACCGGGCCGCGGTCGCGGTTGTAGGCCGGGTGGTCGATGAACTGGTAGTCCAGGCTGACGCGGGCGAACGGGGTCGCGGCGAAGCTGTAGTAGGTCTCCAGGATCTGCTCGGGCCCCGGGTGCGGCAGCCGGCCGTCGCCCACCAGGATGCCGACGCCGCCGTCGGCCAGATAGGCCTGGTGGATCCTGGAGATCTGATCGACCACGCCGGCGACGGCCAGGCGGTCGTCCTTCCGTCCCCAGGACGCGCCCGCAAGCGACAGGCCGCCCGAGAGGGTGCGGTCGATGTCGGCGAAGTCGAAGGGCTCGACCGATCCGCTGGCCAGGCCGCCACGCACGAAGGCGCCGAGGTCCGAGGTCAGGGCCTGTTCCACATCGAAGCTCGCGCCGGCGCGGCTGCGGTAGCGGCGCACGGGCGCCAGGTCCGCGGCCCCGCCGGTGGCCTCGGCCAGGGCGATGGCGTCGGAGAACAGGCCCATCCGGCCCCGGCTGAGGAAGCCGGTGAGCTTCACGTCCCCGTCCCGTCCGCCCAAGCTGTAGCGGCGCTCGATCTCGCCCACGAGCTGGAACTGATGGAAGCTCCAGTCGAGCTGGGTGCTGTTGGGCCCGGCCGACAGGTCGAAGGCGCCCGCGCGCAACGTCCAGGGGCCCCGATACCACTCGGCCGCCGCGCCCACGGTGTAGCCCCAGGCGTTGGAGGCGTAGTCGAAGCTGCCCGCGTCGACCAGCGACCAGTTCATGAAGTCCTGGCGCGGATCGTGGGCCAGGCGGTTGGTGTCGAAGATGTCGACCACGCTCATCTTGCCGATGGTCAGCACCAGCCGGTCGGCGCTCCGCGGGCCTGCGAACTGGTTGAGGTCGGCGTCCGTCTTCGCGGTCTCGCCGCCGAGGTCGATGGTCTGGCGCAGGAACAGCCGCTGCAGCCTGGCGTAGGGCGCCGCCGCGCCGACCTTGTAGGCCTCGCCCGACGGAAAGCCCGCCGCGCCCAGGGTGTTGGAGAGGCCGAAGCCCTGGTCGATCTCGGGATCGATCCAGATCTCGCCCCCCGGCCAGGGATGCAGGCCCGCGTAGAGGGTGGCGTCGAAGGTCTCGCGGCCGTTGGCGGAGGCGTTCAGGCTGTTGGGCCCGCTGTAGGGCGAAGTGAAGGCCGGATGCCCCTGCCAGGTCAGGGTCGCCTGCGCGTGCAGCGCCCAGAGGCCGTTCGCGCCGGCCCAACCGGGCCCGCCGTCGTCTGCCAGCGCGATCGCCCGGGCCAGGAACAGCGACGCGGCGGCGACGGCGCTGACGCGTGCGTGGATCGCCCCCATGCCCCTGCCTCTTCCATGCCGTGGCCGGACCGCCCGCGGGCCCTCTAGCACCGGCGGCGGGGGACGCTAGCCGGATTTGACGATGGACGTGCGACAGGGCGTGGAAGCGCTCACGCCGCCTCGCGCGGCGCCGGGCCGACGTAGCGCGACGATGGCCGGATCAGCCGCCCGCTCAGCACCTGCTCGCGCGCGTGCGCGATCCAGCCGCAGATGCGACCCGAGGCGAAGACGCAGGTGAAGGCCTCGTGCGGGAAGCCCAGGGCCTCGAGCAGCACGGCCGTATAGAATTCGACATTGGTGTTCAGCGGCCGGTTCGGCTTGCGGCGCTTGAGGATGTCTAGGGCCGCGGCCTCGACCGCCTCGGCCAGCTTCAGCCGCCCGGGCAACTCGGGCGAGGCGTCGGCCAGGCCCTGGACCGTCCGCTTCAGGGCGTCGGCCCGGGGGTCGCGGACCCGGTAGACCCCGTGCCCGAAGCCCATCAGCCGGTCGCCCCGGTCGAGCGCCGCCTCCAGACAGGCCGTGGCGCCCTCGGGCGAGCCGATGGCGTCCAGCATGTCGATCACCGGGCCCGGCGCGCCGCCATGCAGCGGGCCCTTCAAGGCCGAGATCCCGGCCAGGGCCGCCGAGGTCAGGCCCGCCAGCGTCGAGGCCGCCACCCGGGCGGCGAAGGTCGAGGCGTTCAGGCCGTGATCGATGATGGTGACCAGATAGGCGTCGAGCGCCGCCGCCTGGGCCGGCGCAGGCTGGGCGCCGGTCAGCATCCGCAGCAAATCGGCCGCGTGGCCGAGGGTGGGATCGGGTGCGATCGGGGCCAGGCCCCGGCCGGCGCGGACCGCGGCGGCGGCGAACACCGCCGGAGACGCCAGCAGCCGCATGGCCACCTGGACGTCGTCGCCGTCCTCCAGCCGGGCCATCAGGGCGCGGACCACGTCCAGCGGCGGCCTCTTGGCCAGCGCGCCATCCAGGGCGACGACTTCGGCGAAGGCCTGGACCCGCGCCTCGCCTAGCCGATGGCGCATGGCCTCCGGCGCGGGCAGGTCCTCGATCATGCCGTCCAGCAGAAGCTGGCAGGCCTGCTCGTAGGCGATCCGCCCGACCAGTTCGTCCAGGGTGAAACCGCGGATGACCAGCCGGCCGGCCTGGCCGTCGACATCCGACAACACCGTCTCGGCCACCACCACGTCCCGCAATCCGTCCATGACCACGCTCCTGAGGTTTTGACGGCCCGCAATGGAATCGGCTACGGTCGTCGTCAATCTTGATCAAGGCGATCAACATGGCCGATGCCTGGCTCGACGGATCCGCGGTCTCGGCCCGGCTCGGGGTCAAGCCCCAGACCCTCTACGCCTACGTCAGCCGTGGCCGGATCGAGGCGCGGCCCGACCCGGCCGATCCGCGCAAGAGCCTCTACAGCGCCGACGACGTCGCCCGGCTGTTGGAGCGCAAGTCGCAGGGTCGCAAGCCCGCCGACGTGGCCCGGGGCGCCATCGCCTGGGGCGAGCCGGTGCTGGCCTCGGCGATCACCGACGTCGCCGGCGGACGGCTCTACTACCGCGGGGTCGATGCGGCGAGCTTGGCCGAGACCGAGACGCTCGAGGCGGTCGCCCTGAGGCTGTGGGCCTGCGACGACCCGGGCGTCTTCGCCCGCGAGCCGGGCCCCCGGGTGCGGATGCGCGGTTCGGGCCCGGCCAGGGCCTTCGCGGCCATGGCCGCCCGGGCCGGCCGGGAGCCGCCGGCGTTGGGCCGCGGGCCCGCCGCGCTCTGGCGCGAAGGCGCGGCCTTGATGGGCGACCTCGTGGGGGCCTTCGGCGAGGGCGTCGAGCCGGGGCCGCTGCACCTCGCCTTGGCGCGGGCCTGGGGCCTCGGCGAGGCGCAGGCCGACCTGGTGCGCCGGGCGCTGGTGCTGGTCGCCGACCACGAACTGAACGCCTCGACCTTCGCCGTGCGGGTGGCCGCCTCGACCGGCGCCTCCCTGTCGGCCGCTGTGCTGGCGGGGCTGGCGGCGCTCTCCGGGCCGCGCCACGGCGGGGTGGCCGCGCGCATCGCGGCCCTGGTCGAAGAGGCCGGGCGCGACGGGCCCGAGGCGGCGGTGAAGGCCTATATCGCCCGCGGCGACGCCCCGCCCGGATTCGGCCAGCGGCCCTATCCGGCCGGCGACCCACGCGCCAAGGCGCTGCTCTCGGCCTTCCGGCCGCCCAAGGCCTTCACCCTGTTGAAGCTGGCGGGCGAGGCCTATACGGGCCAGCCGGCCAACATCGACTTCGCCCTGGCCGCCCTCACCCGCGCGCTGGGCCTGCCGCCGGACGCCGCCTTCGCCCTGTTCGCGGTGGGCCGCTCGACCGGCTGGATCGCCCACGCCATCGAACAGCTGGAGAGCGGCGCACTGATCCGCCCGCGCGCCAGGTATGTGGGCCCGCCGCCGGGGGCGTGAGCCCCCATCCCGGCCTTCGGCCGTACTTCCCCAAAAGGGGGGAAGATCTCATTCAGCGCCGACCCGAGATCCTCACCTCTTGGGAGGGGGACCGCCGAATGCGGTGGAGGAGGCCTACGCCATCTCCGCTTCCACCTCGTCCGACAGCGGCTGCGACAGGCGCGCGACCATCTCCTTGGGGCAGACCTGCCAGAACTGGCCACGGACCATGTCCCAGTCGCGCAGCAGGTCTGCGGCGAATCTGGAGCCCGTCTCGGCGGCGTGCTCGGCCACCAGCGAGCGCAGCACGCCCTCCCAATAGGCGGACTCCAGCCGCTGGATCACCACGCTCTCGGGGTTCAGCGCCGCCTCGAAGCGGCCCTCCAGGTCCAGCACGAAGGCCATGCCCCCGGTCATGCCGGCGGCGAAGTTGTCGCCCACCGGGCCCAGGATCACCGCCGTGCCGCCGGTCATGTACTCGCAGCCGTTGGCGCCGCAGCCCTCGACCACCGTCACCGCGCCGGAGTTGCGCACGCCGAAGCGCTCGCCCGCCCGGCCGGCGGCGAACATCCGCCCGGCGGTGGCGCCATAGAGGATGGTGTTGCCAATGATGGCGTTCTCGTGCGGGGCGTTCAGGTGGGGCGAAGGCTTGATCACGATGGTCGCGCCCGACAAGCCCTTGCCTACATAGTCGTTGGCCTCGCCGGTCAGCTCGATCCTCAGGCCCTGCACGGCGAAGGCGCCGAGGCTCTGGCCGGCCGAGCCCTTGAGCTCGACGGTCAGGTGGCCGTGCGGCAGCCCGCTCATGCCGAACTTCTTGACGATGTGGCTGGAGATGCGCGAGCCGATCGCCCGGGCGGTGTTGGCCACGGTGTAGGTCAGCTGCATCTTCTCGCCACGCGCCAGGAAGGCCGCGGCGTCCCGGATGATCTGCACGTCCAGCGACTCGCCGGGCGCCTCGTTGCGGCCCTCGACCGTGCAATAGGGCATGTTCGGTCCTGGATCGGCGCGGACCAGAAGCGGGTTCAGGTCCAGGTCGTCCAGGTGCTCGCCGCCGCGCGAGACCTGGGTCAGAAGGTCGGTGCGGCCGATGATCTCGGAGATCGAGCGGAAGCCCAGCTGGGCCAGGATCTCGCGGACCTCCTCGGCGATGAAGCTGAACAGGTTGATCACCTTCTCCGGCGTGCCGGTGAAGCGGGCCCTCAGGGCCTCGTCCTGGGTGCACACCCCTACTGGGCAGGTGTTGGAATGGCACTGGCGCACCATGATGCAGCCCATGGCGATCAGGCTGGCGGTGCCGATGCCGAACTCCTCCGCGCCCAGCATGGCGGCGATCACCACGTCGCGGCCGGTGCGGATCCCGCCATCCGTCCGTAGCCGGACGAAGTGACGCAGACCGTTCAGCGTCAGCACCTGATGCGCCTCAGACAGGCCCATCTCCCAGGGCGCGCCGGCGTACTTGATCGAGGTCTGAGGCGAGGCGCCGGTGCCGCCCACGTGTCCCGAGATCAGGATCACGTCGGCCTTGGCCTTGGCCACGCCGGCGGCGATGGCGCCGATGCCGGTCATGGAGACCAGCTTCACCGTCACCCGCGCCTCGGGGTTGATCTGCTTCAGGTCGTAGATGAGCTGGGCCAGGTCCTCGATCGAATAGATGTCGTGGTGCGGCGGCGGCGAGATCAGCATCACGCCGGGCGTGGCGTGCCGGAACCGTGCGATCATCTCGGTGACCTTGAAGCCGGGCAGCTGGCCGCCCTCGCCGGGCTTGGCGCCCTGGGCGACCTTGATCTCCAGCTCGCGGCACTGGTTCAGGTATTCGGCCGTCACCCCGAAGCGGCCCGAGGCCACCTGCTTGACCGCCGAGTTGGGGTTGTCGCCGTTGGGCAGCGGCCGGTAGCGCGCCGGATCCTCGCCGCCCTCGCCCGAGACCGAGCGGGCGCCGATGCGGTTCATGGCGATGTTCAGCGCGCCGTGCGCTTCCGGGGACAGCGCCCCCAGCGACATGCCCGGCGTGACGAAGCGCTTCCTGATCTCGTTGACGCTCTCGACCTCCTCCAGTGGCGCGGCCTTGGCCGCCGAACGCCAGTCCAGAAGGTCGCGCAGCTGCAGGCTGGGCGTGGAGCGCAGCGCCTCGGAATAGCGCTTGAACAGGTCGTAGCTGCCGGTGTCGCAGGCCTGCTGCAGGGTGTGGATCAGCCGCGCCTCGAAGGCGTGGGTCTCGCCCGTGCGGCGCGACTTGTAGAAGCCGCCCACCGGCAGCATCACCGCCGCCGAGCCGAACGCCCGCCGGTGGATCTCCACCGCCTTCTTCTCCAGGCCGGCCAGGCCGATGCCCGAGATGCGCGAGGGCATGCCGGGGAAGAACTCCTGGGCCAGGGCCCGGGACAGGCCGACCGCCTCGAAGTTGTAGCCGCCGCGATAGGACGAGATCACCGAGATCCCCATCTTGGAGAGGATCTTCAAAAGGCCCGCCTCGACCGCGCCCTTGTAGTTCAGGCAGACCTCGCGCAGCGACAGCTCGCCCGACAGGCCCCGCTCCAGCCGGTCCTGGAAGATCTCCTGGGCCAGATAGGCGTTCACCGCCGTGGCTCCGACGCCGACGAGCACCGCGAAATAGTGGGTGTCCAGGCACTCGGCCGAGCGCACGATGATCGACACGTACGACCTGAGGCCATGGGTGACCAGGTGGCTGTGCACCCCGCCGGTGGCCAGGATCATCGGCATGGCCACCCGCTCGGGCCCGACGTTCTCGTCGGTCAGCACGATCTGGCCGCAGCCGCGCAGCGCCGCGTCCTCGGCCTCGGCCTTGATCCGGTCGAGGTTGGCCCGCAGCGCGTCGCCCGGGCGCGCCTCGGCCGCCGGGATGGGCATGGTGCAGTCGATCACCGCCAGCGACTTGCGGCCGATGAACTCGACGATGCGCTCGTACATGCCGGTGGTGAGCACCGGGCTCTCCAGCACATAGACGTCGGTCTGGGCCTCGTCCTGGGCCAGGATGTTGCCGAGGTTCTTGAAGCGGGTCTTCAGCGACATCACCCGCGTCTCGCGCAGCGGGTCGATCGGTGGGTTGGTGACCTGGCTGAAGTTCTGCCGGAAATAGTGCGACAACGGACGATAGCGCTCCGACAGCACCGCCAGCGGCGTGTCGTCGCCCATCGAGCCGACCGCTTCCTTGCCGTCCTCGGCCATGGGGGCCAGGATGATCTCGACGTCCTCGAGCGTCAGGCCGGCGGCGACCTGCCGGCGCAGCAGCTCCTCGCGGTCGAAGCGGCGCGGCTCGGGCCCCGGACCGATGCGATCCTCGAGGTTCACCATGTTGCCCAGCCACTGGGTGTAGGGGTGGCGCTCGGCCAGCTCGTCGAGGATCTGCTCCTCGTCGAACAGCTGGCCCTCGAGCAGGTCGACGGCGATCATCCGGCCGGGGCCGATATGGTCCTTCTTGACGATCCGGCTCTCGGCGACGCCGCACATGCCGGCCTCGGAGCCCAGGATCAGCAGGCCGTCGTCCGTGTACGCCACCCGCATGGGGCGCAGCCCGTTGCGGTCCTTGCCGGCGATCACCCAGCGGCCGTCGGTGGCGCAGATGGCGGCCGGCCCGTCCCACGGCTCCATCACCGCGTTGCAGTAGGCGTAGAGCGCCTGGCGCTTGGGATGGACCGTCTCCTCCAGATGCGACCAGGCCTCGGGCATCAGGAGGCACTTGGCCATGGGCGCGTCGCGGCCGGCGCGCACCAGCACCTCCCAGGTGTTGTCGAGGGCGGCGGAGTCGGAGCCGCCCGGCTGGATCACCGGCTTGATGTCCTCGCCGAAGTCGCCGAAGGCCTGGGCGGCCATGCGGATCTCATGGCTCTTCATCCAGTTGGTGTTGCCCTTCAGCGTGTTGATCTCGCCGTTGTGGGCGAGCATGCGGAAAGGCTGGGCCAGGCGCCATTCGGGGAAGGTGTTGGTCGAATAGCGCTGGTGGAAGATCGCCACCGCCGCGGCGAAGCGCTCGTCGGTCAGGTCGGGATAGAATTCGTCGATGTGCTCGGCGAGGAACATGCCCTTGTAGATCAGCGACTTGGCCGAGAACGAGCAGATGTAGAAGCCCGAGATGGCCGCCTGGGCCACGCGCTTCTCGATCCGCTTGCGGCACAGGAACAGAAGCCGCTCCAGCGCCTCGCCGTCCATGCCCGCCGGACAGGCCAGCATGATCTGCTCGATCTCGGGGCGGGTGGCGTTGGCCTTCTCGCCGATCACCTTGGTGTCCACCGGCACCTGGCGCCAGCCGTAGATGTAGAAGCCGAAGCGCAGCACCTCGGACTCCACGATGGTCCGGCAGGTCTCCTGGGCGCCGAGGTCGGTGCGCGGCAGGAAGATCTGGCCCACCGCGATCGGGCCCTTGCGCAGCTTGTGGCCGGTGCGCCGCACCTGGTCGGCGAAGAAGTCCTGGGGCACGGAAACCAGCACGCCCGCGCCGTCGCCGGTCTTGCCGTCGGCGTCCACGGCGCCCCGGTGCCAGACGGCCTTCAGGGCGCGGATCGCCAGCTCGACCACCTCGCGGCGCGGCTGGCCGTCGATGGCGCAGACCAGGCCCACGCCGCAGGCGTCGCGCTCGGTGGACGGATCATAGGCGTGCCCCGCGATCAGCTTGGCGCGCTGGAGCTGGTAATGCTCGAGGTCGAAACCGTCGGCCATGGCGGGACTCCTATTCGGCTGCGACCAGGGCCGGCGTCTCGGCCTTGGCCTGCAGGTAAGCGTCGATGGCTTCGGCCGCGTCGCGGCCGTCGCGCAGGGCCCAGACCACGAGCGAGGCGCCGCGCACGATGTCGCCGGCCGCGAACACCCCGTCCAGGTTGGTCATCTGGGTGCGGAAGTCGATCTTTACCGTGCCCCACTTGGACACCTTCAGTTCGGGCTGGCCGAACAGGGTCGGCAGGTCCTCGGGGTCGAAGCCCAGGGCCTTGATCACCAGCTGGGCCGGCACGTCGAAGTCGGCGCCCGGCGCCTCCTCCGGCGCCTGACGGCCCGAGGCGTCCGGTGCGCCCAGGCGCATGCGCGCGGCCCTCACCCCGGTCACGCCCGAGGCGTCGCCCAGGATGGCGCGGGGCGCGGCCAGCCATTCGAACACCACGCCCTCCTCTTCGGCGTGGGCCACCTCGCGCATGGAGCCCGGCATGTTGGTGCGGTCGCGGCGATAGAGGCAGGTCACCGAGTTGGCGCCCTGGCGAACCGCGGTGCGCACGCAGTCCATGGCGGTGTCGCCGCCGCCCACCACCACCACGTCCTTGCCCGCGGCGTCCAGATGCGCGGCCTCGACCTGGTCGCCCAGGCCCCTGCGGTTGGAGGCGATCAGATAGTCGAGCGCGGCCACCACCCCCTCGGAGCCGACGCCCGGCGCGGTCAGCTCGCGGGCCTTGTAGACGCCGGTGGCGATCAGCACGGCGTCGTGGCTGGCGCGCAGCTCGTCCAGCGTGGCGTCGCGCCCGACCTCGAAGCCGGTCCTGAGGCGCACCCCGCCGTCGGCTAGGCGCCGGCTGCGGCGCTGGACCACGTCCTTTTCCAGCTTGAAGCTGGGGATGCCGTAGATCAGAAGGCCGCCCGCCCGGTCGTGCCGGTCGTAGACGGTGACCTGATAGCCCATGCTGCGCAGCAGGTCTGCGGCGCCCAGGCCCGCCGGGCCCGCGCCGATGATGCCCACCGATTGGGCCCGTTCGCGCGCCGGCTTCAGCGGGGCGACCCAGCCTTCCTCCCAGGCCTTATCGGTCAGGTACTTCTCGACCGCGCCGATGGTGACGGTGCCATGGCCCGACTGCTCGATGACGCAGTTGCCTTCGCACAGGCGATCCTGCGGGCAGATGCGGCCGCACACCTCGGGCATGGCGCTGGTGGCCTGGCTGAGGTCGTACGCCTCGCGCAGCCGCCCCTCGGCCGTCATCCTGAGCCAGTCTGGGATGTTGTTGTGCAGCGGACAGTGGGTCTGGCAGAAGGGCACGCCGCACTGCGAGCAGCGCGAAGCCTGCTCCTTGGCCTTGGCGTCGATGAAGTCGGCATAGATCTCGTGGAAGTCCTTCGCACGAGACTCGACCTCGCGCTTGGCGGGCATGCCGCGCTCGACCGTCACGAATTTGAGCATGCGCTCGGCCATCGGCCTGCGGCCCTTTCAACGCCTAGTTCCGGGAACAGACAGGCCCATACACCGGCCGGCGGCGGCGGAAAACATGAACGTCCACAAAATGGACTTCAAAATCCCGCATGGCGCGAAAGGTCGCGTCGTGGCGCGACGGGTGCATGACATATCGTCCACTTTCTGGATGAACTTCGAATTTACCACGACGGCCGCACGCAAGGGCGACCAGGAGGGGCTCCCATGCACGATTGGCTGATGGCGGTGGTGCTCGGCGTGATCGAGGGCCTGACCGAGTTCATCCCGGTGTCCTCGACGGGGCACCTGCTGCTGGCCAGCGAGCTCTTGGGCCTGAAGGAGCCGTTCTGGGGCACCTTCAACGTGCTGATCCAGCTGGGCGCGATCCTGGCGGTGGTGGTCCTCTACTTCGCGCGGCTGTGGAAGGTGCTGGTCACCCTGCCTACCGACCCGCATTCGCGCCGCTTCGCCCTCAGCGTCATCGTGGCCTTCCTGCCCGCCGCCGTGGTCGGCCTGGGCCTGCACCACTTCATCAAGACGGTGCTGTTCGACAGCCCGCGCCTGATCTGCTGGTCGCTGATCGTCGGCGGCGTGATCCTCTGGGCGGTCGACCGCTTCGAGCCCCGCCCGCGCCACACCGACGCCATGCGCTATCCGCTGTGGACGGCGCTGGGCATCGGCGTCTTCCAGTGCCTGGCCATCGTGCCGGGCGTCTCCCGCTCGGGCGCGACCATCACCGGCGCGCTGCTGATGGGCGGCGACAAACGCTCGGCGGCGGAATTCTCCTTCTTCCTGGCCATCCCCACCATGGTGGGCGCCTTCGCCGTGGACTTCTGGGAGAACCGCAAGACCCTGGACCTGCACCACATGGACATCATCGCCGTGGGCTTCGTGGTCTCCTTCATCGTGGGCCTGGTGGTGGTGAAGGGCCTGCTGGGCTTCGTTCAGAAGCGCGGCTACTGGCCCTTCTCGGTCTGGCGGATCCTGGTCGGCGCGGCCGGGCTGGCGTTCCTGGTCGGCCACGCCTGACGGGCCCTGCATCCTTCTAGACCCCGGCTCCTCTCTAACCTCGTCATGGTGAGGAGCCGCCGCCGGGCCGCGTCTCGACCACGCACGGCGCCTTGCGAAGAAACTGTCGCACCCGGCCGCTATCCATTGACCCCCGAGGGCCTCAGCCCATATGGCTCCTCGCCGCCCGGCGCGTGACGCCGCGTGCGCCCCTCCCCCTTCACACGAGGTAGGCTCCAGATGACCGCCGATTCCGCCTCCAGCAACCGCAAGGCCGAGCTGCTGGCCGACGTGGTCGAGCACGTCGACATCACCACCTACGACGCCCGCCCGGTGATCGACGCCATGCGCAAGATGAGCTTCTCCTCGCGCGACACGGCGCGGGCGGCCGACATCCTGTCGATGGCCATCGAGGACAAGGACTGCTCGGTCTGGCTGACCCTGGCCGGCTCGACCTCGGCGGGCGGCTGCATGCACGTCTGGCGCGACATGATCCGTTTCGGGATGATCGATACGGTGGTGGCCACCGGCGCCTCGATCATCGACATGGATTTCTTCGAGGCCCTCGGCTTCAAGCACTACCAGGCCAAGTCCGACGTAGACGACCGCGACCTCAGGGCGCTCTACATCGACCGCATCTACGACACCTATATCGACGAGGAGGAGCTGCAGGCCTGCGACCACGCCATCCTGGAGATCGCCAACGGCCTGGAGCCGCGGCCCTATTCCTCACGCGAATTCATCCACGAGATCGGCAGGTGGCTGGCCGCCGGCAACGCCAGGAAGCCCGGCTCGCTGATCCAGACCGCCTACGAGGAAGGCGCGCCGATCTTCTGCCCGGCGTTTACCGACTCCTCGGCCGGCTTCGGACTGGTCAAGCACCAGGTGGAGCGGATCAAGGCGGGCAAGCCCTATACGACCATCGACTCGGTGGCCGACTTCCGCGAGCTGACCGACATCAAGCTGGCGGCCGGGACCACGGGGCTGTTCATGGTCGGCGGCGGTGTGCCCAAGAACTTCGCCCAGGACACCGTGGTCTGCGCCGAGATCCTCGGCCACGAGGCCCAGATGCACAAATACGCCGTCCAGATCACCGTCGCCGACGTGCGCGACGGGGCCTGCTCGTCCTCGACGCTGAAGGAGGCCTGCTCCTGGGGCAAGGTCGACGTCACCTTCGAGCAGATGGTGTTCGCCGAAGCCACCACCGTGGCGCCGCTGATCGCCTCGGACGCCTACCACCGCGGCGGCTGGAAGACCCGCGAGAAGCGCCGCTGGGCCAAGCTGTTCGAGAGGAAGTAGCCGCTCAGGGCCGCAGTCCGAACGTCCGGCCGGGCGCGCCCGCGGCGTCGAAGTAGACCTTCCCGCCGGCCGTCTGCTCGTCCAGCACGGTGACGAAGCCGTTGGCGGCGGGAGCCGAGCGCAGGGTGCGCTCGCCATGCCGGATCGTCTGGCCGCCCTTCAGGGCCTCGGTCAGCACCCGTCCCGCCAGCGTCCCGCGCTTCGAAAGCCTGAGCCCCAGCGCGCGCGCCAGGGTGACGGGCACGTCGACGTTGCCCACCGGATCGGGGTCCCTGAAGCGGCGGCGGAAGTCCGGGCCGATGGCGGCCATGAAGTTGTGGGTGTCGGCGCGGCTGAAGGCGCCGTGCATGCCCTGGCCCTGCTGCAGGGGCGTGTCGGCGACCTCGACGGCGCAGAGCTCGGGCTTCCTGCAGCCCAGCGTCCAGCTGCGGAAGCTGACGATGATCGACGGCTGGGGCGTGCGCGCGGCGCCCTGCAGGCCAAGCGCGCTGAGCGGCAGGGTCCCGGGGACCGGTCCCAGCGAATCCGCCACGAAGACGGCGCCCACATAGCCCTGGCGCAGCAGGACGGCGACGACCTTGCGAGCCAGGGCCGGCGCCTTGGCCCCCGGCAGATAGAGGAGGTCCGATCCGCCGTTGGCGGCCACCACCACCTCAGGGGCCTTGGGATCGGGCCCCAGCAGCGCGCCGTTGCCCGCCGGCGCCGGTCTGCCGCCCAGGTCGATGGGGAGCCCGAAGAGGTCATGCAGCGGCAGGTCCAGCGCCTTGCCGAGGTCGATGGCCAGGAAGCCCGGCGGCAGGAACCCCGGCGGCACGTCGCGGAAGGCGATCCTGGCGGCGGGGCTGGTGGCGCTCTTCTTGGCGGCGGTGGAGAAGCCGTGGTCGGCCACCACCACGATGTCGGTGGTCTTTTCCAGCCCCAGCCGCTTCAGCGCGTCGCGCAGCCGCTGCAGGTCGTTGGAGGCGTTGCGGATGGCGGCCAGCGAGGTCGGACCATTGATGCCGGGCGTCAGGGTGTTCAGGCTGTCGCCCTCGTTGTGCTGGGTGCCGTCCGGATCGCGGGACCAGAACACCATGGCGAAGGGCCGGTGGGAGTCCTTGAAGCGGGGCAGCACCACCTTGGTCGCCACATCGACGAACCAGTCCTGTTGGTAGCTGTTGGGCACCCTGACGCCCGCCATGTTGAACGCGCCGGGCGAGGCGTTCAGGCCCCGGTCGCGCGCCTGCGGCTCCACGCCCGCCTTGGCCATGGCGGCCTCCAGGCCGGGCGGCAGCGGGAAGCCGGCGCCGGGGGTCTGGCGCCAGCCGGTGGCGTCGTCGATGACGATGCTCTGGCCGCCCCTGTCGGTGGGATCCTGCACGGCGGTGGGCCCGAGCTTGCCGATCGCCGCGGTCGAATAGCCCTGGGCGCGGGCGGCCTCGAGCAGGGTCGTCTCGCCCAGATAGTCGCCGCCGAATCGCTGGTTCATCAGGCCGATGGCGTCGTCGTCCTCGACCGGCGCCACCGGGGCGTTGACCGGAAAGCCGAAGGGCGCGCCGATATAGAGCATGTTGCCGAAGTCGCCAGTGTCGCCGGGCAGGTGGCCGGTGGCCAGGGCCGAGGCGTTGACCGTGGTCACCGTCGGATAGACCGAGTGGCTGTCGGCGAAGTCCACGCCCTGGTCCCGCACCTCGGCCAGCGCCGGCGCGGTTTCGGGCGTCACGATCTCCGAGCGCAGGCCATCGGCCACGAACAGGATCACATTATGCGGCTGGGCCGCCCGCTGGCATCCCGCCAGGGCCAGGACCACGGCCCCGAGGGCCAGATGGCGGACGTCGCGCTTCAAAGGCATCGCATTCCCTACACTTCGGCGGGGCAAGCTGACGCGGGATTGTTACAAGCGTTCGAGCATGGGCGCGCAACGTGGCCGGGGGAGCCGATGGGCTGGAGAACATCGATCGCAACGGCGGGCGCCCTGGCGGCCCTGGCCTGGGTCGCGGCCGCGCCGGCAGCGCCGCCCCAGGGATATTTGCTGCCGGGCGCCGCGCCCTACATGATCAGCGTGTTGCCGCCTCCGCCGGCGCGCGGCAGCGGCGTCGAGGCCGACGACCGGCGAGCCTTCGAGGTCACCCGCAAGCTCAAGGGCAGCGCGCGCTGGACCCTGGCCACCGCGGATGCTGCGGTTTCGCCGCAGGCCGATATCCACGATTTCGCCTGCGCCCTGGGCGTGGTCCTGGACGAGACGTCGGCCCCGACGCTCTACGGGATCTTCTCCCGCTCGCTGTCCGACGAGCGCGCCTTCATCACTCCGCCCAAGGACTTCTACCAGCGCCCGCGCCCCTTCGTCGGTCGCCGCGGCGACATCTGCGTCGCGAGGACCGACGAGCTCGCCCGCTCGGGCTCCTATCCGTCCGGTCACTCCACCGCCATCTGGGCCTGGGGGCTGATGCTGGCCGAGCTCGCGCCCGACCGCGCGACCGCGATCCTGACCCGCGCCCGGGTCTATTCCGAGAGCCGGGTGGTCTGCGGCGTGCACTTCCCCAGCGACATCGCCGCCGGCCGCCTCAACGGCTCGGCGCTCTACGCCGCGCTGCAGTCGAGCCCGGCGTTCCGCGCCGACATGGAGAAGGCCCGCGCCGAGATCGCCGCCGCCCGCGCCGCGGGCGGCCCCTCGCCGGATCCGGCGCTCTGCAAGGTGGAGGCCGAGGCGGGGGCGCAACGGGCCAGGTGGGCGGGCGGGCCGCCCCGCCCCCGAGGCGGAGTTCCGGCGCCGGGGGTAGTGCACGCC